>JBAXUS010000158.1:0-14605 GCA_037129555.1 Planctomycetota bacterium
GAAAAATAACACTTTGTTGAGTAGCACGTGCCGTGCCGAACAGGATTGGGACGCGGCATCAAAGATTCGTATGCCGACGCGAAGGCCATGGCCGACGGCATGAACGAGATCATGGAGAAGTATGCGCCCAAGGTGGATCTCGCCGTACTTCCGCTAACGGCCGACGTTCGGATCGGCCTGGATGTCGCGTCCGCCGATATGCAGCCGCTGGTGGTGATTTGCGCCAAAGACGAGAGCAAACAGGCGGAACTGTCGGGCGCCTTGGCCAAGCTTGCCTGGAGCCCCGCGTTTGTCGGGCGATTTATCTACGCATCGACTCTCGAATCGAAAGACCTCGCGTCCGTCGAGGGCGTCAAAGAAGGATCCACCCTCTTCGTGATCCAAGCGGACCGCTTCGGACTCAAGGGCAAGGTGCTGGCACAAACGGGAGCCCCAAATGAGCTGTCCGCGACGCTATCCGCCGGCATGAAAGCGTTTGTCCGAGAGGAAAAATCGTTGCAGGCGCAGGTGCGTGATGGCCGGCGGCTGGGCATTTTTTGGGAAACGAAAATTCCTGTCACCGATCCCGGCGAAGCAGCGGCTCGCGAGCGCAGCAAGCGGCAATGAAGGCTGGCTGGCGGAGCAAAGGTATTGATTTGCGTCGTTAGCAAGACAACAATTGGCACAATGCAGAGGAGCCTTTTTGATGAAAAAGGTATCAATCGTTTTGCTGGTGGTATGTTTGATTTTGATGGCTAACGCGCGCGCGGGGCAAGGCGGGCAGAACGGTGGGCCGGGCGGGCAGAACGCGGGGCCAGTGGTGAAAGCGCCGGATGCGTACATTCAATGGTACGGCACTCTGGCGGGCGGCCTGGAAGAGGCGAAACGGACGGGCAAGCCGATTCTGTTCATCAGCGCGGCGCCGCATTGCGCGGGCGTGTCGGGCATGTGGTGACCGGGCAAGCTCACGATGGACAGGAGTTTCCTGTCCCACTCCGAAGTGGCCGCCGCGGCGAAGAAATTTGTGTGCATCCGTGTCATCTCGTATGAGGACGCATCCGAAAAGGCGTTCATTTCGACGCTTTCCAACCGCGAACCGTCGAACACGGCGTTCGCCATTTTGACGCCCGAAGGCAAGCCCGCCGCGAAAGGCCGCGGACCCGGACGCGGGCCGATGGATTTGTATAAAGACGCTCCCGACATGGCCAAAGGCATGGACGAGATCGCGGCAAAATATCCGCTGAAAAAAGCAGAAGGCGCGCCGGCGTTGCCGGTTTCGTTGAACGCGAAAGTGGGGCTTGCCACAGCGGCCAGCGAGGATCAACCGTTGATCGTGATTCTTGCGGAGAACGCCAAACGACAGGAAGAATTGGCGGCGAAAGTTGCGGCGATGGCGTGGAGCAAGGAATTCGAAGGGCACTTCGTGTATGCCACTGCGGCGACGGCAAAAGATCTTCCGAAGGTGAACGGCGTCACGATTAAAGAAGGTGTCGTTGTGATCGAGCCGAATGAATTTGGATTGGAAGGCAAGGCGGTCAAAGAAGTGCCGGCCGATCTGGTCGCGGCAAAATGCGCGGACATCATGAGGGACGCGATGACGAGCTACAAGGCGATTGCGAAGACGCGCCGCGGGCTGCATTTCGACGGCTTGAAAGCGGGCATCTTTTACGTCCCGAATCTTCCCGTCACCGCACACGGCGAAGCCGCGGACCGCGAGCGGTACAAGAGTCAGTTGGAAAGCCAGAAAAAAAATTAAACGGTGCGGCGCGCAACAATCGAGAGGCTCGTCACGCCGGCGGCGGGATTGAGTTCAGCGAGAACATCGCCGAGGCGCTTGCGCGCGGCGATTGCATCGGCGTCATTGGAATCGGAGGGAACGAGAATCTCTTTAAAAGGGGCGTTCTTCATGTCATTGTGCGGCGTCACCCAGTTAGCCTCATGAGCCAAGACTTCATATTTTTCTGATAACCGAAGTTGGCCTAGACACATAGAGCCCCGACGGAAGCATTTTATTTGAAAGGTTCTCTATGCTGTTGCGATTGCGTGTTGGCGTCATTTTTCTGGGTGTCACTTCAGCTTCGATTATGGGCGCGAACTATGATCCCACTTCCTCCCTGGTCGGTGTTGTTACGTCGAGCACGCTCAGCTCCGACAGAAATACATTTACAATCAATTCCACCGATCTGCCTGACGGCACCAACATCAAATTTGGTCCGTTGACTATCAATGTTCCCGGCAATCAAAACCTGACGTTGAACTACCCGTACAGAGGCGGCACGGATGCCGGAGCGGCCACACATGCATCTGCAAAATACGCCGCTGGAACCATCGGAATCACCGTCGCGGGCCTGGTTATTTACGGTCCTGGAAACGGGTCGACAATAACTAAAAATGGAGTCGTGTGGCATTACGACGCTAATGCGTCCCAGATCAACGGCGAAGACGTCTATGGCGGCCACGGAGCGCCTTCTTCAAATGGCGGACAGTATCATTATCACGATACCGCGTTCATCACCAACAACTCGTGGGTCGGTGTAACGGGATTTTCAGGCAATTCATACCGCCAGTCCGATGGCCACAGCAAACTCATGGGCTGGTGCTCTGACGGCTATCCAATTTACGGTCCATACGGATATGTCAAACCAACGGACTCGACCAGCGGCGTTCAATTGATGGTCAGTGGATATACTACAACCAACACGGGTGCCAACAGACCATCAAGTGCCACGGTGACCGTCGCGAGCGCAGTGAACAACAGCGCCACCATCGTTTTATCTTCGGACCCGGGAGGCCTCGGACTCAATCCTGGAATGCGTATTACAACCAATTCGGCCGGCCTTGCCAGCGGTACCAATTGGATTCTCAATCAGGCCAACGTGACCTATGTCGGCGGCGGCCACCCTCCGTATACGGGACCGACCAACAGCGTTCAAATGAAATCCGCAGTCACCATTCCAGCTGGAACCTCGCTTACGTTTGAATACCTTTCCGGACTTTTCATCGACGATTCGACATTTACCAACACCGGCACGTTGGATCAATATAACGGCAGGTACTGCGTAACGCCGGAGTACCCAAGTGGCACATACGCATATTTCATGACTCAGGATTCCAATGGAAAAGGTGTTTACCCGTATCTGATCGGCCAATCTTTTTATGGTTCTACGACGGTCAGTTCGAATTACACTTGGAACGGTAACAACGGAACTTGGGCGACGGGCACTGCCGGATGGAGCGCTGGCGCATGGGCGGATGGTAACAACGTCTTCATCGGAAGCGGAACTGACACGGCAGGCACCATCACTTTGTCATCAACCGTAAATCCAGCGGCAATTACTTTCGCGGCACCGCAGTCGGGTGCCTACACCCTGGCCGTGAACGGAACAATCAATACACCCGGTAGCATTGGGGTGACTTCGGGAGCAACCATTCGCGGCACGAGTGGAACCATCAACCGGACCTTGCGAACCAGTGCGACGGGCAATGTATGGCCGGGCGCGGCGACAATTGGCAGCGCAGTGCCCGCCAATGGCGAATCGCTGACAGTAACCGGGCTGGACATGAGCGCCGGCGGCACTCTGAAAATCGCACTGAACACTGCTAGCACGAGCAGCACTCAAAAACTCATCGTGAGCGGCGCCTGTACGCTCGGCGGAACTCTGTCACTGGGCGTGCCGGCGGGTTCGTCCAGTGCCAATGCCTACACCGTATTGAGTTCGACGGGAACTATCAGCGGCACATTCTCCACGGTCAAATTGAACGGCGTCCCCGTAACCGGAACTTCGCCCGTCAATGTGCAATATTCCGCCAACGCGGTTACCGTTAGTTTGACTGGAAGCGTGACCCCGGTGACGTTGGGCGCATTCACAGCTAAGCCCGAAGGCGATGGCGTGGCGCTGGAGTGGGAAGCCATTTCAGAATTCCAGAATCTCGGATTCAATGTGTACCGGCGCTTGCTCGATCAGCATGGTTGGACGAAGGTCAACGCTGGTTTGGTCGCAGGCCGAATCACTGCTCCGGACTTGAAGCTATACCGGTTGTATGACTGGGCACCGCAGGGCGTGTATGAATACAAACTGGAAAGCATCGGCATATCAGGTGAGACGGAAACCGACGAGCACCTTGCCGATCGCGTTTGTGTAGTTGAAAACGCGTATACCTTGAATGCAATGACTGTCGACGGACTGAACGCAGCTACGGCCAGTCTTAAGATGGCGGCTGGTGCAAAGAATGCGGAGTTGCTCAGGGCATCGTTCGGAGTTTCAAATTCCATTCCAAAAGGCGAAGCGGCCAAACTGACGCAAAGGCCGAGCGGTACCACTGGCAAAGAGTCTAAAACGGCAGCCGCAAGCCCATCCATTGGGATACGCTGGTTTTCAGGACAAGCGCTCAACAAAGTTTCAAGTTACTCAGCGGCAAAAGTCGTCTCTATATCGCCTGGCGTATTGCTCATCCCACAGGCGTCGTTGCCTGCCGGTTTCGACATCAATCATGTCTCGCTGCAACGGGAAGGCCGCAGCTTCCCGGCGTTGGCGATTACGCCGTCTGGATTGTTGATCTTTGCTCCGGGCTATCAGGACGATTACACCAACAAAGATGCGTTCTTCCTGCGCCGCATCGCGGGCCATACGGCAGTCAGTCCCAACTCGATTGCGACCGGGCTGTTCGCCAGTTTCTTGCCGCTGAATGTGACAACGCCCGCGACCGTGACCAATCATTACCATGATGTATACTTCGATTACCTCAACTATCGTCCGTACACTTACGCGCCGTGGTTTTCGGGCCAGTATCTAACCGACGGAACGTCGCAGAACTTCGCGTTGAATACGCCGATGGCCTCATCGGGTACGGCAACCTTAACCATCAATCTCTGGAGTCTCACGGACAATAGCGCCACGGTCAACCCCGATCACGGCCTGCTGGTTTCGATCAACAATAAGCTGATTGGCCAGACGTCTTGGAGCGGTGGCAACCGAATGATGCAGTTGAACTTCACGGTTCCCAATGGTGTGTTGCTCAATGGCGGCAATACTGTGAGTTTGGTGACGCCCAGCATCGCGGGCGAAAGTTCGCAGGTCGCGTTCCTGCATTCGATAACAATGAACTACGCACAACTGCTGGACGGTTCAAAGCCGTTGCCTATAGTCAATACATCCAACGCGGCGCAACTCTTTGAACTGTACAATATACCTGCTGCTGGTGCCTATGTGGTTGACACTCGCTACTCCGATCGCGCGGCATTGGTGCCTGCTGAAACTCAAGCCCAACCGGACGGCACATTGCGACTGCGATTCATGGCCAATACTGGTCAGTATCTGGTGGTACCTGTGGGCCAGGAGAATGCGCCGGTTGCGGTGAACCTGCGGCGTGTCGCTCCTATTCGGCTCAATGGCACTTACCTCGCAACCGGCCCGGCTCAATTCGCCACGGGCGTGCAACCGCTTTTGGTGAAGCGCGCGAAGGAAGGCATCCGCGGGATGTATGCCGATCAGGAGCAGCTCTTCGATTACTATAATTTCGGACGATTCGGACCGGCGGCCATCCAGAAAGCCGTGCGCGCGCTGCACCCGCGTTACCTGCTTTTGACAGGCCGCACGACCTACGATTACCGCAACTACAGCGGCCTGAATGTCAATCCGCTCTGCCCCACATTCTTGGTCTCGACGAGTTTCTGGTCGCAAAGCACTTCGGACAGTGCTTTTGGAGACCTCGGCCGGGGGTATCCGGAAGTGTCGATAGGCCGATTACCGGTGAACGATGCCGGAGAATTGAACACGTTGGTGAACCGGATCGTGAATTACAGCGGCGCGCCGAGTTCCGGCGTTCGCGTTCACGCCGCTGCCGACGCGGTGGACCCGTTGACCGCTGATTTCCCGGCACAAGCAGCCGCAATGCAACTGGCGTTTCCAGACATGAGCTGGCAGGCGAATTATCTGGGCGTGACTTATCCGACATCACCGGAAGTTGGCTCGGCTTTGACAACCGCGGCGAACGGCGGCGCGGATTGGATTCTCTATGTTGGACACGGCAACGCCTCACGCCTTGGGAAAAATGATCCTAGAATTTTGGACACGACAGCGGTTCAGACCTGGACAGGCAAGGCGGTCCTATTGCAATCGACATGCACGGCGAATTGGATGGCGAAAGACACGAGCAGCTTTCACAGCATCGCGATACAGGCACTGACGCAACCGCAAGGCGGAATTTCAGCGTCTATTGCAACGTCAACCTACATGAATTCCGATTGCGCGGTGGCATTTATGACGCGCTTGATGCACAACGCCGATTCGAGCATGATGCGCTGGGGCGACGCGCTGATGTGCGCACAGCAATGGGCTTATTCAACAAGCATGGGGAACAATGGCCAGGCGGCTTATTATAGTGACCTGAACAAGACCGAAATGCTGTTTGGCGATCCAGCGATGAAGGTATTTGCTGCGTACCCTGGCTCGAAGGATTCTCCTCATTTACAAGCGTATGACATTGCAGTTCGCGTTATCGAAGATAGCGCAAGTAGCAGCGATGCGGGCGCACGCACTTGGGACGTTTCGTCCATTCAACACCTGCGCGAGCTTGGGCAGCGAGACCCAATACCCGCTTTGCGCGAAGCGCTCACCGCAAAGGATGAATCCGTACAACGGGCCGCGATGATGACCCTGAGCCAATGGGGCGATGACGAAAGTCGCATCGCATTTGAAGCGGCCGCACGTTCAAATTCTCAGTGCATTCAACTCGCCGGGCAGGAGGCGCTATATCGCCTGGATGCATTGGAGCGCTTTGTGCCCTATCAGGATCAGTCGCTGGAGAATCTGGCGCGCGCTTTAAAACATGAGCGCCCCACCGTCAGACATGAAGCGGCGGCGGCGCTACTGCGGTATGGCCCGAAAGCCATAACCTGTCTCACTGAATTAACCGGCGCGTTGGAAAAGTTGGATGCCTCCTGCCGTTCAGCGCAGGTGCTCCCATACCTTCAGGTCTTGCGTGGACTGGGCACCGACGCTGGAACTTCAAGCGGAGTGCTGTGCGAGTTACTTGATGAACGGGCGAAGTTGTATTCCGGCAAAGACAAGCATGAAGTGTATGGGCTTCGCACGCACTTGCTTGTGACTCTGGCCGACGTTGGCCGCGCTTCGGACGGGCCGCGGTTCATCGCGGACATGCTGGCCAATAGCGACCCGGCGTCCGCGCCTGATTTTGCAGCGGCGGCATATGCGGCGGGGAAGCTGGGCGCCAAGGGTGTCGCCTGGATTCCATTCTTATCCCGCGCGCTGACCGACGATTTCAAAGACGCTATCCCACCACCCGCCGCTCACGGCTCAGTGCTGCAACCAGTCCTAACGACAAGCGGACGCATCGAAGCTATCCGCGCCCTTGCCCAGATCGGCCCAGGCGCGTTTGAGGTAATACCCTTGCTTGAGGCGCTATCGCACACTACTCCCGCTTCCGATCAGAACATGCCGGCTTGGAATGAAGAAGCTCTACAAGCCTTGACAAAAATTCGTGGAACTGGCCGATGAAATCAGCAATAGCGCACCTCCTAATCCTTTGCGCGGCTGTGTTGGCTGAAGAGCCAACTGCCGCAGTTCAACCACAGACGGTTGCCACACCAGGTGGTTGCAAACTCTGCGCACTAGCGACAAAGGACTTGTCCGGCATTACTGAAACACCCTGGCTGGAACCCGCCGCGCGAAAGAAAGCATGGACAACGAGTTGCGAAGTGTCAAATCAGGACGGAAAGAAATTCAAACTGGACGACCTCATCGGCAAACCAATCGCCATTACCTTTCTGTATTCGCGCTGTGAGAACCCGAACAAGTGCCCGCTTGCCGCAGCGACCGCGGCAAAGCTTCAACTTGAATTGCGTAAGGCTGACATCGAAAAGCATGTTCAATTGGTGGTGATGACATACGATCCAGAATTTGATTCGCCCGAGGTGTTAAGCCGTTACGCGGCGGCCCGGGGAATCCAATGCAACGCCAATGTCATGATGTTGCGCCCGGATACCGTTGGGAAAAACGCTCTCTTCGACGACATGAAAGTGTTGGTCAATTACAATGGCGACCGCGTCAATATCCACGGGCTGCAGATGATCCTGATCGACAAAGCCGGTCGAACCGTGCGGAAGTACCACACGTTGATCTGGGAGAACGCCAACGTGCTTGAAAACTTGAAAAAGCTAGTGGCGGAATGATGCCGCAGCGCCGACACGAAGAAGGGCGGGCTTGACTTGAGCGGGCTCGCGTTCAATCTGGACGACTGTGCGAATTTTGAGACGTGGGTCCATGTCCATGACCGGATCGTAAGCGGCGACATGCCGCCGAAGAAACGAGCGCGCCCAGCGCAGGACGAGATCAACTCGATGCTTGCTGAAGTTGATACAAAACTCGTCGCCGCTGACGAAGCGCGTCTCGATCACATCGTCCGCCAGCCGCGCCGAATTACGCTGGCGGTCTCGCGCATGACTCAAAACTTTGAACTTCGCAATGCTCCGCGCCCAAGCGGGGAAGTTGGAGTCGAGTTGGAATTCCGAAGCCTTGAGCGTGACTTCTAAAAAAGTTTCCTGCATGACATCGTCGGCTGTTGGGAAATCAGGAGCCAACGCCGCGACAAACGCCCGCAGAAGCTGCTGGTGCTTCACGAAGAGCTGCTGCACGGCGAGTGTATGGTGGTCGGACATTTTGCGCACCTTTGGAATAGCGATTCGATCTTAATCTCCTCGCACAAATAATTCCGGAGCGTTGGCCAGACTTCGTATGATTTTTCAAAAATTTGTTCACGGCGGTAAAATGTCTGGCACTTGCATGGGTGATCGTGGCGCATCGACCGCGTGCAGTGCCGTCAGAGGAATCGGCAGGGCAGTGAGGAATGTATTGGTCTGTTTCATGGGTTCACTTGCTGGTTACCGAGTCGGCCTTTTCCGCTTTCACAGGATTGCCGCCGCAACGTTCGAAGCGGTTGCCTTCGATGACGATTCGTTCGTTGCCTCGAGAACCGGCGGGCCATGCAGCCCCCTCGTCTCCACGACCGTTGATGAAAATGGCCGCCGGTGCTTCGCGATCCACCGCGAGATTCACTTCCTCAAAGAAGATGATCCATTTCACGGGCTACTTTTCAACTGGATCCGGCGATGCTTTTGGAATGCATCGTCGCGAGCATCCGATGAAGTCTCTCCGTTTGATCACTTCGTCAGTGCCTCCACCATCGGCTTCAACTTCCTAGCGAAAAGCTCGTAACCGTCGGGGCCGAGATGAAGATATTTGTCGGAATACAATTCCGATTTCAGTGTGCCGTCGGCATGAGTGAAGTCGCTCCAAAGATCGACGACATGCATGTGCGTATCGCTGTCGAGTTTCAACGTGTCGAGAGCGGCATTGATGTTAACCACCTGCTTGCCGACTTCTTTGCTGGGATCGAACGCCGGGAGAATCTTCACGAGGACGATCTGTGACTGCGGACAGCGCAGGCGGAGGTTTTCGATGCAGCGTTTGATGCCGTGTGCGGCGGCGGTGGCGGGGACTCCGTTGCCTTGAACGAGCGGCGCGTTGTTCACGCCGATCATGAGCACGATCACTTTCGGCGAAGCGCCATCGAGCGCGCCGTGATCAAGCCGCCAGAGAATGTGTTCCATGCGGTCGCCACCGATGCCGAGGTTCACGGTCTTCATCCCGCCGAAATGTTTTTGCCACGCGGCATTAAACGGCTCGCCGTCCCAACCACCTCCCCAGTGCTGCGTGATGCTGTCGCCGAGCAAAGCAATGTCGATGCTGCCAGCAGCGGCTTTCACGTTCGCCATGTTCGTGGCGTGGTGATCGATCCACGCATTGCCAGCGCCGCCGTCCTTCGGTTTCCAATGTCCCGCCGTGGGCGTGACGAACCACATTTCGGGCAGATGCTTCTGCGCCTCGTGGCCGGGCTTGCGCTCGTATTCGCCTTTCGCGACCCATGCCTTTTCCGCATCGGTCAACGGCCAGCCGGTGAGCTGCGGGTCCACTTTGCCTTCGTTGTAGGGCGCATAGGGATAGATAAGCAATTTGCCGTCAGCGGTCTTCGGCGTGGGTTTGTGCAACAAGTCGCACGCGGAGGCGTTGGAAATCGCGTACGCTTCCGGCGATGACGTCCCAGCAGCGCCGGTCTTTTTCGCGGGAATGATCACATCGCCGCCGAGACCTTTTCCTTCAAGAAATTTGTCGAGCAGCGGCTTCAAGCGCTCCGCATAGACGGCGTAACCTTCGAGCGAAAGATGGATGTTGTCGGGCACGAAAAGGGCCTTCTTGATGGTGCCATCAGCATTTGCAAAATCGTTCCAAAGGTCGAGCACATGAACTTTCGGATCACTGTCGAGTTTCAACGTGTCGAGCACGGTGTTGGTCTTCTTGATGTTCTCATAAAAATCGTTGCCGGGCGCATGACAGGGCAGGATTTTGGCCGCGATGATCTCCGCCTGCGGGAACTTCTCGCGCACATTTGCCACGCACATCTGCGCGCCTTTCGCAGCGACCTCGACGCCGGTTTCCGGAGCGAAGAACATGTTGTTGTTGCCGATCATGACGATCACGACTTTCGGCTGCAACCCTGCAACGCCGCCGTGATCCAACCGCCAGAGAACGCTCTGTGTCTTGTCGCCGCCAATGCCGATATTGATCGTTTTGTAGCTGCTGAAATGTTTCTTCCATGACTCATTCATCATGCCTTTGTCCAGCGGGCTGCCCCACTGCTGCGTGATGCTGTCGCCGACGAGCAGCACATTGATGGGGCCGGCGTTGGCTTTCACATAGTCGACCAACTTTGCGTGCGTATCCAGCCAGCTCGTCCCGCCCCAATTCCCCGCGCTTGGGACGACCGGCCACATCGCCGGAAGATGCTTCTTCTGCTCGGCCCCGGGGCGGCGCTCGAATTCCGGTTTGAGCACGTACGCGCGCTCATCGGGAGTCAAAGGCCATCCCGTCTTCTGCGGCTCAGCTGTCACGTACGGATACTCGAACGCAAACATCGGGGCGCAAAGAATCGCTACCGCCGCCATTGTCCACACCTGCTTTTTCATTTGGATTCTCTCTTACTTTTGTGTGATGAAAATAAAGAGCCATATCGTCACGAAAAGATTTGCGAGGGGCTTATTATTCTTTTTGTCAAACGCAAGATGCTGCCCGTGTTTGAATCAAAACGTATTCTTCTTGCCATTTTCCATTACCAACCACTTGAACTGCGCAAACAGCACCTTCGTGATGTCCGCATCCGCTTTTGGTTTGAGGGCGCTAGTCATGGGAGTGGATTTCATTTCTTCAATTGAAGCGACTGAAGCCCTTGCTCGACGGCTTTGCGTGATCGGTCGTCGCTGAGCCATTCGAGGGCGTGGGTGAGGTCGGCCTCGGCTTGCTTGGCGTTCTTCGTGATGAGGTGGGCGCGGCCTCTCAGGAGGTAGCCGTCGCCGCGTTTCCAAAATGGCCATTTGGCGATGTCTTCGTTGGCGAATTGCGTAACGACTTGCGGTGCCTTTGATTGGGCGAGGAGCGCTTGCATCTGCGCGGTCTTTTGCACTGCGGGAATCGGGATGCGGGCAGCGAGCGCATCGGCTTGGGCGAAGTCTTTGAGTGCTGCGGCGGAGGCGGCGGCTTGTTCGAGCGCGGCGGACTTTTGGAAGTCGGTGAGCTTGCCTTCGGCCAGGGCGAGATAGGCAGGGAGTGACTCGGCGGGTTGGCGGAGTTTCGCGGCTTCGCGCAGCGCGATGACGAAATCGGTGACGGTCGGATCGGCATCAAACTGATGCGAGCGACCATCGTAGAAATGCGCGAACTTCATCGGCTCGTGGAAGGTGTTGCTGCCGGTGGGCGAGAGGGCGCTGAGTTCGGTGCCGTCTTCGCGGATGCGCTGGCGGCAGAGATTGACGTGCCAGGGCAGGCTCTGCGTCGGCTTGCGGCCGATGACTTGATGCAGCGGGTCGTTTTCATCCTGCGTGACGGGGATGCGGATCTCGATGGTCCAATGGTCATCGGCGATGTGCGTTGCGACTTCCGCTTTCGCATCCCAGCCGAACCACTGGCCTCTCGGCGCACCGCGATCGAGATCGACGACGGCACCGGAGGGACTCACGGCGATCGTGTAATAGGAGTGCGTTTCGGTGGCGATTTCGATCTCCACGGCATCGCCATACCACAGCGCTTGGTCGCCGTTCTTCGTCGCGGCGATGTTGGGCTTTTCGCCGGGGTGTTCATCGCAGCGGATGGCAAAGCAGACGCTGTTGCCCTGCCATCCGGCTTTGTAACTCGTGCCGAAGATGGGCTGGCGACCGGTCTGCAATTCGCGGAACTTGCCCGTGGCAGCCGCGGGGCACTTTTGCCAATACGCGTCGTCGAGCTTGCCATCGATGACGATGCCCGTCGCATCGCCGACGAGTCGCACGACCGGCACCTGGCCGCGCTTTTGACCGAGCTGCTGGGACTTCATGCGCATGCCTTTGAGGAAGTCGTCGATGAGCGCGATGCGTTTGCCAAAGACGCTCGTGGCATCGGCTTTGGCCTTCGCTTTCTCGAAAAGTGCGAGCGCGGTGTCGGCCTTTGTTTTGTCTTCATCCATCGCGGTCCAATTCGCTTCGCAGTAGGTGAAAAAGGCGAGCATCTCCTGCTCCGCGGGACCGTAGAAGAGCCGGCAATACTCGCGGAATATCGCATCGACATCCGCGTCCTTGCCGCCCCAATAACTGCGCGCGGTGAAGTAAACCAGGAAGTGATTGAAGCCGATGCCGACCTTGTCGAAATCGTTGCGAACGGTGAGCCAGATGTCCTCGCCCTGCGACATGCCCTTGGTGGCGTTCACGGTGTCGCCGAGCGCGTGCGGAACGAAGGCCGGCAGATACCAACCGCGATCGGTGAAGGGATAGTTTTCGAAGTTGAGGATCGGATTGTCCGTCTTCTTCACCCACGCGGCGCGCAGTGCGCCGGGTGCGGCCTCGCCTTCGGTTTTGGCTCCACCTTTGTTCATAGGCCTGCGGCCACCAACGATGCACACGACCACGTTTGGCTCGAGCTTCTCAATCTTCAGCGGCGGCAAGGTATAGACGCCATACGCGCAGTTGAGCACCTTCGCTTGCGGGTGTGTCTTCGCGATTTCCTTCGCCACGCGATTCACAAAATTCCACACGTAATCCGAGAGCAGCCCGCGCTCGTTGCGCTCCGGCGAGTCCTTGCCTTTGCATTTCTCGCACTGGCAGATCGAAGTGTAGCCATCGGGCGGCATGATGGAGACACTTTCGAACTTATAGGTATCGAGCTGCGCCCGCGCCCAGCGCACGGTCTCGCGAAAGAGTTCCTCATTGGAGTAGCAAAGCTGATTCTTGCTAGAGCCGGGCGTGTAGTGGCGCTTCCCGCCGTAGAGTGCGAACCACTCCGGATGCGCGGCGAAAGTCGCATCGTTGCCCGTCATGTTCGCCATGCCGTGCGCGATTTGAAGCTTGTCGTCATTGCGCGTGCCGAGGCGCATCGCCCACTTCGACGTCTCGGGGCCAGCGGTGCTGAAGCGGAAATTGAACTGCCGCAGCGCGAAGTCCGGACGCACGGTTTCATCGAGCTTCGGCAACGCGATCGTCTTCATCGAAGGCATCACCTCGCCCAGTTCCCCCGGCAGATACCAACGCGCGCCGAGCTTGTGCAAAAAGCCGCACACCGCATTGAAGCTCCCGCGTTCATCGAGCCCCCAGACATCGAGCGTTTCAGTCTTCGCCGTGACCGCACCTTCCGGCTTGCCGATGTCACCCGGCAGTTTGAGCCGATACTTATACAGGCCCGGGCCTGGCATGCCCCAATTCGAGTGCGTGAGGGCCTCCCACTCCGCCTGCGCACGCTTGATGTCCCCATTGCCCTGCGCAAAAGGCGCAATGGGCGTGAAGTCGCTGTCGTCGCCAATGAGCGCCATCCAATCCGCGCCTGTCGCGATGCGATACGCGCCGTGCTGCATACCATCCGCCTTGATCGGCGACTGCGCACTGGCCCCGACGAAGATCTTCACCGCTTTGCCGGTCGGCTGCGTCACGATGGGCAACCGTGCGCCGCTGATCTTCACGATCTGATCCTGCAACTCCTGCGCCGCCAGTCGTGTGGAGCGCTGAGGCTTGTCACTGATGACAATTTCAGCGCGCGGCTGGCCGTCCTCGACGAGGAAGGTGTCAGCGGCGTGGAGTGCGGCGAGTGGAGACAGCAGCAGGGCGGTGAGGAGTGATTTCATGGTTTTCAATTCTTGTTCGTTGAGGTTTCGCCAGGCACCACCCATTTAAACTGCGCAAACAATACCTTCGTGATGTCCGCGTCGCCTTTAGCTTTGAGGCGAATCGCAGTGACACCCTTCCAGCTTGCCAACTGCTTTTGATTCGTGGGGTTGGTGAGCCTGTTCGCGGGGATCAGCATGTCCTGCCAGCGATCTTCGGCAGCCGTGACTTCAATCTCGGTCGCAAAGTCACCCGTGGTGAGGATCAAGGTCTGCGGCTGGGTGCAGTAGAATTTGAAGCCGAGCTGCGATTTGGGCGAGGTAGCTTTCCACTCGGGCTTGGCGGTCAGTTCGGTGCCGGTGCCGAGTTTGTTGTCGGTGCAGCGGAAGCCTTTGATGCCGCCGATGCCTTCGGTCTCCACGACGTTGCTCC
>JBAXUS010000159.1:0-14586 GCA_037129555.1 Planctomycetota bacterium
TCTTTGCCTTTGCGCCAGAGCAATTCAGCGCCTTGGCCTTCCGAAAGCTTGACGTGAGATTCGGCGAGTTTTCGCAGAATTTTGACGGTGCGTTCGGCTCCGATGGCTGGCATTTCGTCGGCGACGATGCGGTAGCCGCGTCCCAGCAAATAATCGCCGATGTTCAGCGCAACGGGGACGGAGTGGGACTTGTGGAGCGTTTCGGTGCCGTAGCGGAAGTCGTCGTCGTCTTCGATGTCGTCGTGAATGAGCGAGGCTTTGTGGAAGATTTCCATCGACGCAGCGACGCGTTTGACGTGCATGGGCACGTCGTCGCTTTCGGAGAGCGCTTGCCACGCGGCGGCGGTCACGAAGGGGCGGAAGCGTTTGCCGCCTTTGCGCATCCACGCGAGAGAGATGCGTTCGCCTTCGGCGACTTTGTCGGCACGGTCCGTTCCGTCGCGATCGGGCTGGACGATTTCGAAGAGTGATTTCGAATCAAACCAATGGCCTGTTTCGCGCAGCAGCGGGACGAAGCTACGCGTGCGTTTGGCTCCGGTCTTCTGATAGCCCAGCGCTTGCATGACCCAGTCTTCATCGACTTCGGTGTTATGACACGTGTCGCGGAGCAATGGGATTGCGAGAGCCGGGATGCCGATTTGGAGGACTTTGTCGAAGGCTTTTTCGAGAACGTTTAAACACGCGATGCCGAGGATCGCTTCGACTTCACCGCTGGCGATGAGTTTGATGACGATGGGTGTGCCTTCGGCGATCAGGACGTTGTAGCCGAGGCGCTTGCCGACACCGTCGAAATCGGCGATGGAGCAGAGGCCACAGTTGTTGCAATGGAGTTGGACTTCGTCCATTTTTGCGGTGCAATTCTCAGCTTGCTTGAGGCAGTGCGGCATGGAGAAGAGGCGCTTTTCGAACGGGACCGCCGCGAATTCTTCGCGCCAGTATTCGTTGTTGAGCATGACCATCGCGAAGCCGGTATACGTGTGATCGTAGCCGAGGGGCGTGAGAATTTCGGTCGCGAGTTCGGAGAGCGATTGCTTTGTGGGCGGACGAGTGCGCGGGAGTTTTCGCGCGACGTCGACGGCTTTGAGGCGGATTTGTTCGCGTTTGTCTTTGGTGTCGGGAATCGATTTGAAATGATCGCCGGCCGGGCGCCATTCATCGTGCTGATAAGGCGTGGGCGCACGGGCTTCGACGGTGCGTTCGCCCATGTTCTTGATGAGTTCATTGGCGAGCGGCGTAGGTTCGCGGTCCACGACAGTGCTGGGCTTGGCGGAGCGGGCCATGATGCCAGCGAGGCCGGAGCCGGTGGACGCTTCTTTTAAGAGGGACAAGTTCGGCAGATTAGACACGGCGTTCCTCGGTGTTCAAGTAGGATGGGCTGTTATCCCGTCCAGTTTCGGGCGTCATGCGACTCACGGGTTAAAAGCCCGTGCTACTTTTGTTTTTTCAACCAGCTTCCCAATCCGCCGATGGCGTAGTAGAGCGGATAGAGTTCCTCATAGTACCAGAGCACGGCGAAATAGAAACCGATGGGTGCGGGATTCCAGGAACCGTCGGGGCGTTGGTGTTCGACGAGCCACCGCGCGGCATTCGCACAAACCGGGTCCGTATTGTCTACACCGCAGTTGGCGAGCGCGCGGAGAGCGAGTCCGGTTTCTTCGGCGGAGCTGGGGGCGTTCTTGCAGCCGCCGAAACCGCCGTCGGGGTTTTGGATGGAGAGGAGGTATTTCGATGCGTTGACGAAAAGGAATTCGGAGAAATCAGTCTCCTCTCCGGTACCCATTTCATATGCGTTATAGCCTTGCGTCATCGCAAACAGTGCGTGCGTGGTGCCATAAATTGAATTCAGTTGGTCGGTGGCATATTCGCATCCAAACCACAGCGGCAAAAACGAACCGTCGGAGCGCTTTGAGGCCCATAAGTATTGCCAGCCGCTGAGCAGTGCAGAACTATTCACACTTCCATCGAATTCCAAAACACCGAAATATCCTTTACTATATTTTTCGGGTGTCAGTGCCCGAAGCGCGTGTGCCGTTAAATCCGGCGCACTTTTGTCGAAGGGAAGAGTTTCCCATCCGCGACAAAACGTCGGCCATCCGCCATTCTTGTTTTGAACAGAACGCAACCATGCTTGTCCTTTTATAATCGCTTCATGATCGTCCGAAACTCCGAGCGCCCTCAGCGCCAAAATCGCCCCACTCGTATCATCCGCATCGGGGACGCTGCCGCTTAAATGGTTCCAGCCCCACCCTCCCGGCGCGGCGTCGGAGTAGACAGATTTGGTTTTGGTTTGTTGGGCGAGGAGCCAGTCGCGGGTGGTGTCGCGTTCTTGTTGCGTCATGACTTTTTCGAGCAGACCAGCGGCGTGGAGCGCGTCGATGGCTCGGGTGGTGTTCCAGACGGAGAGGTTGACTTCGACGGGCCAGGAGCCGTCTTCGCGTTGGGTGTCGCGGAGGAATTTGCGTGCGTTATTCGCGATGGCGTGGTCGCTGCGTCCGGCGGATTTCAGGGCGAGGAGACTGAAGGCGGTGATGGGGATGGCTTCGAGGTAGCCGCCGCTTTCGGGCTGCATGGCGAGGATGGTGTTGAGGGCGCGTTCGGTCGCGAAGGCGCGGAGCCAGCGGATGGGGAGGAACCAGCTCGGGGCATTGGCGTGGCGGGCGAGGCCGACGGTGACGAGCGCGGGGAGCGCGTAGCTGACGACGGGCAAGCGCAAGGCGCCCATGAGGCCGCGCGGGGCGAGGGCGAGTTCGAAGGGGAGCGGATCGACGTCGGTCCACGGAATCAGCCCGGCGCAAGCGGCGGTCATGCGGATGGGGACTTGGAAAGTGAGGTCTTTGCCGTAGACGTTTTTCAAGCCGTCGCGGAGGCCGCCGAGTTTATCGACGTAGGACTTGGCGCGGGTGAGTTTTTCGGGGGGAAATAAACTGGCCGGCGGGACGCCAGCGGTACAGGCGCTGAGGACTAATAAGGTGGCGGCGAGGTTGCTTTTGCTGATGTCGGTGTCGCCCCAGCCGCCGTCGGCGTTTTGGGTGGAGGCGAGATAGGCGAAGGCTTGGGTGCGTTTTGATTCGTCGAAGGCTTCGTTGGCGAAGGCGCAGAGCGTGACGGCGGTGGCGAGCGGGGAGGACGCGAGGCGGCCTTCCCAGAAGCCGCGCGGGTCGCGTTTGGACATGAGGGCTGCGACGGCGCGGTCGAGGCATTGTTGAGCGGCGGGGGCTTTGGACATAGGACGTAGAGTTTAGCGGATTACTCGCCGGGCCGCCACTTCGCGTGGAAAGCGTGATGGGCGGATTCGTCGTGGAGGGGGGATTTCAATTGTTTAGCGGACAGGGCTTCGGCCGAGTAGCCGCTGGCGAGGCGTTGGATTTCGACGCGGGTGTCGGTGACGGCGAATTCGATGCGCCAGGATTTTACGGCGAGTTGGAGGACGCCGGATTTGTTGAGTGAGATGCGGCGATAAGGATGTGGTGCGGCGTCTCGGGAGAGAGCGCGTTCGGCGTGGGCGTGGAGGTCGATGCTGCAATGTTCGCGGAGCCAAGCGCTTTGCGTCAGGGCGAGGTCGGACCAGGAGACGGTGTAGCGCGTGTCATCTACTTCGGTCCAGGCGTCGAGCCAGCCGGCGCGGGCGTCGGGGAAGGATTCGGCGTAGGGAAGATAGGGTTTGATGTCGAGGATCGGTGTGCCATCGAGGAGGTCGGTTTCGGCGACGCGGATGGTGCGGGCTTTGACGCTGACTAAACGCGCTACGGAAAGACCGATGGGGTTGGGGCGGTAGGGTGAGCGTGTGGCGAAGACGCCGCGCTTGGATGTCGAGCCGCGCGGAGGCAGGACTTTCGGTTTCCAGTTTTCGTTTTTATGGAACCACGAGACGACCCAGATGTAATCGAAGCCGTCGAGGTCTTCGAGAGCTTGCTCGAAGTTGTGGCCAGGATTCAAAACGATCTTGCCTTCACCGAGAAGGAGTTCCGCGCGAGGTTGGCGCGGTGCGTCGGCGCGGTCGCGGAACGGTGTGCGGATGATGCCGATGGGGGTGAGTTCGAGCGTTTTGGATTTCATGTTATCACAGAAGTCAGAGTACTTGATTGTCAGACATCCGAGTACCTCTGACTGTCATATCTGCAGATTGAATCACGGCGTGATAATGCTTTTTTCAGATTCAACCAATTGCCGCCATCCCGAAAAAGACCTGACTCTTTAAGAATTTGTAGATCCAATAGTCTTCGGGGATTTCTTCACCGGGTAAATGGTGGCTGTTTCGAGGCGTGATGCTGTTGAGTTCCTGAAAGGCCGTGCCACGTCCGCTGTAGTCGATCGCGCCGCTGTTTTTGATGTAGTCGTGAAGCTCTTGCGGCTTCTCGAGAATCACGCAGCCTTTCGTGCGCTCTTTGACGAATGTCGTGAATCCGCGCAAATAGGTGCTCTCGTTGAAGGTCTTGTGGAGGTCTCCGCCGTTGTCTTGAACTCGTTCTTTCGCGAACGAAAGCGCCGGGCAAATTTCGATGCTGCCGCGCGGTCCGATGTGGTAGCCCAAGCCCATCGCGGCGGGACAGAAGGCTTCGCCGGTTGCGGTCCAATACGTGTCGATGATAAAAATCGGATGCTTGCGGCGCAATTCGAGCAGGCGTTTTCGCATCCCGATGAGTTGCTCTTTCGAGACGCAATATTCGGGGTGCGCGATCTCGCCCATGGGGCGATAGACGTAGAACCAAATGTACATCGCGCCTTTTTTGATGAAGTGCTCGATGTATTCATCGCTCAGGACTTCGTCCATGTTCAGGCCTGTCGCAGTGCAAGCGACGCCGAAGAGGATGCCGGCTTTTTTCAGGCGGTCGAGGCCTTCGTCGGCGGCTTCGAAAACGCCTTCGCCCCGGCGCAAATCGTTCTGGCTTTTAAAGCCGTCGATGCTGATCAGCGGCGTGACGTTGCCGACTTCTTTCAGACGTTTCACGTTTTCAGCAGTGAACAACATACCGTTCGTGATCGTTTGGAAGTAGCAATCGGAATGTTTTTCGAAAATGTCCCAGATGCCTTTGTGCAAATATGGTTCGCCGCCGAGGAGCGTGTAGTAGTAGGCGTTGCGTTCCTTGCCTTGGACGATGATGTTGTCGATGTCTTCGGACGATAGGAAATGGGCGGTGCCTTCTTTTTCGACCCAGCACCCGTGACAGCGCAGATTGCAGGTGTTCGTCAGGGCGATGAACGAGAAGGGCGGATACAATTCGCCTTTCTTGATGCGGCTCTTGTAGGCGTGAACGGCTTTCATGCCTTTGAAACAATAAAGGTGCGCGGCCTTCAGAGCGATGCTTGGGCTGAGTTCGGTGAGGGCACGGTAAGCAAGTTTTGCGAGCATGAAGAGTCACCCGAGATGAAGTAATTGATGCGGCAGCGAAGTATAGCGCCGGATGTGGGAATAGTCTAAATGAAGTCTGTGAAATATGGAAAATGAGCATTGTTGACGACGGCGTGTTGATTGCACTGTAAATTTTTGAGCAATAAAGTGAAAAGTTATTCATGTGAGTTGTAGGGGAACGATATAATCGCGAGTCTCATATCGGAGGCGGTAATCCGTGTGGGATCATGACTCCGGCGGCGTGTGGCGAACAAGGGAGCAGGGCAGGAATGGAATTCAAAGGCGAGCTCAGGCGCAACGGATTGCCCACCCTATTCCGCAATTTCTCCAGCGAGAATTTTCACGGCGTCTTGACGATTTCCTGTCCGGTTGGCGACAAGCTGATCACGTTGACTGAAAATGAAGTCACGATTTATTGCGACGAATTGAACGAAGCATCACGTCTCGGCAACATATTAATAGGCCGCGGACTCATTACGGAAGAAGCGCTCGAGGATACGTTGCGCGACCAGAAGCGATTGGAGCCTCGGCCCAAATTGGGCGATATGTTGATCCAGCGCGGGATCGTCTCAGAGAAGGGGATTTCGGACGCGAGACGGTTTCAGATCGAAGAAGACATATGCGATATTCTGTCGTGGAAGAATGCGCGGTACACGTTCGAGGGTGCAGACTCCGGGCGCGAAATTCATCCCGAAGATTTTGCATATGATCAAGTACATCGGATGCCGATTGATCCGGATTCATTCTTCAAATATGTAGCCAAAGTGACTGACGATTGGGACGCCATCGGCGATCGATTGCCGACGCAATACTTGTGTTTCAAACTGACGCCGAAAGCGACGGATACGATCGCCACGCTGCCAAAAGATACGCAGCGCATCCTGCGATTTTTGAAGGAAGGGCGCAGTGTTGAAGGCACTGTCAAGCAGAGTTGCATCGGGCGCATACAGGTATGTGTGTGTGTCATCGAATTGCTAGAGAAGGGCTTGGTCCTTCCGGCGTCTGGCCCTGATTTACGCTTCATGGCGTCCGAACATCGCGCGCAAAAACGGTATCATGACGCACTGTATATTTACCGCCGGATTTTGGAAAGTCCGGACGCGAATGAAGAGCGGAATTATCTCGAAAATCTGATCGCTGAAATCACTGCGACCATAATACGCTTGAAGCAGGAAGGGCAATACGGTGAAGAAGCCGTGATTGTCAGTCACAAGGGTGCGAAAGAAAAGTACGAGAAATCGGTCCGCAACCGAAAGATATTCTGGGGTATTTTTACGACGGCGGCGTTGCTGGTATGCGGAGTCGTGATCATTCAGAGCAAACGACCACCGGAGATTCCGGCGTTGTATGTCACGACGGTGTCAGAGGTCGATTCACTCTGCAGTAAAGGAAAATTCAACGAAGCGAACCGGCTGCTGTCGAGTTTCCTGGACACGATTCAGGACAAAGACAGCCACGTTGCGTCGATCATTCGAGACCGTATCGGGCGCATTCCGGACCTGATTTACATCTACATCAAGAACCTTCTTCCGGGGCTATATGCAGATGCCGAGCGAGGCGGCGAGGCAAGTGACCAGGCGGTGGAGAAGGCCTTATATCTGCTTGAGGAATATCCCGGCAATCCATGCACTCAGGACTTGAAGGATTTTCTGACAGCGTATCCGCCACGAAAGCCGAACGGCCCGTCAAATCCTGTGGACCCGACTAACAAGAAGCCGACCGAAACCGCGATTCTGGACGCGTTGCGTGAACGATTGCACAAAGCCGAAGGGTTGATGCAGTCGAAAAAATACAGCGAGGCGTTGATCGAATACAATGCAATTCGAAAGGAAGCGGCGGCGGAGTCCGAACCAAGGAAAAGCGCTGAATCTGGAGCACAAGCGATTGAAAAAATCCGCAGCGACTTGGACGATTCTGTCAAGCAGGCGGAGAACACGTGGGTTGATAAAAAGGGAGACGCTGCGATTGCATTGATCGAATTGACGCTGCCAAAGTTCGGCGACTTGCCAGGTCTGGCCTACGCAGAGGCGTTAAAAACACGCTATACGTCACTCAAATCAACCGCGCAAATACTCTTCACTCAAGCGCTCGAATTAGAAGCGCGGCACAACTATTTCGACGCCCGCGCGAAATTCAGACAGATCGCCAAATCGTTCCCCGAGTTTCCGATTGCGGTTGAGGCTGCTGAACACGCCAAATCGCTGGATGTGAAATGCAATGAATTGGAAGCGCAAATCAAGGCCGCGGTTTCAGCTGCCGCAGAGGGCGATTTCAAGAAGTCGCGCGATATTTTCAAATCGCTACTGGCACTCAATGAGGCTCTGCTTATTGAATTAAAAATCGAGATTCCGGTCTTTGTGTCCACCTTTCCGAGCGGCTCCCTGTTGAAACTGAATGGCAAGCCAAAGGGGCTTTCGCCGCAAAACCTCATGATTCCGGTGGGTGAATTGTACGAAATCACCGCTGAGCGCCCCGGCTTCAATTCCAAGAAAATGTCCAAAGGGAAGATCACGACCAACGACTTCGACGTGTCGATCCGTTTGGATCTGGACCCTATCGTGATCGATTTTCCGCCGCCACAATTCCAAACTCCACCGCCGCTGCTTGCGCCCGCGATGCAGTTCGACAACAAGATCATCATCCTCAATGGGCCCGATATGCTGGCTCTCGATCCGCCGAGCCGTGATCCCGTTTGGACAGTTCCGGGCCTCTACGACCGCCGCGCAGCTTTGCCCGAAAACGTGCCTGCTGACGACAAGAATTATTGGAACCTGCGCGTCCCGCCCATTTCGCACAAGCCTGGATTTCTGCTTCAGCCTTTACGCAGCCATGATCTGCTTGAAATCGATGTTCGAAACCCGGACAAGCCCGTGAAGCGCTCGCTATTTTCGAAAACGCAATCTCAGACGGCTGAAATTGTCGGGACGATGTGTATCGATGAGAAATCGATCCACGCCCTCAAGCCCGCTCTTATCGCAGCCTATTCGGACGGCTTAATTCGCTGCTTCCTCGATTTCGATTCCGTCAAAAGCGCGTCGGAAATCCGCTGGACCTTGCCGATCGACGCAAGCGACGCCGCGCGCAAAGACCCGCTCGCGGCTGGACTTTTTTCGTACGAACGCACCGTCTGGTCGCTGAGTTCCGGCGGCCTGTTGCAATCCATCGACATCATTTCAGGGCAGCAGGTTTTCAAGAAGCAATTCCAAGCGATGTCTCCGCGTTCGACGTTTTGGAGCAACTCAAAAGTCTCGCTGCTCGCCATGGTTCAGCGCACCGGGCAGGTCACGCTGTTTGATATTGGAATCCGGCGCGAAATTTGGTCGCTGCCTCCCCGCCCTGCGATGGAAGAATCCGTTGGCGTGCTCTTTGATGACTCCGGCATCTTTGTTGCCACGCGGACCAAAGATTACGGCGAACTCAAAAAGTACCCGATGACAGCCGATGCCACGGGCGCAGCCGTGAAAGCCATCGTCGGTGTCAGTCTCGATGGCTATGTCAATCTGGACATGGCCTCCAGCAAGAACATTTACGTGATTACGCACGTCAATAAGATTTTTGCGTATACAAAGACTGATTTATCGAAACTCTGGGAGTACACGCTCAAACCCGAGTTGGGAAACCCTACTTCAATTCGCGCTTTCGGCGACAATGTCTACGTTTTAACAGACCGTGGTAAAGTCGTTATCTTGAAATCAGAGTAGGTTTCTTCTCGTCAAAGGCTCCGAGCGTTAGAAGCTCGAAGGATCTTCTGTCATCGGCTTTCGCGCCATTTCTTTCCACTGGCGTTCTTCAAAAGTCGTGATCATTCGGGTTCGTGTTTCTTTCGCCAATTGAATGCGTATGCCCTCACGCGTAGTTGGCACGGGCTTCGTGGGCTTTTCGATTTCAGCAACGACTGGAGCAGTCGCTTTTGTCGACGGCGCACACGGTGTTTCAACAGCCATCGGAGCCGGCGCGGGGACACAGTCGTTGCAACTCATGATCGCTTTGCGACAATGGGAACACTGCGAACTGCATGCAACGTCATCGTCATCGCAATCGCGATTGCAACCGGTCAGACCGGTGAGGGCAAGCGCCCCCAGTAACAATGTCAGTGCAATTCTCATGACACGCCGTCCTTGAATCACGTTCCGGAAAACATACGTAGCTTAGAGTCCGTCGATTTCAATTTCACCCGCAAAATAGCGGCGAAGGCGCGGGGGGTCTACCGGTTCTACACGACGCACTTCGACAACACGTTCGATCTTCACCGGTACATTGTTTTCGACCACTTTCGGCACGGGCTGAACCAAGATCGCCTTCGGAGCGGCGACGATCACAGGTGATTTTTCGGGTGTAAATGCCATTGGAACTGGCGCAGGGACGCACTCGCTAGTCGCGGCAGTCGCTACGATTTTGAGCTTGGGCGTGTCACATGCGTCATCACAATCGTCACAATTCTTCGTGCAACCCGGGAGTGTGACACACAGTACGCCGACAGCTAAAACAGCTGCGATTTTCGTCATGTCTCGCGCTCCTCTTACCACTGAAACCACAGACCTCACACCGTACTGACGATCCAACTGCACATAGATTACTCAGATTGTGCACTCATTTCGAGCTTTTTCTAAAATATTTTTACTACCTCCACTATCTACATCAGCTTTTCCAGAAGTCCCGCAGCGCCACTTCAAGCATCAGGCAGCACAACGCCGCGATCAGACACCAGCGCCATTCCGTTGCCAGCGCCTTTTGTTCATCGCTCAATTGAGCCGCTGCCGCTTTCGATTCCGTCGTATCTGCCGCGATAACCGTCGCGAAAATCGCCTTCAATGTGCCCAGCGGATCGGACACCAATTCGCTCTCGCGCGGATCGATGTTCACCGCCCACAACGTCCGCTCTTTGATCGCGCCGCGAGCGAACGAGGCCGTATAAATTCCCGGCGCATCCGCCACTGGATGATCGTTACCCGTCAACGTCAGCGTCTCTTTTTTACCGTCAGGAAGTGGCGGCTTTTCCAAGGATACTGCGGCTTCACCCGGCGCACCTGCGTCGGCAAAAACGAACGTATCGCCCGCAACCAAACTCCGTCGCGACGCCGATTGCACGCCCGCCAACCACCGCACGGCTTGATGCAGCAGCGGCACGAATGCTTTGCGTTTGGGCAAATCCGTCGCCTCGGGTCGCGGTGCAAAGGGGAACATCAGCACGATCCCCTTTCCATAAGGCCGCTCCATCGCGAACGGTCCACCATCACCCGTGAACGAGGCCAACACCGTCCCCGCCGGTCGCGACTTCAGCGCCGCTTTCGCTTCCTTTGCATCCGCTGGATTCTTCGGATCAGTTTTCGGAGCCACCTTCGGATCTATCGCCGGCTTCAACGCTGCGTCCGATTTCTCTTCGACGCCGATCTTCAAATCCGCCGGGCTTGCTTGATAATGGCGGTAGTATCGCGGCAGCCGTAGATTCGCGTCGTTCTCGCCAGTGAACGCTTTGAACAATGGATGCGAGATGTTGAAATCTCCGATCTTGTCGAATTTATTTTCGAGCCGATTGCCTTCGTACAATGCCCCAGGACGAGCAGGCAACAACCCTAACCCATTCTTCCAAAACGATCCGTTGTAGAAACTCTCCGACATCCGCCCGTCGGCTCGGCCAGTGAAGACGATCAGATTCTTTCCTTCACGCACTGCGTCTTCGAGCAGCGCGACTTCAACATCGTTCATCGCCGTGACACCGCAGACCACGATCAAATCACACGTCTTCAACATCTCCGGCGTGACGCGAGCGATTTCAGATGACACGACTTGAATGTAATTTCCAGCGAACGCAGACCCACCCGTCGGCGTTCCCGGCGCGCCGCGATTCTCGCCCTCGCCGCGCGCTTTGGGTTCCAACGCCATGCGGATAAAATATCCCTGGTCGAGAAACGCTTCGCTCTCTGCGAGTTTCTCTTCGACGACGAGCACCTTTATGCTGTCACGCAGACGCAGTGCGAACAGGCGTTTGTCGTCGTCCGGAAAACAATCGTGCGCATCGATCTCAACGTTTCCGAAGACTTCGCCGGCGCGCGGAAAGAGCGCTTCAATTTCGACTTCAGTCGACGATCGCGGTCCCAAACCCACTGCGCGAGTCGCGACGGGTTTACCGTCCACGACCAATTTCACCGACACATTCGGGACTTCGTTGTCTCCATAATTAGCGACACGAACGACAAACGGAACGGGCCGCCCGTCGATCCACACATCGCTCTTAGCGCGGACGTCAGTCACCGCCAAATTCGGCAGCCGCACCGCTCCCTGACCCAGCGACGCCGGGCCGAGCAATTCAACCGCGATCCCGCCACTTCCAGACCCCGCAGCTTTCTGAGCCACGGTTGCCCACGCGCCGCGATCCACCGCGCTCGTTTGAAAATCACTGAACACCACGACGCGACGCTTGGGTTGCGTTGATCCGGCAAGCAACTCAGTCGCCGTGTTCATCGCTTGAGCGAGATCGCCGCGCTTCGAGGACGGGCGGTCATTTTTCAACGCACCCGAGACGGCTCCAAAATTCCCAGACAATTCAATTTCAGCACGCGCCGGATCACTGCTCAACACGACGCCGACACGGTCGCCGCTGCTCCGAGCCGAAATCTCCTCGCGCGCTTTTTTCAACAACTCCTGCCAGCGCGTTCCAGCACCTTCCTGAGCCGCCAGACTGGGCGAATCGTCGAGCACCAATACGACATCCTGCGTCACGCGCCCATTCGGTCCGGCCAATGTACTACCCGAAAAATATGGACGACCAAACGCAGCCGCGATCAACACACACGCCAAACAACGCAGAAGAAGGAGCAGGAGTTCACGCAGTTTCAAACGGCGCGATTCTTTCAACATGGACTGCTGCAAAAACCGCAGCGACGAAAACACCACACGCCGCTTACGCATCCGAAAAATCAAATGAATGACAATCGGAGCAGCCAAGGTCGCCGCACCCGCATAGAAGAGCGCCGCATGAATAAATGGAGGCATAGAGTTTTATCGCGTCATGAAAAAAGACCGCTGGAACAACCACCAAAACAAGCCTCACCATCTTAACGCAACAGGAAAAGAATCGACAAGGACAAATCAAAATTCAGAATCAAAACACTCAACGCCTTCTTTTAGCCGTGCCGTTTTCGCGTAGATTCGCGCCGATTCGCGTTATTCGATGTTAAAAGCCGTTCGCCGTTAAGCCGTTTTCTTCGGATACGGACACAAGTCACGTATCGGACACCCCGCACATTTCGGTGTCGGCGCTTTGCAACTTGATCGGCCCAACGAAATCATTTCGTGGCCGACCTGGGTCCAGCGCTGCTCCGGAAACAGCCGCATCAAATCGTGCTCGACTTTGACCGCGTCCGTGTTCTTCGTCAGCCCCAACCGCCGTGCGATCCGACCGACGTGCGTGTCCACCACCATCCCAGGAATTCCGTACGCATTGCCCAACACCACATTCGCAGTCTTGCGCCCGACGCCGTGTAGGTTGAACAAGTCGTCGAGATTCTTCGGCACCACGCCGCCGTGCAACACAGCAATGTCTTTGCAGGCCTCGCGAATTGACTTCGCTTTATTGCGGTAAAATCCAGTGGACTTCACAAACGATTCCAGTTCGTCCGGATCGCTGTCCGCAAACTCTGCCGCAGTTATGTAGCGCTTGAAAAGCGCCGGCGTGACCATGTTCACGCGGATGTCGGTGCATTGAGCCGAAAGAATCGTCGCGATCAATAATTGCAGCGGATTCGAGTAGACAAGCGCACACACCGCGTCCGGAAATGCGGCGTGAAGAGCGGCATCCAATTTCGCCGCTCGTACAAGAATCGCCGGATTGACGGCGCGGGGTTTGGTGGCCATAGTGTCCTGGGATTAAGCGTCCGCTTTCACCAATTCCGGAGGCACATTTCGCCCCAGCGATTGTGCGCGTTTAAGCTGCGCATCCGCCTCTTTCGCGATGCCCATGCCGAGCGCGAGATAACCCAATTGCTCTGCAACCATGCCATTGTCAGGAGCTAGTTTCGCCGCCACGTCAAACGCGCTTTTCGCCGACAATCCGTTGCCCAGCAACGCCTCGCCATAAGCCAAAAACAACTGAGGCTCCAACCACTGCGCATCGTATTGGGCCGCGCGCTGGAACATGCTCTGCGCTTCGCTCGAATTTCCGTCAGCCAACAACGCCAGCCCCAAATCATAGTAACATTTCGCCATCGGCTTGGGATCGGGCTGAGTGCCCTTAAACTCAGCGAAGCCACTTTTCACCGCCGCTTCGCACAACGCGATGCGCTGCGTTCCGCGTTGCGCGGCCACCGAAACCGTATCCGAGGGAATTTTCCCATACCACTCTTTTGCCTGCCGAAAATTCCCGCGCCGGGCCGCAATGGATCCCAGCACAGCGAATCCATCCGCATTCGACGGATCCAATTGCACGGCCTTCAAGAGCGCGGCTTCCGCTTCGTTGATGCGCCCTTTTCGCGCGTGCAAAATTCCAATACGACTGTGCGCCGCAGCATAATTCGGGATGCTCTCCAACGCCTTTTGCCACGACGCCAGCGCCTCGTCAGTCTGCCCCTGAGCGAGCAACACGTCTCCCAGTGACAAGTTCACCTGAGGCTGCGGATTCTTGTGAATCAATGATTGCCGGTAATACTTCGCGGACTCCGCATGTTCTTCCAGTTGCTGTAACGCCAACCCCAGATTCGCTTCCGCGCTGGCCCATCCCGGAAACAAATTCAACGCCTCTTGAAACGCGACGCGAGCGTCCGCCGGATTGCCCTGATAGAGCAGACACAATCCGAGATTATTGTAAGCTTCGGGATAATCCGCCGCCATTTTCAACGCCTTGCGAAACTCGCGTTCCGCGTCGTCCCAGATCCCCTTTTCTACAAACGCGCACCCGCGAGACAAAATCTCTTCCGCCAGTGCCGTCGGCCGTGCCTTCCGCGCCGGTCCGTCTTGAGCCATACCAGTGAACGGCCCTACGTTGGCCGAATAATGGGGTGTCGATTTCGAACTGTCCGGACGTCGTATCGGGCGCACTGCCATGGTGTGCTGCTCCTCAATTTTCTGTCATCAAAAAATCGTGTGAATCAAACAGTGTTGTAACGCAACTCTGCGTTTTTCGCCCACATCATTTTAACGATTTCGCCTCAATTCATTACACCGCGTCCGGCTCCTTTTCGATTCGTACGTTCATCCCATTTTCAAGACTGTATTCTTCCCGCACCTGCATTATAATAAAT
>JBAXUS010000016.1:0-52477 GCA_037129555.1 Planctomycetota bacterium
ATAATCGTAGATTTCGGTGGTCGTCGCGACGGTTGAGCGCGGATTGCTGGAGCCGCTGCGCTGTTCGATGGCGATGGTTGGCGTCAGGCCATCGATGGATTCCATCTCGGGCTTTTCCATCATCTCCAGGAATTGCCGCGCATAAGCAGAGAGCGATTCGACGTAGCGGCGCTGGCCTTCCGCGTAAATGGTGTCGAACGCGAGGCTCGATTTACCCGAGCCTGAAAGGCCGGTGATCACGACGAGTTTGTCGCGCGGAATATCGACGTCAACGTTTTTGAGATTGTGCTCGCGCGCTCCGCGAACTCGGATGGCGTACGGGCGGGGGGCTGGGGAGTTGGTGGGTGACATCGGGTATCAGGATTCTCGGAAACAAAAACGAAGCGAACGAACTGGAGTAGATTGTACGATCAATCGCACCGTGTCCAGTCCGCTCCGATGTTTTCCGGCCGATAGCATCGACGACAAAAATCGAGTTGGGTGGCGATATCGTTGACGCTCACTTTCCTTCCTCAATTCCGCGCGACTTCATGAGCTCTTTTCGCTTCTCTTCGGCTTGCTCCATGTCGCGTTTTCGAAGTTCAACATAGGAGCCACTGAAGATGCGATCATCTTTTCCCGGTCCGGCTTCGATGATGATTGCGGACTCTTTTAAGAGGCCTTTTTCGAGAACGTTGATGTGATGACAGCGTGACTGGCACAAGCCGCAGCCCACGCATTTATCTCCCAGCACAACCGGCGCGGCGAACCCTGTGCCCTCGACTGGCAGTCCGTCTTTGTCCACTTCAATCCCAACACGAACGAATTCGAGCGCGTTGTATCCGGCGATTGTGCATTCATCGACGCACATCTGGCAGGCCTCTTTTCCGGCATGCGGCAGACACGTTTTTTCATTGATGATCGCGAGTCCCATTTTGGCGCTGCGCTTCTCAATCAACGGTAATGCTCGGATCGCGCCTGTCGGACACACGTTGCCACAGTTGTTGCAACTTGGATCGCATCCCGACCAATTTGCGACGACCTGTGGCGTCCATAAATTGTCCAAGCCCTGACCAAATCCCATGGGTTGAAGGACATTGTTCGGACACGCCTTGAAGCATTCACCGCAGCGGATACACGCTTGTAAAAACGCGGGTTCCGGCAAGCTTCCGGGCGGCCGAACAGGCACCGGGCCGGCGGCAGCACCGCCCACAGTTCTCATCCCTAAAAACGCTGCCGCGCCTGCTGCAATGCCGCCTATAAATCCGCGCCGGGCGAGCGGCATTTCATGTGTCGGCGGATCGTTCTCTTTTTTGAGGTCAGTCAGATTCCAGCGATCCACAAATTTGATTGAATGTGTCGGGCACACTCCTCCGCACGTTTGGCAGAGGGTGCAATCAGCGGTTCGTGTTGTGAAGTCCGGCTTGATCGCGTCGAACGGACAAATCTCCACGCATTTATTGCACTTAATGCAGCTCGATTCGACTTTGCGTTCACCGACTCGCCAAAAATTGAAAACCGAAAACACCGCGCCCGACGGGCACACGTAGCGACACCAAAAGCGCGGACGAAAAAATCCCAGCGCGAGCACCACTGCAAAGAGAATGATCGAAACAATGTGTCCCGCGTTCATCGGCGGGACTTGATGCCAGCCTCGCGCCGCGCCCATTTGAAGCGGTGACAACATAAACAAGAATCCGCGTGTGATCACTGGAATCGCGGCGACGAATCCAGTGAGCAAAACGCCGCACATAGCTGCGATCAACACGCCCGTCAGAATGTAATATTTGAGATGCACCCACCAGCCATCATGCTTAATTTGAAAGCGTTCAACGCGTTTTCCAATCGCCCAATCGAAGACATCAATGAGCGTTCCCAGCGGGCACAAATAGCCGCAAAACCCGCGTGGAAAGATCACGCAAATTACGAGCATCACTGCAGCCCACGCCAGCGACCAGACCCATGTTCGCGACGCGATTGCCGTCGATATACTTACGAGTGGATCGATCGCGAGAAACGATTCGGCGGGAACGAGCTCTTTCGCCGCTCGATTCTCGGCATGATGCGAGATGACAAGCGTGCCATCCGGCAGCGCGACTTTCGCGCCGGGCTCAGCCGAATACGGCCAGCAAAACCAAAAGAAGAAGATGAAGAACAGTACGAAGCAGACGCCTTGAACCGCACGCCGCGCGGGTGCTGATTGCCATGTCGGCCCGATTTTTTTCAAGACGCGTCGAAACAATCCCGGCTTTGCTTGGATCGAATCCGACTGCCACGATGCAGGAATTATTTTGCGAAGCATCCGTGACACCCAACCCGGAGGCGTCGGTTGCCACGTTTTGTTCGTGCGGCGCAAGAATGGAAGGAAGAAATCAAGCCGCATAAAGTGTCCAGGAGTCGCGCACGTTATTTCACGGCTTTGGCCAGTGCCTTCGCTGTCGCATTGATAATCGCTTCGGACGTGATCGTCGCGCCGCTAAATGAATCAATACCTTTTACTGACTGCTTCGAAATAATCTTGGCTGGCGTGTCTGTCAGCGAACCATAGTATTGTTTTTCAGTATGCTTGACGACTTTGATAGCCTCAATCTTTTTCGCTTTCACAGTGACGGATAGGAAGATATTGCCTGAATAACCGGTGCTGTCGGCCAAGTACGTCCCATCCGGTATCTTTGTCAAATCCAGCGACTCATACAGTTTCACGGCTTCAAGACTTCCGCGCGCGCGGTTCTTGCTTTGCTTAATATCCCGCCCGGCTTTCTTATCATCCATCGCGATGACTTTTTCAAAATGGCTGATCGCGTCTTTATAATTCCCCATCATGCGGCAGGTTTCGCCAGCCATCAGATAGCCAATGTCCGGATTGCTGTCTTCTTCGATTTTTATTTTTGCGACGCTCAGCGCTTTGTCGTAGTCGCCGATGTCCGCCCATAATTTGATCGTCTCACCGTGGCGGGATTCATCTTTTCCGATGTCATTCAGAAGTTTGCGCGGGAATTCTTTGTTGCCAAGTGCGAAGTAGCAATTCGCCAAATCAACCTCATCGCTGGGATCGTCTGATTTCTCGATTCCGGACTTCTTCCACCAATAGGCTGCCCGAGCCGGGTCTTGCTGCAAGAATTGATAATTTCGCGCAATCGCTCGCATACTCGTCACGCTTTTCTCGGCATCATTTTTATTGAGATCATAAACATGATACAGCAGTTTCAAGCCTTCGCGCCACCGACCCGGGTTTTCGTTGATCACGCTCCAGACATACTGGCTGATGTACTTGCTTGGAGTCCACGGTTCTTTCTGTTTCGGCTTTTCCCATGTCAGATTGAGCGTTGGCGGGAAATTGAGTTTCACTGAATCGAACCACGGCGGAGTCGTCGCGCCGTCCGTGGCGATCAACTTGTCTACTTCAGCAATAGAGCGTGTAACGGACTCCGCAGTGAACGCGCTGAAAGCAATAGCAAACACAGCAGCGACTAAACAGTTGCGCACCATCATTCCTCCGTCGTCGTTTGCTGTTCATTGCGTGGAAACTAAACCAGGGGGAAACCCTTTGTCTTGCTCGTCACTCCGTCTTTCGTGACAATAAACGCATCGCATCCGGGCATGGATTGAATAAATTTGAGGCCCTTTTCCTTGCCCAAAATGAACACGGGTTTGGTCAATGCGTCTGCCTGAATGCCGGTCGGAGCGAGGATGCTCACACTCGCCAATTCGCGCGGGGAGACGCCCGATGCGGGATCGAAGATGTGGTTGTAGAGGAAGTCGTCGCTGAACGTTGTCGCGTAATCGCCCGACGTGGCCAGCGCTCGGCCATCCATGGCGCAGACGCCGATAAATGCGTCCGGCTGGCGCGGGTGTTGAATCCCCGAGCGGAATGCTGAGCCATCTGCTTTGTGCCCGGACGACGTCAACTCGCCTGCATCGACCAACGCGTTTTCGATGCCGTGCGATTTCAAAACGGCCATGACGCAATCGGCTGCGTAGCCTTGAGCGATGCCATTAAAGGTGAGCTTCATTCCTGGCGCAGCGAACGACACGCTCGAGCCTGTCTGTTGAATTTTGCGATAATCCGCCTTGGCACGAGCGGCCGCAATGTCACTCGCGGACGGAAGAGAGTTCGACTTTTGCGCGGCAGCGTAAACGTCCCATAGCGGCTGCACCGTTGCATCAAAGCGTCCGTCGCTGGCCTTCGCCATGGCTTGGCTGGCGTTCAACACGGTCGTGAAATGTGCATGCGGCTGATCGAGTTGTCCCGTCGCGTTCAAGCGCGAAATCTGGCTGTTCGGACGATACACGCTGAGGATATCTTCGAGGAGATTCAACTCAGCAAACGCGGCGGTCATGGCTTTCTCGGCGACAGTCTGATCGGCATGAAGCACCGTCAGCGATACATCAGCGCCGAGCGCCCATGAGGTCTTGGAAAACGTCTGAAGACCATGCGCCGCATCGCCACGTGCGCGAGCAAACGCCACCGCTCCGCCAGCCCCAGCACAGAGCATCAAAAAGCATCGTCGCGTTGTGGGTGAAATCGTCGCAGACATCGTTACGTCTCCTTCTAAGTCAACTATCCAGTTCAATTCAAAAATACGGCATGTATGTGTACACCGAAAACGTCCAGATGTCCAATTCCGGTCTAAGAGCTACCGGACAAACCCCCCGCGCCAATCTGCTTGCGGCGAGCTACGCGGTACTTCGAAAAACTCGCTTGGCGTAGTCTCCAAATACGCCGCGCGAGTTTTACTCGTCCCGCTTGCCCGGCGCGGCGCATCTTGGCACGGGGGTTTTGTCCGATAGCTCTAAGCCAGAATTCCCTTCACCACTTGTCCGTGCACATCTGTTAAACGGAATTGGCGGCCTTGATAGCGGTAGGTCAGGGCTTCGTGGTTTATGCCGCACAGATGCATTATCGTGGCTTGGATGTCGTGAATGTGGACCGGATTGTTTGTGATGTTCCACGCGAAATCGTCGGTCGCGCCGTAGACCGTCCCGCCTTTGACGCCGCCCCCGGCGAGCCACATGCTGTACGCCCGGCCAAAATGGTCGCGGCCGTTGGGCTTCGCTGGGTCGCCTTGTCCGAACGGTGTCCGTCCGAATTCGCCGCCCCAGACCACGAGCGTATCGTCCAACAACCCGCGCTCCTTTAAGTCCATCACCAATGCTGCGGACGGCGCGTCGGTGTCTTTGCATTGCTCTTCGAGTTGTGTAAATAAATTGTTGTGCTGATCCCAGCCTGCGTGCATACATTGAACGAAGCGCACGCCGCGTTCGAGCAGCCGCCGCGCGATGAGGCAATTGTTCGCGAACGTCCCTTTTATGAGCGCGCTCGGGCCGTAACGTTCGATCACGCTCTTCGGTTCTTTTGAAAAGTCGAGCAAGTCCGGAACGCTCGCCTGCATTTTGTAGGACATCTCATATTGAGCGATGCGCGTGTCGATTTCGGGGTCGCCGTAGTCTTGTAAATGAGCCTCGTTCATCGAACGCAAATCGTCGAGCAAGACTCGCCTTTGTTCGCGATTCATGCCCGGAGGGTTTTGCAGATAGGGCACTGGGTCGCCGACGTTTCGGAATCGAACGCCTTGATAGCGGCTTGGCAAAAATCCGCTGCCCCAATAGTAATCAAAGAAAAGTTGACCGCAGGTTTTGCCTTTGTCTGATGAGGTCATGGCCACAAACGCTGGGAGGTCGCTGGCGTCGCAGCCGAGTCCGTAACTCAGCCACGCGCCCATGCTCGGGCGCCCCGGCACTTGCGCGCCGGTCATAAAAAACGTGACGCCGGGAGCGTGGTTCACGGCTTCGGTGTTCATCGAGCGCACGAGACACATGTCGTCTGCGAGCGCGCCGATGTTGGGCAGCATCGTGCTCATTTCAGTGCCGCATTTGCCGTAGCGTTTAAATGGCTTGATCGGTGGGGTGATCGGCCATTTTTTATAGCCCGAGGACATCGTCGAAAGCCGCGTCGCGCCGCGCACACTTTCTGGAATATCCTGCCCGCCCATTTTTTGAAGCATGGGTTTGGGGTCATACAAATCCACATGCGACGGGCCGCCGCCTTGCCAGAGGCACACGACGCGTTTCGCTTTTGGAGCGAAATGCGGCAGGTTCGGAAGTCCAGGCAGGCCCTTCTCCGCGCGAGCGCTTTGCGATCCCATTAATGATGCCAGCGCGAGTCCCCCGATGCCGTGTGCGGAGCGACCGAAGAACTGCCGCCGAGTCACTCGCCGTTGATTCGAATCCAATTCATCCTGCATCGTTCGACTCCTTCTATTCGCGCGTCAACGCTTCATCAAGATTCAAGATCGCCAGACACACCGCGCTCAACGCGGCGTGTTCGCTCACATCTAATTTTTCGGCCTTGGGTGCGGTGCCGATTGCGACTACTTCGGCGGCTGCTTTGGGGTCTGCTTTGTAAATCGCGAGTTGTCTGTCATAGGCTTTGCGCAGCGCGGTGGAATCGGATGCTGACGGCTTTCGTCCCAGCACACGGCGGAATGCAACCGTCAGCCGAGCGTCTGCGTCGCCTGCGGATTCCATACTCTTTGCGGCTAGGACTCGAGATGCCTCTGACCATGTTGGATCGTTCAAGGTCGTGAGTGCATGAAGTGGCGTGTTGGTGATCGACTGTCGCACTTTGCAGGTCTGCCGGTTGGGTGCGTCGAACATGTTCGCGGGACTTAATGTGCGCCGCCAGAATGTGTAGAGACTGCGCCGGAAATTGTCTGCGCCTTTTGATGCTGGATAGGTGAAATCGCGTTCCTTCGTGATCGCGAGCGATTCCCAGATTGCGTCGGGTTGGTATGGGTAAACGGGCGCTCCGCCTACGCGGAGATCTAATAGCCCGCTCGACGCCAACGCGATGTCGCGGAGGACTAATGAGGAGACTCGGAAGCGGGCGCCCCGTGACATCAGCCGGTTCTCGGGATCGCGTTGCAACACGTCGCGCGAGACGCGGCTGCTCTGACGGTACGTCGCGCTGGTCACGATCAAGCGGTGCATGTATTTCATGTTCCATTTATTTTCACGAAATTCCACAGCGAGCCAATCGAGTAGATCGCGATGCACGGGCAATTCGCTTTGAACGCCAAGGTCCTCGACCGTCTTGATGATTCCCGTTCCGAAAAACGTCTGCCACATTCGGTTGACTTGAACACGCGCGGTCAGCGGATGCTCGGGTTGAAACAACCATTGTGCGAACCCGAGTCGATTCTGCGGTGCATCTTTCGGCGGCGCAGGCAAGAACGCGGGGGTCGAGAACGCGACTTTGGTTTTGGGCTTCAAATAGTCGCCACGATCCAAAATGAAGGTGTCGCGCGGCTTGTCGTCTCGCATGACCATCACGCGCGGAACGCGTTCGTTTTTATACGTTGTAATTTCCTTTTTGAGCGCATCGGCTTTCTTCGTCGCGGGTTCTTTTGCAGCAATTCCGGGCCACACATCCGCATCAAAAATCCCGCGCAGACCTTTCTCCAATTCTTTCTTCTGAGCGTCTGAGCGCTTCTCGACTTCGATACGCAAAATTGTGGTTAGCGCTCCCGGCAAGAATTGGTCTTGTTTCTTTGGATGCTTCGTTTCCGGGGTCACTTTTTTGGCCCATTCCACAAACGCCGCCTGCTTCTTTTCTTCGGTCTTGCCCTCTGCTTCCATCTTCTTGCGTTGCTCTTCAAGACTGTCGAGATGCTTCTTGTCCTCAGCCGACATGATCTCCAAAAATGGAGCTGCGATGCGCTTGGGGCCTGGGCCGCTTCCAGCCGCACCACTCTCGGAAACTTTGTTGAACGAGGCCATCAAGCCGTAGTAATCGCGTTGCGTGATTGGGTCGTATTTATGATCGTGGCATTGGGCGCATGCCATCGTCAGCCCCAGCCAATTCGTCGCCGTCGTGTCCACGCGGTCGAACAGAATATTGAAGCGTTGTTCCTCGGCAATCGCACCGCCTTCACCGTTCAATAAATGGTTTCGATTAAACGCAGTCGCAATCAATTGATCATTCGTCGGCTTGGGCATTAAATCGCCCGCGAGTTGCTCGATTGAAAACGTGTCGAACGGCATGTCCGCGTTCAACGCGCGCACGACCCAATCGCGCCACATCCATTGAAATGTGTCACCGTCTTGTTGAAATCCGTTGCTGTCCGCATAGCGCGCGGCGTCGAGCCAGGGCAGTGCCATGCGCTCGCCGTAGTGTTCGGATTTCAGCAAGCGATCCACCACTTTTTCATAGGCATCAGGTGCTGTGTCGGCGACGAACGCATCGACCTCTTCAGGCGTTGGCGGCAAGCCGGTCAAGTCCAGCGACAAGCGCCGGATCAACACCGCGCGTTCTGCTTCTGGCGTCGGTTGCAATCCCGCCGCTTCCAATTTCGCCAGCACAAACCGGTCGATGGCATTGCGGGACCACGCCGCATTTTTGACGGCGGGCAAGTCGACTTTTACCGGAGCGATGAACGACCAATGGGCTTCGTATTTCGCGCCTTCAGCGATCCAGCGTTTCACCAGTTCTTTCTGTTCTTTGGTGATTGAGCGATTGGACTTCGGGGGCGGCATCATCTCGCCTTTGTCGTCCGAGAAAATACGAGCGATCAGCGCGCTCTTCGCACTGTTGCCCGGCACGAGCGCGATCTCGCCTGACTCGGCGGCTTTCATCGCGTCGTCTCGGACATCCAAGCGCAAACCTGCTTTGCGTTTGTTTCCGTCCTGCCCGTGGCAATAAAAACAGTTTTCGGACAAGATCGGGCGGATGTCGCGATTGAACGAAATCTCCGCACCCAGCGCCGAAACTGCCGCACATAAGAGCCATATAGTCAGAGCATACTTTTTCACGAATCGACCTCTCAATACCAACACAATCGATGTAACGAGTAATTTACTTCGAACTGAAATGCATGTTAACCACAGAGGACACAGAGGGCACAGAGGAACAGCAGAGGAAAGAAGGAAGGAGTAAAATGATAGTGGTTGCATTTACTCCTATTCTATTTTTGATTCGCTGTCGTTCCTTTGTGCCCTCAGTGGTCACGAATACGGGTTTCAAATTCGATTAGTATTAATTACCCCGAGTAGGTGAATTCGTAACGGACTCATTGCATCAAATTATACAAAAGTTTTGATGCCGGTGTGTTTGAATGCTGATCTCGTTACCGCAGTTTCTTGAGTTCAAAACTCTTCCCTGCGAGGGCTTGTTTGACGAACTCGCCCCAATAGGCAGTCGGCGTGTAGTCCCAATCTTTGAGCACGCGCGGGGAGGATTTGGGGTGGAAGCACCATGCGGTCCAGTTGAGCTTGTGTTTCTGGATCAGGCCGAGCATGTCGGGAACCCATGTGTACGGGTCTTCCTGGCGCTCGGGTGGGGCGAACGAGAGTTTTTCGACTTCGGCTCCGACTTCTCCGAGGAAAAGCGGATATTTTCCGGCGGCTTTGACGAACTTGTTTTGCCAATCGCTTTTCCATGGGTAGACGTGGCTTGAGTAGACGATGCCGTTGCCATTGCGGTCGTTGAGTGCGTGGCCGTCGAGGATGCCGGAGAGGTCGTAACTCCAATCGAGTCCGCCGGGTATGACGATGTTTTTCGCTCCGGTTTCGCGGATTGCGTCGATCAATTTTTGAATGCCGATGGTTTCGAATGTCGTCAGCGTTTCTTTGTTTTCGGCCAGCACGTCGCCAGGTTTCGGTGTGCTTTTTTTCTTATCCACTACCGTGCCGCCGTTCTGCCAGACGTCCCAGGACAGATCGTGTGGTTCGTTGAAGAGTTCGAAGAGCACGGCGGGATGATTTTTGTAGCGTGTGGCGAGGTCCTTCCAGAACGCGGCGTGAATTTCTTTGGGCGCTCGGAAGCAGTGCAGATCGAGCACGATGTACACGCCGTGGCTGGCGCAGGCGTTGACGGCGTCGTCGATGGTTTGGCGGTATTGCATGCCGCCGTCTTTTTGATACGGTCCAGTCCCGGCCCAGAAATGCTCGCGGATCGGGAGGCGAATGCAGTTGGATTTCCAGTCGATGATTCCGATTTCAATCGACTTTAAAATGTTGTCGCCGCCTGCGGACCATTCGAGGCTTGGAATCGCCAGGCCTTGAAGCCAGATCGTTTCGTTGGCGCTGTTTTGGATGACGTTGCCAACGACGTGAAGTTCTTTCGGAAGTTTGTCGGCAGGTGGGGCGGCGACTTTGGGTTTGGGCTTGGGAAGGGCGGCGATGCGTGCTGCTTCTTTTTCTTTTGCGGCGGCTTCAGCGGCGTCGATAATGGCGACGGGGATCGCGTGGAGACTGATGTCGTCGAAATCGAGCTGCCCGCTTTCGGCGTTGAAGAGTGTAAAGAGGAGTTCGAGCGTGGCGGCTCCGGCTGGGACTTTGAATTGCTGCGATCGATCTTTCCAATCGGCGGATGTGCCGTTGAAACTGGGGTGAGCGGGCGAAGGTGAGCATGCGCTACCGGCGGCGTCTTTGAAGTTCAACATGATGCGACCATCGAACCACTTTTCTTTGCCGCGTTTGATCCCGACGTAGCGAACTTTGTACGAGAGTTCGAGCGCTTGGATCTGAGGCGTGATGGTGATGGAACGAAAGAGCAGAACGTTTGCGCCGGGCTGCGGGCTTTTGAGGCGGACGAAGTGGTTGGCGCCGTCGCTTTCCCAGGAGATGTTGGCTGGCAATTTCCAGCCGTCGGGCTTGCCGGCTTCGGTTGCAGATTCGAATGAACCGTTGGCGATCAACTCGGATTCAACGGAATGTGCTGCTGTTAAAACAAGAAACGACATGAGCACGAACGCGCTGAAACGGTGCATGGAGATTCCTTTAGGGCGAATCGAGCGACGCGCTATTTGTCGGCTTTGAGTACGGAGCGTGATTCGCCGTATTTGGTTCCGCCGGGGCCGAAGAGTTTTTCGGCGTTGCGGTTGAGCGTGAATTTGGTTTGATGGCACTGCTGGCAATCCTGGCGCAGGCCGAACGTTGGGCTGGTGCGCATGATTTGCGCACGTTCTCCGACAGCCGTGAGAGCAGGCGCTTCGGCGGTGATGCCTTCGGCTTTATCGGTGGTGTGACAATGGGTGCAACTGACGCGGAAACGAGTGCTTTCCTGCTGGCATTCGCGGATGACTTTTTGGCGCGGTGTTTCTTTGATGCGGCGGTCGATCAGCTTGGAATCCTGAATCTTCTCAACACTCGGCATTTTCATGTCGCAGGACGCGAGAAATGCGAGCATGCCGATTGCACAGAGGATGGCGAAGAGTCGGGAGTGCGTGAACGTCATGGTGTGTTCCATAGGATGAAAGCGAAGACGAAGCGACGACATGATACTAAAAATATGACCGATTTAAAGACTAATCTGGCGTGAATTTCTTCAGAAAATCTGCGCTCAATCCGGACCATGAGTTGAGACTTTTTAAAACATGGTCGGTTGAAATTCATGTCTATTTATCGGCGTTTCGATGTACATTGTTTTAGCGATGCTAAAAAAGTTGAATTGAACGGCGCGTCGTGGCGTCTAAACTTGCTCGATAGAATTCTGTACACCATCCATTTTAGTGAGGCCCATCATGAAAACGAGTACTGCGGTTGTGTTGTTCGGAATTCAATTTTTGTTTTTTGCGGTGATCTGCGGCGGCGTCTTTGTGATGGGCGAAGTTCGAGTCGCCGAGGCGAAAGCGCGAAGTGCTGCTGCAGAAACGCGCGCAGCAGAGATTGAAGTGCGCGCGGTGAGCGCAGAAAAGCAGAACGAAACGTTGAAAGAGGACGTGGCTGAGCAGAAGAAATTCAATCACGAGCGCATGGCTGAAATTGGACGCATGAAGGAGCGCGTGAGTGATCTTGACAAGCAGATCGCGACGATGAAAACTGAGCCACGGAAGCGCGCGATGGACGGACAAGTGGCGGGACCGAATCGGATTATCATCGGGACGGAACTGCCGGGATTTCCGCAGGGCGGCGGGGCGTTGCAGGAGATGTTGAAAGAACAGTTGCTCAAACAACTGGGCAACATTCAAATCACGCCGAATGGGCTGGGCATTTCCGGCGCGATTACGATTGAAGGCAAGACGCTGAAATTCGGCGACCAGAATGTGATCGACGGTGAGAAAGAACAGGTGAACGAACTTCTGAACGAACTCGAAAAAGCTGATGAGACGAAACGCGATGGGAAGAAGAATAAGACGGAGAAGGGCGAGCAGTTTTAAGGCTCAGGCAGGACCTCGGATCGGCGAACTGCTTTTAACATCGAATAACGCGAATCGGCGCGAATAAGCGCGAAAACGGCAGGGGATAGGGTAAGGGCAATTGAGCACGAAAAGGTTTGATTGGGTTGGGCGATGATTTTCAGACTGAACTGTTTATGTCATGGTGAATGAGAATAGGCGTTGTGAAAATTAATGGGGCGGTTCTAGGTCGGCACTGGTAGGGGTACCTACCAGTGGCATGGCACCCGGCTTGAAATTGGAGAAAACTAGTGATTCAGACGTTTCGCATACTCGTTGTATTCATGTTGACCGCGCTGCTGCTTACCCCGCTTTATGCCGCTGAAACCCAGGCCGATTATCGTGTCGTGCCTGTGTCCGCCGAAATCGCGTTGGAGTATAAGCTCGATACCGCGTTCTATAAGAAGTGCGCGATGGCTCAGAACATTCTTGTTGCAACGTCGGCGAAGGTGTCTGATTTCGCGCTACTTGAGGCGGCGTATCAATTCGACAAAGTTATGAGCGCCATGAAGCCGGAGATCGCTCAGCGCGTCCGCGATAAGAAGGTGTTGTGCGTTCTTGTCGGGCATACTGAACAGGTGTCGGAGATGCCGCAGTTTCCGTCGAAGAAAACAGGCAAGGAACTTGATTACGAGAACTGGCGCAATCGCGGATTTCTGACGTCGCTTGAAGGACGTCGTGTCGCGCTTTTTTCGGAAGAGGACGTGTTGGAATACGAAGGCGGGATGCAGACGGAGAGTATTCTCATTCACGAATTCGGGCATGTTGTTGACAGTGCTGGATTCGACAAAGATTTGAAGGACCGCTTGACTGCCGTCTTCAAAAATGCCAAGGAAAAAGGCCTCTATAACGACGGCTTGGCAGCACAGAGATTCCGGCGCGTCAAGAGTGAAACGCCGGTCAGTCTGTTGGATGCGTTGGTGAAGTCGTTCGCTTCCGAATCGCCAGCGTTTTTAAAGAAGTGCATCGATGGCGGCGATATTCTGGTTAACGGCAAACCGGTGAAATCGACGGTTGAAGTGACGGAAAAAGATAAGGTGCTGATTGTCTTCGGCGGGCCCAAGCAATGTTACGCCGCCGTGAACCGTGCGGAATTTTGGGCGGAAGGATTTCAGGACTGGTTCGACACCAATCGTACCATGGACCACGATCACAACCACATCCACACGCGCGACCAGCTCAAGACCTACGATACGGAATTGGCGAAGCTCTGTGTCGAGGTGCTGGGTGACAGCGAATGGCGCTTCGTTTCGCCGCGCCTCCGAGCGGGCACGGGGCACCTTAAAGGGTACGACCCCGCGACTGCACCGAAGGTTGAGAAACAAGATCATATCGACGCCGCAGCACAAGCGTACTACGACACGTATTGGAAAGATTTCTGGAAGCGGCTGCACGAGAAGTATCCGGAAGCGGAGGCGAAAGTGCAGTAGTTCATCGGCACCGATTTGAATTCAGCGAGGGCGGGAACGTGGCGATGAAATCGATGGTCATCCAAGCTCTACTCTGCTATGCGGCATTGGCGTTGATGTCGGAAGGCAGAACAGCCGAAGCCTTGTCGCCTAAACCAAACGTACTCTTCATTGCTGTGGACGACCTCAACGACTGGGTCGGCTGCCTTGGTGGGCATCCGCAGACGAAGACGCCGAACATGGATCGATTCGCTAAGAGTGGCGTTCTGTTTACAAACGCGCATTGCTCGGCACCGGCGTGTAATCCGTCGCGCGCGGCAATTCTTTCCGGCGTACCGCCGTATCGTTCGGGGCTGTATGACAATTTGCAGCAACTTCGCGACGTCATGCCGCTGGCGGAATTGCTCCCGCGCCATTTCTCACGCAACGGCTACTGGTCCGCAGGTTCAGGCAAGCTGCTGCATTACATCATCGACCCGCAGTCGTGGGATGAATACTATCCGGAAAAGTCAAAGGACAATCCATTCCCGCTAACGTACGATCCGCCGAATCGACCGGTGAGTCTGCCTGTTGGCGGGCCGTGGCAATATAACGAGACCGACTGGGCCGCATTGGACGTGACCGACGAACAATACGGCGGTGATTGGCTGGTGACGAAGTGGATCGGCGAGCAACTCCAACGCGCGCACGACAAACCCTTCTTCCTCGCCTGCGGCATTTACAAGCCGCACGAGCCGTGGTTCGTTCCGAAAAAATACTTCGAGCCTTTCCCGCTTGAAACCATCCAAGTCGGGCCGGGATACAAGGTCGACGATCTTGACGACGTGCCACCGGCGGGGCAGAAGATTGGGCGGAATCGCTACTTCGAGCACATCCAAAAGGAAGGCCAGTGGAAGAAAGGCGTCCAGGCTTACCTCTCCTCGATTTATTTTTCCGATGCGATGCTCGGGCGCGTATTGGATGCGTTAGAGAAAAGCCCGCAGCGCGATAACACGATCGTCGTGCTTTGGAGCGATCACGGCTGGCATCTCGGTGAGAAGGAGCACTGGCAAAAGTTCACGGGTTGGCGACAGTGCACGCGTGTACCGCTGCTGATCCGAGTGCCGAAGGGCGTACCCGGTTTGCTTGAAGGCACGACTGCTGGCACCGTATGCGACCGCGCCGTCAGCCTCACTGATTTGTTTCGGACTCTGACAGATTTGTGCGGACTGCCTGCGTCGCAAAATAAAGATGCGAGCGAGCGGAGCCTTGTACCGTTGCTGCGCAACTCGAAAGCCGATTGGCCGCACGCCGCGATTACGCAATTGCAGGTGCCGGACAGCTACTCCGTGAGCATCGATCAGTGGCGCTACATTCATTACGCAAACGGAGACGAGGAGCTCTACGATATTGCTGCCGATCCGCACGAGTGGACGAATCTTCTTCATGGCAAAGCATCGGCGGAACTCTTGGCACGCGTGGCTGAACTCCGAGCGCTTGCACCTAAAAATCCCGTTCCCCTTGCGAGCGTGCCTTTCGCATCGTTGACGCCACTGACGTGGCATTCTGCGAGCGAAGGCGACACGCCGCGTTCAAAGCCTGACGGCAACCCATTCGACGTGACGTTCATGAATTCACGCGAAGAGAATGTGGAGTTGTTTTGGATGTCGCCGGAGGGCGGTGAGAAATCCTACGGACTCATCTCTCAGGCGAAAACGAAACGCCAGCAAACGCGGCCTGGAGCGGTATGGGAAGTCCGCTCTGAAAACGGCGTGCGCCTCGGTAGTTTCATCGTCGGAGATCGCACTGCAAAGGCCGTAATTCCGGATGGCGAAAAACGAATTCGAAACGCACCCAATAGAAGTGATAAGTAAAGAAGGACGGCTCTTTCGAGCCGTCCTTTTTCGTTCAATGAATCGCTGTCAGATTGAGCAACGTCCCGTTTACTTCGTCGGAGTCGCTTTCGCCTTTTGCGCTTCGATGTCACTCTTCAGTTTCAGAACCGGAGCCTTCTGTTCTTCTGTCAGGCCCGGCAACGCCAGTGCTTTGGTGATTGCGGCTTCAGCCTTCGCGAGATCCTTTGATTTCAATTCCATCGATGCTTCCGTCAAAAGCGCCTTGGCTTCGTACTTGGTCTTCAAGCCCGCTTTATTGTCAGCGTCTAAAGTAATGATTTCCGCTGCCCATTGTTCGATCTCGGGCGACTTGCTGCGCGACTGCGTTGCTGTGAGGAACTTGGCCTGCGCAGCAACCAACTGGTCCAACACCTTCGCGCGTTCGATACCCTTGGTCGGTTCGAGTTGCGTCTTGATCTTCGTGACCGCAGACTGCGCATCGGCCATCGTCTGGAAGCGCGCGATCATGGCACCGATCTGCTTGGACTTTGGGCTCGTCGGCGCAGCGTCGCGGGCCTTCGCCAAGCACATGACAATACCGCTGAAATCCTTCTGGTTGAAGCACACTCCACCTTCCGCGAAATACGCGTCTTGTTTTTGTTCGTCGGTAATCCCCGGAACGGATAGTGCCTTCTCATATTCCGCTTTGGCTTCCGTAAACTTCGCTGCAGCCGTCAGCGCCGCGCCTTCGGACAAATGCTTCTTGATCGTGTACTTTGATTTCAGACCTGCCTTGCCGTCAGCGTCCAGCGTCAGAATCTCTGCGCTATAAGCCGCGCCGTCATCGCTGTCCAATCCGAGTGCTTCCTGAGCCACGAGAATTTGATCCAAAGTCTTCGCGCGTTCGATGCCCTTCACCGACGGCAATTTCGCTTGCAGCGCGATCACGGTATCATGTGCTTTGGCAAAGCCGTCGAGGTGTTCCAAATACTTCTCCGGCCCACCCGCCTGATAGCCGGTCTTGGCGACCGGCTTGCCTTCTGCATCCATCACGTAGATGGTGGGGAAACCGCGAATCTTGTACTCCTGCTGCAACTTCTCGTTCTGCGCTTTCAACTCCGGCGCCAACTCTTTCTGATGCGGATAATCGAGTTCAACCATGACGAACTTCTTGGGCGCTTCTGCCTTGAAGGGTTCCAGATCAAAGACTTCTTTCCGCAGTTTGATGCACCAACCGCACCAGTCCGATCCTGTGAAATCGACGAGCAGAAGTTTCTTCTCAGCTTTCGCTTTGGCCTTCGCCGCGGCGAAATCCGTCATCCACATTCCTTTTTCACTTTCGGCCGCGCGGGCTACAAGGCCCATGCACGCCACAAGGAATAGACCGGACGCCCAACTGAGTCTCTTGCTCGACATAACGAACTCCTAAAAAGTGGTCTGAAGCCAATACGACTCCGCACACGACGTGCTTAATCAAATTCATACACCGAGTGATGGTAAAAATAAACGAAAAAAGAACGATCAGTCGGGGCACGAGCTGCGCGCGCAATCAAGCAGAATGGGCAACGGCGAACGGATTTTTTACCGCGAATAACGCGAATTTGCGCGAAAAGACGCGAAAACGGCGAAGGGCTTTGAAGGGCTTTGAGGGAAGGGCAATTAGGGGGGAAGAACAGAAATAAGAGTTAATAATTTGAGCGTCTTTGTGTCATCGTGTCTTTGCGTTTATCGACATGTGTCCGGGGGCGTTTAACGATAGGACTACACACCTTTGGCACTGAACATGACTGAAAATGTGTGGTTGAAATGGGTGAGTATGGGTAGACTGTTTACCTTCCTGGAGATTTAAACATGTCCGAATTTCATGCTATTCCGAGCGAGTTGGCGGTGATGCGCGTATTGGCTAAGCAGTATCCAAATGTGGATTCTGCGATGGCTGAAACGGCCCGTCTGTCCGCTGAGTTGACGCAGCCCAAGGGGACGGTTCACGTTATCAGTGATGTGCATGGCGAGGCGAAGAAGCTGCGGCATATCATCAACAATGCGTCGGGAACGTTGCGGCCTTTGGCGCAGGAGTTGTTCGGTGCGCGCATGGATGCGAAGGAGTTTCAGGACTTCTTGAATCTCATTTTTTATCCGGATGAAATGGGCGCTCAGGTTGAGAAATCGTTGACGGATACGAAGGACATCTGCCGCTTCGCGCATCGCGTGTTGTCGGACATGTTCGAGATTCTGCGCGTGCTCTGCCGACGTTATCCGATGAAGTATGCCATCGCGGTTTTTCCGGCGGAGTATCGCGACCTCTTTATTGAAATTCTGCATCAGCCGACGATGGACCACGGGCGCGAGTACATCGGCGCGGTCGTGGAAGATATGGCTCGTCGCGGGAGCGTGTGGATGATGATTCAACACACGTCGCGCGCGATTCGAAAACTGGCTGTGAGCGAAATCGTGCTCGACGGCGATTGCTGGGACCGCGGTCCGCGCGGGGATTGGGTCGTCGATTATTTGATGAAGCAATTGCGCGTCGCGTTCGTCTGGGGCAACCATGACACCGCGTGGTTCGGCGCGGCGCTGGGGCACGAAGCGTTGATCGCTCACGTGCTGCGACTGTCGCTGCGCTACAGGCGTCTGTCGCAACTTGAAGAAGGCTACGGCATCACGTTGCAACCGTTGGAGCTGCTCGTTCGGACGGTGTACGCGGACGATCCGGCGTCGTGCTACGCGCTGAAGGGCACCGGTCTGCGCGACGCGGTGACGATGCAGCGGATGCAAAAAGCTGCGGCGATCATGCAGTTCAAACTTGAAGGCCAGATGATCGCTCGAAACCCGGAATGGGCGATGGATCATCGGCGTTTGATGCACCGGATTGATGTCAGTGCAGGGACGATTGAGATCGATGGCAAGGTCTATCCGCTCAAGGATAAATTGTGGCCGACGCTTGATCCGAAGAACCCGTATGAATTGTCGGAAGCTGAAAAGACGTGCATGGCGCGGATTCGAGAATCGTTTTTGCGCAGCCAGAAATTGACGATGCATGTGAACCACATGATCTCGAACGGCAGCATGTATGTGCGGCGCGATGACCACTTGATTTTCCACGGTTGCGTGCCGGTGGATGAGAAGGGCGAGTTCCTGTCGATGACGCTGGACGGTAAGGTGTACACCGGCCGCGCGTTGTTTGAAGCGATTGAAAAGATCGTATCGCGCACGCCGGAAAAGAAGGCGCTGAAAGACCTCGATCTTTTGTGGTACTTGTGGAGCGGTCCGCGTTCGCCGCTCTTTGGCAAGGATCGGATCACGACGTTGGAAGCGTCGTTGATCGAGGACAAGCACACGCATGAAGAGACGAAGAACCCGTACTTTAATTTGATTCACGAGAAGGAATTCTGCGACCGGATTTTGATTGAGTTTGGAATGAATACGGAGCGCGGATTGATTGTCAACGGGCATGTGCCGGTGAAGGTTGAGAAGGGCGAGAATCCGATGAAGCGCAGTGGCAAAGCAATCACGATTGACGGCGCGTTTTCGGAAGCGTACGGCGACCACGGTTACACGCTGGTCTTGGAGGCCGGGCAGACGTATCTCGCTGAGCACAGCCATTTCGAATCGGTTGAAGCAGCGTTGCGCGACGGAGTGGACATCATCCCGAAGATCACGGCGATTCGGAAATGGGAGACTCCGCGCCGCGTGGCCGATACTGAACGCGGGCAGTTGATTCGCGCGGATATTGAACTGCTCGAAAAACTTGTTGAGGCTTATCAACAGAACGCGCTCCGCGAGATTCGGTAGCTCACTATTTTCTCGCAAAGGCGCAAAGGAACGCAAAGGCGCAAAGAACGGCAAGAGGGAAGAACTGCAAAAGAAAGTGTAATGCCCGTTTTCTATCTTGCAGTTCTTTGCGTCTCTGCGGTTCTCTGCGCCTCTGCGTGAAACCGTTTAGCGCGCGTCGCCGTAGAGTCGTTCGTTGCGGTAGTAGACTTCGAGGCAGAGCGCTCCGAGCGCTGTCTGTCCGACGCGGCCCCATTCATTGGCGTAGGCTCCGACAGGGTCCCAGCTGCCGTGATCGTCGCCGTCTTTGCGTTGGTTCGGGACGAGCGCTGTTTTCATCGCGTCGTTCCATTTCGTCCAGACATCGCCGCCTTGCTGGAAGGTGCAGAGCGTGCCGTAGTACCAGTAGTAGAGATCGACGCTGCCGCCATTTCCGCCCCAGGACGGGACGCCACCTTTGGCGACGAAGGCTTCGACGCTGGCTTGGAGATCGTCTTTTTTCCAGCCGAGGTACTGGCGGCAGAGGCAACCGATGGCGCTGAGGCGATGGGGTTCGTGGGCGGCTTGGGTGGTGTACCAATATGTCGAGGGAGGTACGTAGCCGGGGTCGCCGCCGGTGCCTTTGTGTTCGACGCTATCGAGGAACTTGATCGCGCCGTCGAAGGAGGCGTGATTGACGTTGAGCCGAGCGACTTTCGCGGATTTCAGCGCCATCATGAACCAGCCTGCGACGGAGGTGTCGCCTTCCATTTTGGGATGGTAGCGCCAGCCGAGTTTGTCCGAACCTTCGCCGGCTTGATGGATTTCGGTGCAGTAGTTGACGGCGCGTTGAGCGGCTTTGCGGGTGTCGTCAATGTTCGCCATGCCAGCGGCTTCAGCGAGCGCCATTGTGGCGATTGCGCCGGGATAGCCTTCACCTCGGTGACCGCCAGCGTCCGTGGTGTCGAAGGGTAGGCCGTTGGCGGCTTGCTTGCTTTTCATCCAGGCGACGGCGCGTTTGACGTTGTCTTTGTACTCGCCGACTTTTTCGGAATTGCCGGCACCGAGGAAAGCGAGGAGTGCGAAACCAGTGACGGCGGTGTCGGTCTTTTCAGAGGAGGCATATTTCTTGGCGTCCCAATGGCCGTCGGATTCCTGATGATAGGCGAGCCAGCGGAGGGCGGCTTCGACGGAGTTTTCGGTGGCTTGGGAACCTTTGTAGCGCTTAATTCGCCAAGCATGAGATCCACCATTTCGGCCGCCCCAAGTCGCAATACCGTTTCCCGGGTCTGTTCCGTTCCCGCTACCTTTATTACTACCCCAGCGACCACTGATTGCGCGATTGCGATCCATACCGGAGTTGATCATATCTTCCAATTGGTGCGTGCTCGCATTGCTGTTACCGCCAACATCACCGGCGTTGCCAGTGGCTGTTCTAAAACTAGTCGAAGCAGGATTTCCAAATGCATCGTTTGTGTCTGGGCGGTCCATGTTAAGTGTCGTAAAACGGTCGCTGAGTTCCGCGCGAGCGAGAATTTCCGGAGGTATTTCAATCTTGCTGGTCTCGGGCGAATTCGGATCAGTAGGAGCAATGTCTTTCGACAACTTCATGGCATCTGTAAATTGATCCGCCTTGGGTGTTTTAATATCTGTATTCTTATCTGGAAAATTAATATGCGGATTAGTGACCACCGGAATCAGACCACCATCAGAGTCAGAGTCAACAATCGCAATAGTACACATATACGCGAGGACCATAATGAGGATATGGAACACAACCGAGACCAGCCACCATGGAGCCTGACTGGTTAGGCGTGTTAATAGTGGATCGTCTAATAGAGCATGTCCTGTAGATAGATTTGCTGCGTCATTCACGTCGTCTGTCTGGTCAATGTTCGTGGTGTCGGCCATGATGGCGGTCTCCTAAAATGATAGAGTGTGTCATAGCAGCACGCTAAACGGCGCTATTACGCTCCATCGATTGGATTGGAATGAAAACCTTTGGCCGGCCAATTGGATTAACGAAGAGGCAGTTATTTACTTGCAGATAAAATTGAAATAATTTGAAGCATGATCAGGACATGATTGACTAAAAGCGACGCAAAGTCAGAGAGGTCTTCGTTGATGGCAGATCTATTAGCGCTTGTATTTCTCGCTGGAGTTCTTCAAGAACGCGCGCTCATCGTCGCTCAGCGAACCGATGCCTTCTCGCGAGATTTTTGCCAGCAGTTGGTCCACGCGCTGGGCCGTCTCGGTATCAATGGATTTCGTGACGGGCGGCGGTGCGGATACGCGTTCCACCGTTCGCAATGGCGGTCGCTCTTTGCGCGTGGCGACAGGTTCTTCGTTGCGCGTCGACCACGCTTCGTTGCGAGGGCGTTCGACGACTCGGAACGAGCGGCTCAACCACCACTGTCTGACGCGGAACAACAGCCCCGAGCGTTGCCGTCCCCGGCTCGAAAACACGCGCAAATCCAGCGCGTAAAAAATGACTCCGGCGAACGCTCCGCCCAGATGCGCCGCATGCGCGATGCCCGAGCCTTTTTCATTCATCATCCCGCTGAAATCCATCAACACGTACGCCGGGACGAGCATCCACAATTTGATCGGAAGAATCCCCCAGATGTACAGCTTCTTATGCGGGTCAATAAACGCCGCCACCGCCGCAACGCCCATGACCGCACCCGAAGCGCCAAGAGCCGGAAGAGCCATCGTGTGCTGTTGATATTGGATTCCGCACTGCGCCACGGAACTGGCCAGCGCGGCAAAAATGTACAGCGCAATGAAGTTGTTCCGGCCATAAAACACTTCGACATCACGCCCGAGAAACCAGAAGAACAGCATGTTGAAAAGCAGATGGTAGGTGTCTTGGTGCGAGATGGAGGACGTCAATAACGTATGAACGTGATAAAGATTGAGCACATTCCATGGCGTCGTCATGAAGTGCGTTTTCATGAGAGATTCGAGCGGCTCGCTTTGACTCGCGAATTGCCAGACGAGCCAGACCAATATGTTGATCAGCAGCAGCAGCACGACAGCCGTGATGTCGTACCCGCGGATCGTTCCGAATGATCCGCCGCGTTCGCTCATGTAGTCGCGGTCAGAAATGCCCATGCGTTTTTACAACTCAATCGAATTAGGATCCGGACAAAAATGCCATCCTTGCATTACTGCAATCAAAACGTACTATAAAGGAGTCTATTCACTTTGAAAGTGTCTTGCCTAAAAAATGACCGAACCCGAAAAACAGGCCCGCTTGGCCGAACTCGAAGCCGTCTGGCGGGCGCGATTCATGAAGCAGCCCAAACTCCCCAGTTCCGCTTTGCTGACCGGAGCGGTCGCCATGGCGCTCGGTTTCGGTGCCGTCCTGTTTTTGCTCTCACCCAAAATGCGCCCCTACGCTTGGATTTGGATCGCACTCTCTGCACTCTGCGGAATCATCAATCGCTACCTCGCCAACCGCTGGTACAAAAAAGACGTGATCCCCTGGGGCGACGAACGCGCTGCGCTCAAAGCCGAGATCGACGCTTTGCGTGCGACGTTGAATCCGTAGCAATCGCGCGACGGTTCGCTTTCCCGTCTACAATCCCAGCATTTACTCCGCGCAAACACAGGACGTGTGGGGTAGTGAACCCAGTCTCGTTCACCTCTGCGGTTTGTGGTAAAGGCGTCGGTATGTTGAATTGTCATTCACTCATTCGCTACGTCATCTCACTCGTCATGTGCGCCGCTTTCGCGAGCCATGCGGCTGACGACTTTGATAAAAATATCCGCCCGATCCTCGCCGAGTTTTGTGTCACGTGTCACTCGACTCAAAAGCAAAAAGGCGACCTTGACCTGGAACGCTTCACGTCCGTCACCGGTGTCAAAAAGCACCCCATTGTGTGGGAAGGTGTTTTGGAGCAATTGGCCAGCAACGAAATGCCGCCGAAAGACAAACCGCAGTTATCCGCCGATCAAAAAAAGCAACTCACCGCTTGGGTGCAATCGACGCTTGATGACATTGCGCTCGCGAACGCAGGCGACCCGGGTCCGGTCGTGTTGCGGCGGCTGTCGAACGTCGAATACACGTACACGATCCGCGATTTGACTGGCGTACCAACACTCGACCCTACGCGTGAATTTCCGATCGATGGAGCTGCCGGTGAGGGCTTCACCAACGCCGGTGCCGCGCTGGTCATGTCGCCTGCTCTGTTCACAAAATATCTCGACGCGGCCAAGGACTTGTCGAACCATGCGGTCCTGACGCCCAGTGGCATCCGCTTTTCCGCGCACACGACCTCGCGCGATTGGACCGACGAAACGCTCGAAAAAATCCGAGCCTTCTATGCGCAATTCAGCGTGACAGGTGGAGCAACATCGGTCAATCTTCAAGGCGTCAAATTCGATACCAACGCCGGCGGCCGTTTGCCAGTGGCCAATTACATTCTCGCGATGACCAAGGAACGCGATGCACTTGCTCAATCTAAAAAATCATTCGCTGATGTCGCAACTGAACGCGGCCTGAACGCAAAATATCTTCAGATTCTGTGGTCCGCGTTGAATGATACAAAGCCCTCGCTGATTCTCGATTCGCTCCGCGCGAAATGGCGCGACGGCAAACTCGCTGCTGCCGACATTGAAGCCTGGCAACAATCCCTCTGGCGCTTTGCCAGCGTCGGCCACATCGGAAAAGTAAACGGCCCGAAAGGCTGGCAGGAGCCCGTCACGCCGCTCGCGTCCCAGCACGAGATGCGTCAAAAGTTGGCCGCGCCAGCCGGAGGCGGAGACGTGACGCTGTTCCTTTCGATCGGCGACGCAGGCGACGGAAACACCAGCGATTTCGCGGTCTGGGACAATCCGCGTCTTGTTGCCCCAGGGCGAAAAGACCTATCATTGAAAGATGTCAAACCTGTGGCGCAAAGCCTCGTCAAACGCCGCGACGCCGTGATTGCCAGCGCATCGAAATGTCTTGCCGCCGCAGCCGAGGCGCAGAATTCAAAGGACCGCACTAACGTCCCAGCACTCGCCGCCAAACACTCTGTCGATGCTGACGTTCTCGCCGGGTGGCTCGATTACCTTGGCGTCGGCACGTCCGGCGATGTGAAGCTCGGCACGCCGCTCGTTAAGAAAAGTGACGGGACACCGCAATTCAAATTCATTAAAAGTTGGAACGGCGCCGATGCGATCGGCGTCATCGCGAATTCATCCGACACCGCCGTACGCATTCCCGGCAACATGAAACCCCATAGCATCGCCGTTCATCCAGCGCCGAAAGTCGCTGTCGGCGTCGCGTGGCGCAGCCCCATCGCCGGAACAGTCCGTATCTCCGGCGGTGTTCAACGCGCGCATCCTGAATGTGGCGTCGGAATCGTCTGGTCGCTCGAAATCCGGCGTGGTCACACACGTGAACGACTTGCTGACGGCGAGGCGAAAAACGCCGTCCCGGTTGACATGGGGAAATTCGAAAGCGTCCGCGTCTTACCCGGCGATGTGGTCACGGTCATCATCGGTCCGCGCGAAGGCAACCACACCTGCGACCTGACCGCGCTCGATCTCTCTATTAAAGATGGAGCCACCGAATGGAATCTCGCGCGCGACATCTCGCCCGACATTCTCGCTGGAAATCCACATGCCGACAGCCACGGTAACAAAGACGTCTGGCACTTCTTCGGCGAGCCCGCCTCGACAGAAACGCCACTCGCAATACCTGTCGGTTCGTTGCTGGCTTCATGGCGTAAATCAATCGATGCAGCGGCCCGTCAGAGCTTCGCCGATAAAATTCAAAGCCTGCTTCAATCCGGCATCGACAAAGAACCCGCCGCGTCTCCGGATCGAAAATTGTACACGCAGCTACTCGCCTTCAATGGCCCATTGCTTTCGTCAGCATTGCGCTCAATCACATCCGCCGGAGAAACTAATGGAGGCGCATCGCCATACGGAGTGGATCCTGCGCTGTTCGGAAAGCATCCGAACGGAAGTGCGATCGATCCGAAATCAATCTGTGTTCAAGCGCCTTCCGTGATCGAAGTGCGTCTGCCCGCGTCCATTGCAGACGGAGCTGAATTTGTTGCAACGGGTCGTCTGCATCCCAACACATCAGCCGAAGGCAGCGTTCAAATGCAAGTGCTCACAACCAAGCCCGAAACGCTCTCAGGGATCGCCGCCGGAAAATCAGAATCGTCTATCGCAAACGGTCTCTGGTCGGCGAACAATCTGCGCACCGTCAACAGTGCGCCCGTCGTTGTCGTCGATGGCAGTGCCGCGCGGAAGCGTTTTGAATCCGCGTTCGACGATTTTCGAAGTCTCTTTCCGATTGCGCTCTGCTACACAAAAATTGTCCCCGTCGATGAAGTCGTGACGCTTACACTTTACTATCGCGAGGACGAACAGCTGCGCCGCCTGATGCTCGATGACGCTCAAGCCGCCGCGTTGGATCGCATGTGGGACGAGTTGTTGTTCGTCAGCGATGCGCCCTTGAAGCAAGTCGATGTCTTCGAACAGCTCTATCAATTTGCGACGCAGGACGCGAGCCCGAGCGCGTTCGAACCGATGCGCACACCGATCATGGAGGGCGCCGCCGCATTCAAAAAGCGGCTCGTTGACGTTGAACCCAACCACGTCCAAGCCGTCCTCGATTTTGCTGCGCGAGCGTGGCGTCGCCCACTTTCAGAATCCGAGCAGATCACGTTGCGTGCCTTATATCAAACTCTCCGAAAGCAAGACTTGCCTCATGCCGCCGCCGTGCGCATGACCCTCGTCCGCGTACTCGTTGCCTCGGCATTTTTATACCGTCAGGAAATCACCAGTCCCGGCACAAAAGCGACACCAGTGAACGACTGGGAACTGGCCACTCGATTGAGTTATTTCCTCTGGTCATCCACTCCGGACGACGAGCTCAACGCGCTCGCGGCCAAAGGACAGTTACACGAACCAAACGTTCTCGCCGCTCAAACACAGCGCATGTTAAAGGACGCAAAAGTGAGGCGGCTCGGAACTGAATTTGGCTGCCAATGGCTCCACGTCCGCGACCTCGAAACACTCGATGAAAAAAGCGAGCGCCACTTCCCAACATTCGTTGCATTGCGCGGATCAATGCAGGAAGAAGCGGTCCGTTTCATGACCGATCTCTTCCAAGAAAACCGCCCGATACTTTCGCTGCTCGACGCGGATTTCACCTATGTCAACGGCGATCTGGCCAAGCACTATGGCCTCACGTTGAAGACGGAAGGTTGGCAGCGCGTCGATGGCTTACTTGCTCAAGGGCGCGGCGGCATTCTGGGATTTGCGTCTACGCTCGCGAAACAAAGTGGAGCATCACGAACGAGTCCAATTCTGCGCGGCAACTGGCTCAGCGAAGTGATTCTCGGCGAACGGTTGCCACGACCACCAAAAGGAGTTCCCGTGCTCCCCGAAGAAGCGCCTCATGGTCTCACTGAACGCCAATTAATTGAAAAGCACAGCAGCGATGCAAAATGCGCTGTGTGCCATAAACGCATCGATCCGTTTGGCTTCGCGCTTGAAGGCTTCGACGCCATCGGTCGTGCCCGAACGAAAGATGCGGGAGGATTGCTCATCGACACACGAACCACCCTTGCAAACGGAACCGCGATTGACGGCATCAATGGCTTGCGTTCCTATCTTCTGACCACGCGCCGCGATGATGTGGTTCGTCAATTCTGCCGCAAGCTTCTCGGATTCGCCCTGGGCCGATCCGTGCAATTGTCGGACAAACCGCTGATCGAAACGATGCTCACGCAATTGAAAGCGAATGAATTCCGATCAAACACTGCCATTGAATTAATTATCCGCAGCCCGCAGTTCCGCGATGTTCGCGGGCGCGATTTTGCACAGGAGAATTGAGAAACATGAGCACACATCATTTTTCACGACGCGCGTTTTTGCGTGGATTCGGCGTTTCCATGGCACTGCCGTGGCTCGAATCCGTCCGAGTTTGGGGCGATGAACCGAGCACAAACAAAACAGGCAGCGAAGCGCCAGTGCGCCTGACCGTGCTCTTTTCAGGCAACGGTTTTCATTCGAAAGAATGGTGGGCGAAGGGTGAAGGGAAGGGGATGGAACTCGGGCGTGTGCTGACGCCATTGAGTGAATTCCGCGACAAGATGGTCTTTGTGCGCGGACTCTTTCACGCCGAAGCACGCAAGGGAAACATCCACAGTTCTCAGACTGGCAACTTGCTCTCCGGAGCGCCCATCGCGTCCGGCGGTGAGATCCGTTCGGGCACAAGCTTCGATCAATTGCTCGCCCAAACCTACGGACGTTCGACCAAAGTTCCCAGCCTCGTGCTCGGATGCGAACGATCTAATCCCGCCGTTCATAAAAATTACTCGATGCTCTACAGCTCGCACATTTCATGGAGCAGCCCGACGACCCCAACACCGCTTGAACTGTATCCAGCACTCGCCTTCGATCGCCTCTTTAAAGATGCCGCCGCACCCGGCGACAAGAGCGTCCTCGACGCCGTGCTCACGGATGCGCAAGATTTCCGCCGCAATATTGGATCGAGTGATCAGCGCAAACTCGACGAGTATTTGGACTCGGTCCGCGACGTCGAAAAGCGCATCGAAAACGCCGGGAAAAAAGGCGAGCTTCAAGGCTGGCGCCCCACGCTTGATAAGCCGAATGTGAAGCGCCCGGCAGATGGAATTCCGCAGGACATCGGCGAGCACATGCGCCTGATGTGCGACATCGTGGTGCTTGGATTTCAAACTGATACGACGCGCATATCGACGCTGAAATTAAACAACGATCACAGTGCACTGCGCTTCCCAAATCTCGCATCCGTCCAACAGCCGAACCACGGCATCGATTACATGATCCATCATCTGCTCTCGCATTCTGATGGTGAAGACTGGCTGAAAGTAAATCAATTTTTCGTCGAACACATCGCGTATCTTGCGCGCAAATTGAACTCGATCCAGGAAGGTTCGCGCACGCTGCTGGACAACACAATGCTGCTGCATTGCTCGAGCATGATGGCCGGCGCGAAGCACGACAACGATCAACTTCCCGTGATCATGCTCGGCGGTGCGGGCGGTCGGATCAAAGGCGGGCGCGTGATCGATTACAAAGACAAATCCGAACGCCAGCTCTGTCGATTGTTTATGTCAATGATGGACAAAATGGACGTCCGCCCCAAAACATTCGGCGACGCAGCCAAGCCTATCGACGAGATTTAAATGCTATTTTGTAAAGCGGTGAATTGGTACCGGTCGTCCCGGCATGAAAGCTCTCAATTCTCCGAACACAGGCCGGACCGCGTCTCCGCACGAGTCGCGGATGGTCGATTCTGCCAGTGCGCGGAGTGTGTCAGGATCGGTCTGAACGCGCGCGTTAAAAAGCAGCCGCGCGTCTGTTGTCGGTCCTTCATAGGTTCCTTGAACAAGCAAGAACGGCTGACCGTTTGTGCTCGTCAAATTAGCAACAAGGGCGACGCCATGAGCATTCAACGCCAGTTTCACGTGCGCCGCTTCAATCGATTGTGCGCGCAATTTGGTCCGAAGATTCTTCAACAGTTCAAGACAAAACCGTTTCCAATCCATCGCGCTGTCGGATGCCAGCGTGACGCTCGCATTGAGCCACCCGAGTTCCGCTTCGCCTTCCGCGTAAATATCGTAATCAACTTCCGCAATGTTCTGCCCCGGCTTCGCGCCTGTCGCGCCGTGATCGGCTTGAATGTAATCCAGCCACGCATCGACACCCTCGCCCGTGAGCCCCGAGACGGTCATAATTTTAGCATGAGGAAAATGCTTCGTGAGCGCGTCCACTAATGCCGTCTTCGTTTCAAGACTCAACGAGTCCGTCTTGTTCAACACGATGACGTCGGCCTCTTCGAGCTGTTTGCTATAGATGTAGCACACTTTTTTGGAAAGCGGATTCGTCCCATTGCTGTTGGACAAAATGGACGTCAAACGCTCGGGGTCGGTGAGCACAGTAAAAGGAGCCGCATGAATTTTCCCGCCGTGAAACGCATTCATCGGTTGCACGACCGTCGCCGCAAGATCGGTGCAACTCCCTACGGGTTCGCCGATCAACACATCCGGCTTTTCTTTCTCAAGCAGCGCGTCGGATGCCGAAACCAATTCATCGAAGCGGCAGCAGAAACACCCGCCTGCAACTTCGCCGACATCAAATCCTTTTCCGCGCAACATCGCCGTATCGACCAGATCGGCGGCTTGATCGTTCGTGATCAAGCCGACCCGTTTTCCACGTGCGACGAGCTTTCCAGCAGCCTGTGCCAACAACGTTGTCTTTCCTGCGCCAAGAAATCCGCCGACGAGAATGAGTTGGACCGGGTTCATCGTTTTCTCCTTAAGTAATGAATAATAATTCATATAATACATTGTCAATATGAGCGAGTCAATACAGTTTGCACCCGCGACACGGCGCGATATTTTTAGTATAAATTCGTCGGGACTCAGGAACTGATAAACATGATCTCCGCCATAATGATGGCATTTCAGGCGCTGGCTGCCAACAAGCTCCGCGCGTCGTTGACCATGCTCGGCACCGTCATTGGCGTCACGTGCGTCGTCGCGTTGTGGAATATTGGCGAGAGCGGCCGCGCTTACATGAGCGACTCGCTTTCGTCGATCGGCCAAAATCTCATTTTCGTATCACCGAAATACAATGCAGATGAAGCCGAGCAGGGGCGCTCGCAATATCATCCGCTCGGGTTGAAAGAAGTTTCTGCCATCAGTGAGAATTGTCCATCGGTTGAGGAAGTGTCTCCGGTGTTGATGTTTCAGGCGAACATCGTTGCAGGCGCGCGCTCACATCGTACGCGGATCGAAGGCTGCTTTCCGTCCTATCTCAACATCCGAAAATGGAAGCTCTCATCCGGCGTAGGATTCGGTGAGTCCGACTCGCGTGGGCGCTTTCGCGTCGCCGTGATCGGCTCGCATGTCGCGCGTGAATTGTTCGGAGATCGAGACGCTGTCGGCGAGCGAATTCGCGTGGACAAGACACCTTTCGTCGTGATCGGTGTCCTGCAATCAAAGGGGTCGATGTTCGGGCAAAATCAGGACGACATTCTGTTCATGCCCTACGAAACGCTGGCCGATTGCATGGGACAAGGGCGGAACATTCACATTATTTTTGCGTCGGCCCGAACGCGAGAAGGCATTCCGCAGGCGAAGACTGAAATCATCGCGGCAGTTCGCGAATCGATGAAAATCCAGCCCGGGCGCAAAGATCCGGTGCAACTTCAAGACCTGGGTGAAATGTCGCGCGCGGTCGATGGCGTACTCGTCGGCGCGACAATGTTGCTCGGTGCCATCGGCTGCATTTCGCTCCTCGTCGGCGGGATCGGCATCATGAATATCATGCTCGTGTCCGTGACAGAACGCACACGCGAAATTGGTCTTCGCATCGCGCTCGGAGCGACGGATTCAAATATTCTGATCCAATTTTTGGTTGAGGCCATGACGCTTAGCGCCATCGGCGGAATCATCGGCGCAGGAGGCGGGCTGGGAGTATCTGCGGCGGCGTCGAAAATTTTAAGTATGACAACGCAACGCGAATGGCCGATGGTTTTCAGTGGAACGTCAGTCGTGGTGGCCGTCGTGTTCTCGATGGGTGTCGGAGTGTTCTTCGGCTTTTACCCGGCGTGGCGCGCGAGTCGCTTGGACCCTATCGTCGCCTTGCGCCGGGAATGATTGACGGATCATTCAGGGCCGTCGTCGTCGATCTTTTCGCCGTCACCTTCAAGGCCGTATTTGACGAGTTTTCGATACAGCGTTTTCAACCCGATACCGAGCAACTTCGCCGCCTGCGTTTTGTTGCCGCGTGCTTTTTCGTAGACCGCGAGAATGAAACGCTGTTCGACATCATCCATTTTCATCGAGAGCGGCAGCGTGATTGCGTCCTCACCCGAGGGCAATTTGGATTGGACACTTTCGACGCCGTGCGACGTGATGGGTGTGGAGAGCGGGAGGCCGGCGCTCTGCAAAATGTCGTCCGGAAGCGCCTCGGGTTCGAGCTCCGATCCGATCGACAACAGATGCGCGTGCTCGATGGCGTTGCGCAATTCACGAACGTTGCCCGGCCAATCGTAGCGCTTCAACAAATCTGCGACGCGCGGCGGCATCGTTTTGATTTTGCCGTTTCGCATGTTGAATTCGTTGAGGAAATACTGCGAAAGCGCCTCGACATCCTCGCGGCGTTCGCGCAAGGGCGGGACGGGAATTTGAATGACGTTGACGCGGAAATACAAATCCTGACGGAACCGCCCAGCCTGCATCTCCGCTTTTAAATCACGGTTCGTCGCGCAGATCAATCGCACGTCCACGCGGATCGTTTCGCTGCCACCGACGCGCTCAAATTCCTGCTCCTGCAACACGCGCAGCAATTTGACCTGAGTTTCAGGCGGGCATTCCGCGAATTCATCGAGGAACAGCGTCCCGCCGTCGGCGAGTTCGAAGCGGCCTTTTCGCATCCGCACGGCGTTGGTAAATGCGCCGCGTTCGTGGCCAAAAAGTTCGCTCTCCAACAATTCTTTCGGGAGTGCCGCGACGTTGACTTTCACGAACGGTTTCACCGCGCGGTCGCTCGCCGCCTGCAACGCTCCGGCGACGACTTCTTTTCCGACACCCGATTCGCCGACGAGCAGCACGGTCGCGTTCGTCGGGCCGATCTGTTTGATCTTGTCTCGGATGCGTTGAATCGCCGGTGATACGCCGATGAGTTCGCTGTCTCCTCGCCGACGCGTCAACAATTCCTGCTGCAGTTCGGCGGTTTCGAGCTGTGCTTTGCGCCAGCGCAGGGCGCCTTCCATTTCAGCGCGAAGGCGATTCAAATCGATCGGCTTCGAGAGATAATTGAACGCCCCTTTTTTCATCGCCTGGACAGCCGTTTCTTCGCTGCCATGGCCAGTGATGAGAATGACGGGCGAACCGCCAGATAGACGTTTGGTTTCTTCGAGCAACTCCATGCCGTCGCCGTCGGGCAGACGCAAATCGGTGATGACGAGATCAAATTCTTCTTCGCGAAGTTTTTCGCGCGCGGCACCCGCAGACGCCACTGCGGTCACTTTGGAACCCTCGCGTTCGATTACTCCCGCGAGCGTGATGCGCGTCGTTTCATGATCTTCGACGAGCAGCACAGTGCGTGTCTTCTTGCCGGGCATTCCCGCTGCCATGATGTTGGGCCTCAAATCAATTTCGCGTGGATCGGTTGAACCGCTGATACAGATGTAGGATAATACATGCACACGGCTGGAACAAGTTTCGAGTCCCACGTTTCGTGAATTGGTTTATTCCTAGATTATGGCATCGTATTCGCCATGCATCGCACCCAGGAGGTGTTTAATGAGTAATGTTGAAAAGCTGTCTGAAAAATCGCCAGCACCTGTCGCTCCACGCTCCACTCCACTCTGGCAGAAGGCGTTGAAACTGCTCGGCATCCTCGTGTGTTTGCTGGGAGCAGGCGCAGCATATGTCTTTTATTTTGAAACGCCCGGCCATTCCACTCCCACGCGTGGCCCGAAACAATTCGCGCCGAGCGGCGACACCCTTGTCGATTCCATTCGTCGCGGTGCGGACTTCCTGATGCGGCATCAGGAAGAGGATGGACATTTCTCGAAAGGTATGGTCGATCCGAAACCCGCGTTTACGGCGTTGATTGTGGACGCACTCGCACGCTCGCCCGAACATTTTCACGAGAAGGATCATCCCTTCTTGAAGAAGGCTGCCGGAGCGATTGTCGCGAAGCAGCAACCCAACGGGTCACTCTGCACGCCCGTGTTGAATCTGGATACGTACAGCACCGCGATGAGCGTTCTGTCGCTCACCGCGCTTGAGAATCCGGAGTACCAGCCGGTCATCGAAAAGGCGAAGCAATTCCTGCTCGACGTTCAATACAAAGATGACGAAGCCAACGATCCGAATTTCGGTTCGGCTGGGTATACAAAAGGAGGCCGGACCAGCGGTGACATGACAGCGAATTGGATTGAGGCATTGAAAGCAACTGGCGTTAAAGAAGGCGATCCGGCATTTAAGAATGCGGAGAAATTCTTCTCGCGATTGCAGAATACAGAAACGAACGACAAGCCCAATATCGCAGGAAAACAAGCCGGGAACGACGGTGGATTTAATTACCGTCCCGGCGAAAGTAAAGCGCAAGACGACATCAAGAACGGCGTTCGGATTTTGAAAAGTTACGGACTCATGAGCTACGCGGGTTTGAAAAGTTTCATGTACATGAACGTTCCAAAAGACGACCCGCGCGTCGCGTCCGCGCATAAATGGGTGCTCGACAATTATACGTTGGATGAGAACAAAAACATCGGCTCCGACGGCTTGTTTTATTATTATCAAACAATGGCCAAAGCATTGGCGTCATACGGTGAACGCGAATTCACATCGAGCGATGGCAAGAAGCACGATTGGCCAAAGGAGCTCAGCGATAAAATCATCTCGCTGCAAGATCCGGACGGTTCGTGGCACAACAAAAAGTCCGCGCGTTGGATGGAAAACGACTCCGTGATGGTGACGGCGTTTGCGATCCGAGCGCTCTCGATTTGCCATGAAGTCATGAACGCGAAAAAGTAACTAGGCCAATCGCCTTATTTGGATCCGTGACCTTTTGCCGTGCGAATCACGGTCTCAATCGCTTCGCGGCTTGTCTTAAAGGGGTCAAACCACACGCTGACACGACTCCTTCGGATTGACGCGGCGGCCTGATCGACGCCGTCGATCTGCATCACTTTTTTATAAATAGCCGCTGCGCATGCTTTGCAATCCAGCTCCTCAGTCGTGATCACGGCAAATTGCCTGACGATCCCAAAACCTGACGGTTTCAACCGCGCAATCAAGTCCGCCAATTTGATTTTTGCCGGATCGAAAACCAGTGTTGCTGTGGCGTCCTGAAATGAAATGTCTTTCACGCGAACGCTCACGTCATCTTCGAAGACATATCGCAAGTCGTCTTCTCGGAATTCGGAAAAGAGGCCGCTGAATTTGAATTCAATGGCCTTCAGTTCTGCGTCCGGTTTTGCGTCTTCTGCGAGAAGCATTGACGTAAACAGGAGAGTGAAACATGCCAGAATAAGGTACCGTCTCATTGCAATGGTTCCGTGTTTTATAAGTAAATCGACGAGTGTTGCTCCGTTTTTATCGAGAAATCACCTGTGCGCAACATCCCCTTTTATGGCGAGCGAATCGGTGACTATAACGGCTTGCCGCCGGGGTACATGATGTTATAGTGAAATTTTCAACTCGCGGGAGTCATGACTAGGGTGCCGCATTTAACCATACTATCCGGCCCAGAACGTGGCCAAAGTGTTCCTATCAGTACCGCCCCGTTCCGCATCGGACGCGATCCCAGCGTGGAACACCCGATCACGGATTCGCGGGCATCGCGCGTTCATTTGGAAATTGTCTGCAAAAACAATGAGTACACGCTACGTGATTTAAAGAGCAAAAACGGTACGCTGGTCAATGGGGCGACCGTGTCCACGCACAGTTTGGCCGAGGGCGATCAGATTCAAATCGGTGAGACGCGTTTCGCGTTTTCACTCCAGGAAATGCCGAAGCATATAGGCTCACAGGGCGGTCGCCATTCCGAATCCGTGATCGTTTCGCAATTACCGCTGGGTGTTGCTCCCGCGATGGGAACCGCCGGTATGACGCGCGGTGGCGGTGAAACATTTGAGACCATTGAACTCTCCGCGCCGCTGGCGATTTTGCGCAGCAATGAAGAAGTTGGCGAAACGCCCCAGGGCATGCGGACTCCGATAAATGACGATGCAAGCCGTCGAGCCGTCAAGTCGCTGCGAGCCTTATATGGAATCGCCAAGGCTGCAGCCGAATCGAAGACCAGCACTGAATTATGGGGTGCGTTGAGCGGCTGTCTGTTATCCGCGCTCGAAGCCGACCGCGTCACGCCTGTGTTGATTGACGGAAAAAGTAAATGGCATGTTGCTGAATCTGCTGAGGCATCAGAACACGCCTCAACGGAACGCTACGCGAACACAAAAGCCGCATTTGCGAAAGTGCCTGTGTCGCGAACGATTGTCGATTACGCGTTGCGCACCCGTCGTTCTGTCCTGACCGCGCCACATCACGATGAACGCTTCGGCCATTCAAAATCCATCGGCGAACAAGGCATCACCAGCGCGTTGTGTGTTCCGATTGTATCGCACGAAGAAACGCTGGGGCTGCTCTACGCCGACCGGCTGGGCGGCGTGAATTTTGTTCGTGATGATCAGGAATTATTGACTGCGGCGTGCCTGCTCGCGGGCCCGGCGTTATCAAATTTGAAGCGGCTCGAAGATGCGCTGAATAAAAAAGAACGCTTGTTGAACGAACTCAAAAATCAGCATCATTTACTCGGCATGAGCGCACGGATGCGCGAGATTGCGCAGTTCATCGACCGCGCCGCACCGTCGAATTCAGTCGTCTTGATTTTGGGTGAAAGTGGCACCGGAAAAGAATTAGTCGCTCGCGCGACGCATTACAAATCCACACGAGGCGACGCTCCCTTTATTGTCGTCAATTGCGCTGCGCTCAGTGAAATGCTGATCGAATCGGAATTGTTCGGACACGTCAAAGGCTCCTTTACCGGAGCGACGGCAGACCGCGCGGGCCGCTTCGAAATGGCCCACGAAGGCACGATTTTCCTCGACGAAATTGGCGAACTTACGAACAACTGCCAGACCAAACTGCTGCGCGTTTTGGAACAGGGCGAAATCTCGCGCGTCGGTGAGGGGCGCGTTCGAAAAGTGGACGTGCGTGTCCTGGCCGCGACGAACCGGGATTTGCAGGCCGAAGTCAAAGCCGGACGCTTCCGCGAGGATTTATTTTACCGCTTGAATGTCCTCTCCGTTTGTCTTCCGCAATTGCGCGAACGCGGGGGAGATGTTCAGATTTTGCTCGAACATTTCTTGACAACCGCGGCGATTCGCGGCGGCCGTCCGCGTATGGAATTTTCGGAGGAAGCCACCCAGACCCTGATGCGTTATCGCTGGCCAGGAAATGTCCGTGAATTGCGGAACTTGTGCGAGCGCATGGCCGTCTTGTGTCCCAATGAAATCATCAGCATCGCGGACTTGCCGACGGAGTGCCAGGCCGACGCAGGCGACATTCAAAATCGCCCGGGCGAAAGCGCGTTGCAACTCCCCACCATCCCGAAACCCGCCGTGACGCACATCGATGAAACGCGCGCGTCGATTCCCATCCCCTTGATGGGCGACAAATTGGCGGACATCGAAAAGATTCATATCTTGAAGGTGCTGGAGTCTGCCGATAACAACAAAAAGCTCGCTGCCGAAAAATTGGGCATCGATCGCAGCACGCTTTACGCCAAGTTGCGTGCATATGGAATCATGATGTAGTGATTTCCGGCCAACGGTGACTTGAAGCCGCTGTCGCATGTGAGATACTAGCACGGTGGAACGGCGTTACGGGGCAGTTCCCGGGACATTTTTCGGTGTATTTCAATTCATGGCTTCGGCGAATCAAGACGACCCTCAATCGGCCCAAACTGAGCCATACCTCAACAGTCCCTCGTTGCTTGGCGGGCTGAACACCAACGGCGCGTCTCCAGACAGTGAGTGCGGTGCGACCACGTTGCAACCCGGCGAACGTTTGGGCAAATATGAGATCATCGAAAAAATCGGCGAGGGCGGGATGGGGCTTGTCTTCAAAGCCACCGACACTGAACTGGATCGAACCGTTGCGCTGAAAGTGATGTTCACGGATGGTTACAACGACCGTCGGCAGGCACAGCGTTTCGAACGTGAAGCCCGCGCGATGGCCAGGTTGTCACATCCGAATTTATTGCACGTCTACAGTGTTGGCTCCGAACGCGGATGCCATTATTTTGCGATGGAATTACTCCGTGGCGAAACACTGTTGAGCGCCGTGCGCCGACTCCATCGCATCCCAGCGCCGGACTTGATGCAATACACAATTCAGATTGTCTCCGCGCTTTTTTATGTCCACCAAAAAGGCATTCTGCACCGCGACATCAAAGGTGGCAACATCATGCTGTGCGGCCGTCGAGCCGTGTTGATGGATTTTGGTCTGGCGAAAGATGAGGCCGACTCCGGCTTGACGAGCGTCGGCGCGATCATGGGGACGCCTGACTACATGCCCCCCGAAGCCGCCGAAGGCCGAGCCTCCGGTCCGCCGACGGACCTCTACAGCTTGGGCGTTGTGCTTTACGAAGCGTTGAGTGGACAGCTGCCGTTCACGGGTAAATCCGCGATCGCAATCATCCGTCAGCATATCGAAACGCCGCCGCCTGACCTCGAACAATTGGTCCCGGAAATCAAGCCGGAACTGGCCGCGATTGTTCATAAATGTTTGGAGAAAAAACCGGAAGACCGTTTCGCTGACTGCCCTGCTTTGGCCCGAGCATTGTGGGATATTGTGCCGGACCAGATTGTGCTCGACGTCGCAGAAGGCCGCGTTCCCGGCGCGGACGAAATTCCGCTTGAGCAGATTCATTTTGGAACATCGCCCAACCCTAACGCGACCAGCGTACCGCGCACCGCCGGACCGCGCTTGCGCACCGGCGCGAATGCGACGATAGCAGTGAGCGGACGGCCCACTGAAACCATGTCGGCCCGCAGCCGATCAACGATCTCTCCGACCGAAACCCAAGTTCCGCGCGTCTCCGACGGGCTGGGGGAGGGGGACGAAACCGAGGTCGATTTTCAATCCAGCCAATCTCGCAAAAGCATGCCTCAATGGGTGTGGGCCGTGGCGGGATTCATCGGAGTCGTCGTCGTCGGTATTTTTGTTTTGATCCTCAACCAGCCCAAGCCTGTGCCAAAAGTAAAAGAATACGCAGGACAACCCGTCGCGAGAAAAGGCGCTTCAATAAACAAGAACGAATTGCTGATGGAGTTCAGAGGTGGCGATGCGGACCCAGCGAAGTGGTATTTCATAGTCCGCCGCCAGAAGCCCGATGGAAGCTGGGGCGAAGATTTGAAGATTCCATACAGCGACTACGTCTTTCCGAAAACGGACACGGAAGTGATCTTCACGTCGGATGACGCTCAGAGAAAACCATGAGAGTGAGTTTGGGGCTTGGCAGCGGGAGTCTCGCAAGCTACGCACTGGCGGTGCTTGTGTTGTTCGCAGCGTCATGTTCGGTGAGTGCGGTCGAAGAGCCGGGGCGCGAACCTAAGCCCAAAAACGAGCCCGACAAATCGCCCAAATCAAGCGACTCCTCCGCACGAATTCCAGACGCATTCTCGCCGCGCTTGGATGAAAACGATGACAAAGACTCGGTCGTTGGCGAAGCCGTTATGCTCCCGACTATCCCCACGAAAAAAGCCGAGCCTGCGACGACACCAGCGAATCCGAGTACGACCTGGCTGAATGATCCGTTGTCGTTTTTGATGCTGAAAAAGAATTTGATGACCCGGATCGAACCTCCAAAAGTCGATCTCAAAAAGACTGATGCGATGACACCAAAACCGTCGCTCCCCGATCCACTCAACGACTTGAAATTGCCCGACCTGGACCCTGTGGCACTGGAGTTGACACTCACTGTTGTGACGCCGTCTGTGAAATTGGGTGAGGACGCGTTTTTCAATCTCTCCGGGCCCGATGACTTGTTGCGTGACGCTCGCGGTGAGTACGTGATTAGCGACGCGCTGGGACGGCATCTCGCTCGCGGTGTGATTGATTTGTCATCGCAAGTGGGAAAAGTGTTGGAACGCGAATTCCGGATTTCGCCACCCGCAGATCTGGTGTTGCCAAATGAAATGTATAAAGGTGGTGCGAACAGTGTCAGGTTACACGCCGATTTTTCCATCGTTTCGCCGGGAAAGAAAGCGTCGAAATTAGGCGGCGATTTCGCGCTCGAAATTCCCGCCGAAGCTAAACCGTTGGTCTGGGACCGTTGGATCGCGATGACGTCAAATCCGCCTGTGAGTGGCGCATGGACTAAATTGAATGAAGTCGGGATTTTTGGCGGGATGCAAATCAGAACCAGTGCCGCGCGCCGTGAATCGTTACGCAAAGGAAACGCTCCGTTTTACGTTGAGAACGTCACCCGCCAAATGCTCTCCCGCTATCACACCGAAAAAGGATTGTGGCAGAAAACAATTACTGCGATTCAAGCCGATCGCAATGGCAGTGCCCCGCTGTCTCGTGAGCCCTCCTTGTGTTCGCAAGCGTTCGCGGACGCCTTCGGAGGAGAGATTCAACGCATTTCAGAAGTGTACGCAACTGACGCACCGTTGTTTTTTTCACTCTCGTCTGAACCCTCAATGACCCGCTTGAATGCTGCGGTCGATTTTGATTTCAGCCCGGCAGCGCTGGACGAATTCCGTCGCTGGTTGGAGCGCGACGCTTACGGGACGATCCAGGCGCTCAACGAATCCTGGGGCACTCAATTTGAAAGCTGGCAGACCGTCGTTCCCATGACCACTGATGACGTGCGGCTGCGTCTGAAAGATGGTGTTGGAAACTTTGCGCCGTGGGCTGATTTTCGCGAATTTCAGGACTACACATTTTCAAAGGTGCTGCGGGAAGGCGCGGATCTTCTTCGTACGAGAATTCCACGTGCGAAAGTCGGTGTGACCGGAGCCATGGGACCGTTCGCGTTTGGAGGCTGGGATTGGTCACGGCTGGCGAATGATTTGGATGTTGTCGAAGCCTACGATATTGGTGGAGCGCGAGCTTTGTGGCGGGACCTTGCGCCAGGAAAAGCAGCACTCGCTGCGCTGACGTTGCCCGCAGACGGCAGTGCTGCAACGGTTGCTGATGTATCGCGAACCGCGTGGCAGTTTGCGTTGGAAGGCGGCCCGCGCGGCGTGTTGTTCTGGGACGTATCAAACGCCGGCCCAGCCGGTGGCAACGCTCTGTTTGATGTCAGTGGCGCGCCGACGGAATTGGCCGTTGCGCTGGCCCCAACACTTGCGTCGCTGAACGGCCCGACGGGTCGTGTGCTGGCGCGCTCGCGGCACATGGATGACGGTGTCGCGATGCTGTATTCGCCGGCGAGTATTCGCGTGAACTGGCTCTTCGAAGCTGACAAATTGCACGGCTCCGAGTGGCTCCAAACCTGGGGCGCGGATTCGAGCGCCGAGCGCCGCGAGTCCCCTCAATTGCGCCTGCGCGAAAGTTGGGAAAAGCTGCTCGACGATTGCGGCATCGCGTGGCGTTACACAAGCACGCGCGACGTTGAACGCGGTGAATTACTGCGTCCGGAAAACGGAATCAAGACGCTGATCCTCCCGCGTGTGATCGCACTCAGTGATCGTGAGATTGAAGCGATTAAACTATTCGCGGCGAACGGCGGACGCGTCATCGCCGATGCCGTGTGCGGGCGTTTTGACGAACACGCTCGGTTGAGGGCGCGACCAGCATTGGATGATCTCTTCGGCGTCAATACGTCAACCGAACCTATTTTTCCTAGACCGATGAAAGCGCTCAACCGCATCACGCCTCTTCCGGGCGACACGGGCGCGATGGCAAAGTGGGACGCTGAATTCTGGGCCAATCTTCCGCCTGTTTTTTCAGACGAGCCCAAGTGGCAGGACCCCGAGCGCAGCGGTAAACGCAATGGCGCGGAGTACCGCCTCTGCCCCGTTTTCGCGACGCGCAACAAGTCGATTTATTTGAATCTCGACCTCACGGATTATTTGCGTTGGCGTCTGCACCCGGAATTGCCACGCGCGAAGACGATGCGCAAGGCGTTGATCGATCTTGTATTTCAGGAGACGCTGGACACCGGGTTGATTGATTGGAGCAAAACGAAATTGCCACATGGTACGCAGGTGATTCGCCTCCGCACGTCGAATGCCGCAAAGCCCGGGATCGTTCTGGCTCTTCGCCGAAATCCTCAAGCACGGTTGCATGAATTGGGTGTCGAAGGCGACGGTAATTGGGCGTTCGAAAAAGTCGAGCCGTTTGAATTGCATTTCAAAGAGCCAGTGTGGATCGATGGAATTGTTGCTCACGGAATCGGAGACGACGCGCGTCTCATGCAATCGTCACCGATTAAAAAACTAGTCGGAAATGTCGACCCAGTCAAACCCGTCGTCGTGTCGCTACGTACTGAAATTCCCGCTAAGCTCGATGTTTCCGCTATCGGCGATGTTGCCAAACTGCAGCGATTCGAAGTTGCGATTAGCACTCCGAAAGAAGGCCCGGTTGCTGCGCTGTATTCGCTCCGCGTGACGGGGCCGGACACGATCGATCGCGCGCATTATGGTGGCATGATTGCGTCGAAAGATGGCGCATTGAGCCACATTATTTCATTTGCATTAAACGACCCATCCGGTAAGTGGACAATCTCGGTGCGCGATGCGATGGGCGGTGCGGCCGGTGAAATCAAGATCAACGTCAAGGACTCCGAAAAATAAAACTCATGAGTGATACGCCGACGAAAAAAGTGCCCGTATGGTCGTGGTTGCTGATAATTCTTCCGATTGCCGCAGTACTGGCATCCGTCTTTATGAATCGACGTTCTGGGTCAGCCAGCATCAATGGCGAAGCGGGTTTCGATCCGGGGCCTGTGATTGAATTGGAGATCAAAGGCGTCCCGGCAAATGGCGCTTCGTCCTGGGGAGATGTTGCGGTGTCGGCAGCACCGGCAGCGGACGAGAAACTACTCGCGCGTGGAAAAGACATCTACGTGAAAGCCTGCGCGGCCTGTCACGGCGGCGAGGGAAAGGGCGATGGCGTTTTGGTCACACGCTTGAATTTCAATTCGCGCCCGGCCAATTTCACGACCCCTTTAGCATCATTTAAACTGCGTTCGACCGAGAAAGGTACGTTGCCCACGGATGAAGATATTTTCCGAACGTTGACGCGCGGATTGCCGGGAACGGCGATGTTGAGTTTTCGTGAATTGCCGGAGGCGGATCGCTGGGCACTGGTTCAAGTCGTGAAAGAATTCTGGAAGGGGCCAAAGAAGTGGCCAGCAGCCGTACCGCTCGAGCCATTGGCGGTTTTACCCAAAGATGAAAAGCTGATGGAAGAAGGCCGGCACCAATTTGGGAGGTGGTGTCAGAATTGCCACGGAGGCGAAGGCATGGGCGGGACGTCATTCTCATTTTCAATGGAACGCGCATTTCCGGGTGTTGTGTTTGCTCGCGGAGGCGGAAAATTCATGCTACGCGGATCGAAGCCCGAGGATATTGTCCGAACGTTGCAATCGGGGATGAGCGGCGTCAGCCCGATGATGAGTTTCAAGCCAACGTTTTATGGGGATGAGCCGAATGCCCGCGAGAAAGCAGAAGGTGACCGCAGGATGTGGGGAACCGCTTACTACGTTCGGAAAGTAATCGACGATCAAATCAAAGCGGATGAAGCGAAGAAGTAACACGCGCTCAATGATCGCCTGGAGTTTTCTGGGTGAGCGCGTCGCGAATTGACGTCTCAAGTATGGGCGTCAATTCGATCAGTGCATAGCCATCAAATTTGGTTTGGGATTCACCGAGCGGGACCCCCAACAACGTGTCAGTTTTTTTACTTACGAGTACGTACGCCGGAGTGACGGGCGGTGTGGTATCGGCGGCAAGTTTTGCCAACGGCTTGACGAGACGTCCAGTCTGAAAAATGAGATAGGTTTCATTGACGCCTTCGGAAAAGATGCGCGAACCGGTCGGCAGTTTGTCGGTCAATTGGCGAAGCGAAATATACTCAGTCCACGCTGTGGTGATGCGAGCAGATTCTATCGAATTCACATTCGAGTAAACAATTCCTGCAAACGTGATCGTGGCGATCAGGACAATTGCTCGAACGCCTTCTCCACTTGTCCAAAAACGGGCCGCGATAAAACACATGACGAAAAAAGCACCAGCGAGCGGCAGGGCGCTCCCGCCGATTTCAGCGGCAAAATTCATCGCGCGCGCAGCGAGATAACCATCGCTTGTAAAGCCCAGCGCGTTCAATAAGTTCGGCCAAAACGGTGCGTAACCGATCACGAATGCGCCCGCGATTCCGATGAATAATTGAGTCCAGCCCATGCGTGTTTCTGATAGGCCTCCTGGCAAATTCAATCGTCCAAACAAAGCGCCAGCGACTAGTGCCAGCGCAGGGAGCAACGGGAGCAGATAGTGCTCGTATTTTCTCTGAGCACCCAGGAACATTAAAAAGCCAATTCCGGCATAGAGTGCGAAGAAGCGCAGGGTGGCGCGTTCGCTTGAAGGCGTAGAGTCGCCACAATTTAATGGGATGAAAGTCAGGACGCACACGGCCAGTAAAAGCGGCGTCCACGGCAGTAAGCCAAAAGGGATGCGAGCGAAATAGTATCCTAATCCCAGGGTAGGCGTGGCTGAATCGGTTCTGAACGCGTGCGACGCCTCTGCTATCAACGTGTCAATCGCGTTGGGCTGACTTCGGCTGACGAGAATGAACCATGGCGTTGCCACAAGCAGAGCGATCATGAATGCCATTGCTAAATAGACACTATTGAATCTGGTGAGCGATCTTCTGCGCAGATATAATTCAATGCCGCAGGGTAATGCGATCAACAGGAGCGGAATATGTCCTTTAGTCAAGATGCCAAATCCCAACCCGAATCCGGCCAGTAGTGCCGGGCCGAGCGATGGTTTCTCCGAGAGCAAAAGCGCGACACCGCACACCACGGCCGCGCTTGAAAGAACCAGCGAGACATCGCCGAATCCGGATTGCGCGTAATACGAAAGCAGGTCTGATGCGGCGAGAACCAATCCCGCTGAAATGCCGGATGAACGTCCGAATAAAATACTCCCGAAAAGCACGACCAGAAATACTGCAAGCGCGGCGTTGATTGCGGGCGGAAATAAAGTTGCCCGGGTGACTTGCAACGTGTCGCCGGATGAGCCGCCGAAAAATAAAACGCTCGAGATTGCGGCCTGCCAGTAAGGCACGGGCGGCAATTCAAGATACGGTTCGCCACCCAGGTTAGGCACGACATAATTACCGCTCTGAACCATTTCGCGCGCAATGGCTCCGACGCGTGATTCAGGGATGCGGGTTAAGGGTCGGCCCAGCATCGCGGGGAGAAAATAGATCACGAAGGTGACGACGAAAAATCCAAACGCGATGAGAGTCGTAGTGGACATCCAGCGCCATCCGTGCGATCCGACGGACAGTGTGGGCATTCCTTGGGTTGAATCGGACACGTGCGACCTCTGCGCCAAAATTGGTGAATGCAAATGATGTAGTTAGATTCTAATATAGGGGCGCTGATGTTGTCGAGAAGAGTATTTTTGAGCCGAATGACCGCCGCTTCAATCGTAGGGGATTTTATGCTGAAACGAATTGCCTTTTCATCGATCATTTTTCTCTGCGCGGCGCACGTTCATGCATGCAGCGTACCGGTGTTTCGTTATGCATTGGAGCGCTGGGAGAGTGCGCCTTACGTAGCCACTGTTTTTTATCGCGGAGCTTTGGGAGGCGCGGATAAAAGTGTTGTCGATTCGTTGCGTCAGGCCGGTGAAGCCACAAACGCGACAGCGAACATACGTGTTCGAACGGTGAATCTGGACAGCCCGGTCGATTCGAAAACTGAATCGCGCGAATCAAAAATAATGGCGAAATTGTGGGCGGCGCAAAAGAACGCAACGTTGCCGTGGGTCGTGATGCAATATCCAGATATGAACGACGATCTCGAACCGATGTGGGCCGGGACGCTGAGTTCTATGCGTCTCGAACAATGGACGTCATCGCCCTCGCGAATTCAAATTGCGAAGAATTTGGCGGCGGGTGATTCGGTCGTATGGGCGCTGGTGCAGACCGGTGATCCTGCGAAAGACGCTGCCGCTATGCAGACGTTGAAAACTGAATTGGCGAAGTTGGAGCCGATCATCGCGTTGCCGAAAGATGATGACAATCTGGGCGGCCCGACAGTGCGATTGCGTTCAGAGCTGCCGTTAAAAATCGCCTTTTCAGTCGTGCCTGTATTACGCACGGATCCGGCTGAAGTCATGTTTGTGGCGATGCTGATGGGGATCGATAAACGCTTTCGCAACTCGGCAAATCCCGTGGCATTTCCGATCTTTGGGCGTGGCCGGGCACTCGCCGGGTTGACAGGAAAAGATTTGTCTGAATCAACGATTGAAGAAGCGACGACTTTTTTGACTGGCGCGTGCTCGTGTCAATTGAAGGAGCTGAATCCCGGCGTTGACATGTTGTTCGATACGGATTGGGAAGGGATTTTGGAAGCGAGCCACTATGTTGAAAAGTCGGCTCAAACCGTGACGAAGGCTCCAATATCCGAACCGAAACACGTTGTGAAAAAAGCGCCGGAATTGGTGGCGTTGCCCGCGCCCGTAAAAATGATAGAACACGACATCGTAGAACGAGCGAGCAGCTATCGCCTGTTGATTGTCGCGGGTGTGGTGCTTTCGGGCGCACTCATGCTGGGTGCTGGAATTTGGTTGTTAAAATCTAAAACGAAAAACTGATGTGTGCGGTCGCTTACGACATCTCCAAACCGCGCATTGTTCCAGTGCTCGATCCGAATTTATCGGCTTCAATTCCCATGCGTTGAAGCATCGAAACGAATAGATTGGGCAGTGGGTAATTGTGGTCCTTGTCGAACATCAAATGTTGCCCGTGCTTGAATCCTCCGCCAGCAAAAATGGTGGGCAAATTTGTCGTCACATGCGTGTTCGCGTTGCCGAGATTGCTGCCGTACAGAATCATTGTGCGGTCCAGTAACGGCTGGCCCTCTTCGCGCGCGGTCTTCAAATCGGTGAAGAGTCCGTCGAGCAATTTCATGTGGCCTTCGTCGATCGCCCGAAGTTGCCCGAGCTTGTCTTTTGATTTTCCGTGATGTGAAAGATTGTGGTAACTGTCGCCGATGTGCGTTGTGGCGACATCAATCGCCGGGGAATTCACACTGTCGAGAAGCAATGTCACAAGCCGTGATGAATCGGTTTCAAACGTCAGACGTGCCATGTCGTACATAAGCCGCACTTTTTCCATGTACTCTTTCGCACTGGTCGGATCGCTGGGCGGCTTGGCTGTGACAACCGGTTTGGGTTTTCGCTCCCATTCCTTGGCTTTGCCCATGCGCTGTTCTAGGTCGCGGACGCTGGTAAAATATTGGTCAATGCGGTCGCGGTCGCGCGGGCCGAGATTTTTTTCGAGGCTCTTTGCTTGTCCTGCCACCGCGTCCAAAATGCTCGCGCCGAGATCGAGTTTGCGTTCTTGCGCGGCGACTTCATCCGGCGTTCCGCGCATGAACAATCGGCGAAAGACTTCGGACGCTTTTTCTTCGCACGGAATGAGCACACCCGAACCCGTCCACGACAAGCTGCGACTGCCTTGCGCAACATTGACTCCCAGCGTAAGAGACGGAAATCGGGTTTGCGGTCCGATCTGTTCGGCGGCAAATTGATCGAGTGAAATCGTGTTGCGAAAACCGCCTCGGCCTGGATGAGGCGCAGTGGTTAGAAAACAATTGTCGGCGGGATGGCCGCCGTCCACGTCGGGATGCGATACTCCGCTGAAGACCGTGAAATCGTTGCGGTGCTTTTCGAGCATTTTCAAATAAGGGGACAGCTCGTAATCACGACCAGCTTTTGTCGGGAAAAAGTACTCCGGGACAAGACCGAGATTGTTGCAGACAGCTAGTATACGGCGCGGTTTTTCTTTGCCTTCGGCTCGGGCAAACGACGGCAACATCGCGTCGAGCAGCGGCAGTGACAGCAGTGCTCCGGCTCCGCGCAAAAAACTTCGTCGAGGCAGAGCGCGGCGTGTGGCAACGGAGGCGTTTGATTCGGGAGCGGTGATCATCATCGGTAACATCCTGGCGAAAATTGGAGTTCAATTTCAATGTAGACTACACCGAAAGCAGACGGGCTGGAAGCCCGTCCTACGAAACAAAAGTAGAACGGGCTTCCAGCCCGTTTGTGCCTTCCGATCACGTCATGAAATTAGAACGTCGGATCACCAAATCGCTCGGCCCATTGATCGAGGAATTCTGCGAGTTGGGCATTCGCTGCTGACTTTGCATTTCGAACATAGAATCCCGACGAACCATTTCCTGCCGCGAGCAATTCTGCGGGATCAAGTCCAGCCATCAAACCGATGCAGAAACCGGAATTGAAATTGTCGCCCGCACCGGTCGTCAATTTCGGATTCGCGCAGAACGGCCCGGCGAGTGTCGCGCTACCCGAGGCGGTCGCGCACGCCGAATTCTTGGTTGGGTGGACCACGACCGCGTCGAGATCAAGTTCTGCAAGCAACGACTTTGCGTTCGCTTCGATATTATCGGGATTGAATTTCAATCCCAGCGCGGTGCCTACTTCCATGCTCTCTTTTTGATTCACGCCAAACACGACTTTGTGACTTGTTCGAAAGTTTTTGAGCAGCCGACACGCGCTGGCGATTTCTTCAGCCGGGCGCTTTTCCGGATCGGCGAGATCAATAAAGAGAATCGCTCCGGCGGGCGCTTTCACTCCGGCCATGTCTTTGAGCAAGCTCTTCCAAATCGACGTCTGATGCGGCAACATCGTCCAGTTTGTCAGCGCGATTAAATTCGAGTTGTGCCACATGGATTTCAAGTTGTCGAGGCCGACGACATCGAGCATGCGGTCATAATGGACTTCTTTGAGCGTCTGATGTTTTCCCAGCATAATTTTACCGTCGCGGAATTCGAGCGCATCGGTGACGCCGGGTTCGCAGAGCGTGTAGCAGGCTTTGCATTTCGCGGCCATGTCGGTGAACACGGCGTGAGGCAGTGGGTAGCCGAGGCAGCCGATGTAGCTGACGTTCAAGCCGTTTTCAATCAGCGCGTTGGCCATGATGGGACCATTGCCGCCGAGCTTCTGCTGATTCACGACCAATTCAAGATTGCTCGACAATCCAGCCGCGCGGGAAATACGCTCTCCGAGAAGTGCGATGGTTTCGACGCGCGAATACGTCACGGCATCGGCGCGCTTGTCCACGACATCAATGATGTTGTCAACGAAGCCGTCTAAGCCGACGACCGTTTGATATTGCTTAGGATTGAACGCCTTGATTTTTCGGGCGGTGCTGGAAATGATGCTGCTGGACATGAGCGTCTCCTGTCAATTGAATGATGCAGTGTTGAATGTTAATTCCTAGTATACGCTGGATTGAACTTTTAGTCCATTGAAGTAGAATGGAGTCAATAGATCGGAATTGAATTCCGACAGGTATGCGGGGCCCGGCGATTCGCTCGCGGTTCCCAAGAGGAGGATAGGCATATGAAATTAGTAACCGCGATCATTCAGCCGCAAAAGCTCGACGCCGTGCGCGAAGCGCTCGGGCATGTGGGCGTGTCGGGCGTGACGGTGTCGGACGTGCAGGGATATGGTCGACAGAAGGGCCACACCGAAGTGTACCGTGGCCACGAATACACAGTGAATTTTGTCCGCAAAGTGAAGCTTGAAATCGCTTGCACTGCCGAGATGGCGGAGAAGGTCGTTGAGACGATTTCGACCTCCGCGAAAACTGGTGGCGGAAAAATCGGCGACGGAAAAATCTTCATCGTCAACCTTGAAGACACGATCCGCATCCGCACAGGTGAACGTGGTCGCGAAGCGTTGTAAGTGAACGCGTGAAAGTGCAATCAATTAATCCCGGAATGGGCGGAGCAGTCCGCCCGTTTTTTTGTATCGTGAGCTATGCTCAAAATAGCTTGTCTCAAAACACTAAAATTGTTGTCTGAAAATGTTCGGCGCACTCCACTTCTCTAGTAAGGAGGATTGCGATATGGAAACCGCAACCGCAGCCCCATTGAATGCGCAGGCATATCCGATAAATCCAAAACCAATCTTGGCACAGAATATTCTTGCCGAAGTGGCACTAGTCGGCGTGACTTACTTTTTTACAGCATTTGTTGCGAGCATGTTCATTAGCATGTGCGGACCGGGATGTTGTTTCGTTTTCTATACAATTCTAGCTGGAGTTTCCGGCCTGCTGATGTTGCGCGAATTGTTTTTTACTCGGCTGTTGTGTTTCGCATTCTTGCTATTGTTTATGTTCGGAATGTGGCATGAAAAAGAAGTACGAGATACGCATCGTGAGCGGGCATTGAAGAGGGCAATTCAAATGCAGTATAATGACATGCAAAAGCAAGAATAAAGCAAAAGAACACTGATCACTCGCTGAATTTTGCTTCCACGACAATCTCGCATAGACCTCTTACCCGCCCCAGCACTTGCATCGCCCGAACATACGCGCCGGCTCCGAAAAATCGATAAAGGGGCAGCAGCATCTTCCGCCCGTTGCGATAGTTCAAACGAGTTTTGATGTGGATGAATCCGCAATCGTTCAGTAGATTGTGAATCGTTTGGCGTGTCCATGAATATAAATGGTAGTCGATGTCGTTGGGATTCGGCTCGGCCGTGATTGACTCGACTGGAATTCCGACGATTATTTTTCCGCCGGAATCAAGATGCGATTTTGCGTCGAGCATCATGCGTCGTGGGTCTTCCACGTGCTCAAGGACGTGCCGCAACAGGACGATGTCGAATTTGGAATTCGCTGGAATATCTGCGAGCGTTGCGACTGCTTCGATTCCCAACGAGCGGCAATGATCGCGCGCGAGTGGCGAAGGTTCGACGGCCGTGACTCGCGCGATTGATTTAATCGCCAGCAGATTCGTCCCGAGACCTGCTCCGATTTCGAGGACGCGCGCGCCGGGAACGAGGTCGGCGAAATAGGTCAGTCGCACGAATTCGGAGACCGATTTCACCAGCAGCGGGTTTTCGATAAACTCTTTGTGCCGCTCAGCGTGATACGCATCGCCCTCGGCGCTTGAATAATCTGGCGTTTTCATGGATACTGGCGTATCAAAACTTTGGAGGAAGAGCAACCGTGAATTTAAAAGAATTGGTACGCGATATTCCCGACTACCCAAAAAAGGGAATCATGTTTCGCGACATCATGCCGATGCTGGCCGATCCGCAGGCGCTGCGATTCGTCGTGGATTCGATGTTCGTCCATTACTTCGGCAAGAAAATTGACAAGGTCGTCAGCGCTGAAGCGCGTGGATTTATTTTCGGGCCGGCGATTGCATATCATCTCGGCGCGGGATTCGTCGCGGTGCGCAAGCCGGGCAAATTGCCACACAAAACGAAGTCGATCACGTACGATCTCGAATACGGTACGGACACGCTGGCGATTCACGAAGACGCCATCAAGCCGGGTGAAAACGTGCTGCTTGTCGATGACTTGCTCGCCACTGGTGGCACGATGGCTGCGAGCGCGAAACTCTGCGAAGACCTCGGAGCAAATGTCGTCGGTGCGGGTTTCGTGATTGAATTGACGTTTATCCCGGGGCGAAAAAAGCTTGAGAAGTACGATGTGTTTTCGTTGATTCAATACGATTCTGAATAAGCAATGTGTGGCGCAGGCGTCTCGCCTGCAAGTTTCTGACGCGTGACTGCAGGACACCTGCATCACGGAATAATATGGAGCCGAACTCATGTCCTATCGACTGTCCGCCTTTGGCGACGAAATTTCGTCTGACATTCAAATCCAGCTCGACGTGCTGTTGGAAAACGGTTTGCAATACTGCGCGTTGCGCGGGGCCAACGGCAAGAATGTGATGGACCTTGAAGACTTTCAAATCAAGTTGATCAAGACGCAATTCCACAACCGGGGCGTGGCGTTTTCGTGTGTGGGTTCGCCGGTCGGAAAGATTCAGATCACCGATCCGTTCGAGCCGGAACTTGAGCGCTTGAAACGCGCGGCGGCGATTGCGAAGATGTTGGAGACGCGCGCGGTTCGCATCTTCTCCTTCTTTATGCCGAAGGGCGAGGCCCCGGCGAAATACCGGACCGAAGTGATGACGCGCATGAAAGCGCTCGCGGATTTGGCGAAGGAACTCGACATCAATCTGCTCATCGAGAACGAAAAAGATTTGTACGGCGACACGGCGGAACGCCATGTTGATATTTTGCAGACCATCCATTCGCCGCATGTCCGCGCCGCGTTTGATTTTTCGAATTTCATCCAGTGCGATGATGATCCGTGGACGGCGTGGCAGAAGTTGAAGCATTATGTCCTCGACTTCCACATCAAAGATTGCCGCAAGTCGGACAAGCGGGAAGTTGCGGCGGGGACGGGTGATGGAAAGATTCCTGAGATTCTGAAAGACGCCTTCGCGTGCGGATGGAAGGGCTTCCTGTCGTTCGAGCCGCACTTGAGCGAAAGTGGCGTCTTCAAAGGATTCACCGGACCGGTGCTGTTCAAAGTCGCGGTCGATTCGTTGCGAGGCGTTTTGAAAGACATCGGACAGTAAAAAGTTGAATCATCGGAAGAGCCGTCTCGCTAGTGTAGTGTCCCAAAGTTGATGAATTTTTCAGGCCGCAAATCGTCGATACTCCATACAGGAGGAAAAACGATGCGGGCACCAACAATTGTATTGTCTGTCGATGAACGGTCGCTGCTCGAACGCTGGGTCCATAGCCGAACGGTGGCGGTTCGTCTCGTGCAACGCGCTCGGATTGTGTTGCTCGCGGCAACGGGCATGTTGAACAAAGACATTGCCAAGCAACTGCGGATTAGACCGAATACCGTCGTTCGTTGGCGGGGTCGATTTTTTCGCGAGCGATGTGCTGGCATTCAAAAGGACAGGCCGCGCAATCGTAAATGCAAAGCGAGCAGCGTTGATTGGGCGCAGCGCATCGTCGCAGCCACCACGCAAACCAAACCGCCGAACGCCACGCATTGGAGTGTGCGCTCGATGGCTAAACATCTGGGCACAAGCAAGAATAGAGTGCAGCGGGTGTGGAAAGCAGCCGGGCTCAAACCCCATTTGATTCGCACCTTCAAGGTCAGCAATGATCCTAAGTTTTGTGAGAAGGTAGTGGACGTTGTCGGGCTGTATACCAATCCGCCCGAAAATGCTGTGGTGCTGTGTGTGGATGAAAAAAGCCAGATTTAGGCGTTGGACCGCACTCAAAAAAGTCTGCCGATGTACAAGGGCCGAGGTGGTACGATGACTCACGACTATAAACGCAATGGCACGACCACGCTTTTCGCCGCGCTGAATGTGTTGGAAGGGACTGTGATCGGGACGTGTATGGCGCACCATCGTCATCAGGAATGGTTGAAATTCCTGAGGAAAATCGACGGCGAGATTTTGCCCGGAAAGCAGGTTCATTTGATTGTAGACAACTATGCCACTCACAAGCATCCAAAAGTGCTGGCGTGGTTGAAAAGACATTCTCGATTCCATCTGCACTTCACGCCGACAAGCAGTTCGTGGCTGAATCTCGTGGAGCGGTGGTTCCGCGAATTGACGGACAAGCGCATCCGTCGCGGAAGCTTCCGTTCGGTGCGGGAGGTGATTGATGCAGTGATGGAGTTTGTAGACAACCATAATCAGGATGCAAAACCTTATTTGTGGACTGCTCAAGCTCAAAACATCATCGCCAAATACCGCCGCGCGAAAGCAGCACTGGAAAAACTCAAAC
>JBAXUS010000160.1:0-14568 GCA_037129555.1 Planctomycetota bacterium
GCATTGGAAGAATGCGAGCGCTTGGCGCGATTGGTGGATCGACTGCTGTTCATCGCACGCTCCGAACATTCCGATGGAAAAATCGAATACGAAGTTGTCTCACTTCGCCAAGAACTATTGAATACCCAGGAGTTTTATGAGGTCAACGCGGAAGAGTCGAGGGTGACGATTACGGTTGACGCACCGGCGAACCTCACCACAAAGGGGAACCGTGACTTGTTGCGTTCGTTGATTGGCAATCTCGTTTCAAACGCGCTCGCACACACGCCGCCGGGTGGCACGGTTCAGCTGATCGCGGCGGATGTGAATCACCATCCGGTCATCACTGTGCGGGACTCTGGCAAGGGAATTCCGCCCGAGCATTTGCCGCATATTTTCGACCGCTTTTACCGCGTGGATCGATCGCGCACCAAAACATCGGGCGGAGTCGGTCTCGGCCTGGCCATCGTCAACACCATCGCCAAACTCCACAGCGCGTCCTTGAACATTGAAAGCACCGTTGGAAAAGGGACTGCTATTTCGGTCACGTTTCCAAAGGATTAGTGTAGGCGGACGCGCTCGCGAATTCACGTGAGCAAGTATCGACTGGACGCCGCACCGGGTGCGCCCTACATTCAAACGCCTATGCGCTACGACACCCTCATCCCGCTGGTTTTTATCCTTTTCTTCGCGCTCGAATTCATACTTGAGCGCGCACTTGCCGGCTTGAACGTAAGGCATGTGAAGGCGAACGCGAGCGCAGTTCCTGCATCGTTGCAAGGCATTGTCGATCCGGAGACGCATCGCAAGAGTGTCGCATACACACTGGCCCGCGCATCGTTCGGGCATATTGCCGCACTCGAAAATGCTGGGATTGCGCTGCTTTTTTTGTTCAGCGGAATACTACCCTGGTTGAGCGCACAAACGGCTCGCCTCGTGCCCAACGAACTTCTGAGCGGTGCCGTTTTTCTACTCGTGTTTTCGTTCGTCGGCGCCTTGATAGGCACTCCGCTGGATCTCTATAATACGTTTAAAATCGAGGCGAAATTTGGATTCAATACATCGACATTCGGAATGTGGATCATGGACCGCTTCAAAGGCGGCATCCTCGCGACGGTCCTCGGCGTCCCTTTGATTTTCGCGCTGATCTGGCTGATCCTGCACACCGGATCGCTGTGGTGGTTGTGGGCCGCACTCTTCATGATCGCGTTTCAATTGCTCATGTTTATCCTGTATCCGATGCTGATCGCGCCACTTTTCAACACGTTCATGCCGCTTGAAGACGGCGAGCTTCGGCGCGCGTTGAACGCTCTCGCGCAACGCTGCGCATTTGGTACTAGCGGCATTTTTGTGATGGACGGATCAAGGCGCTCCGCGCATTCCAACGCATACTTCACCGGCATCGGTTCGGCCCGGCGCATCGTCTTATTTGACACGCTTATTGAACAGCTTTCAACAGTGGAACTCACTGCCGTTCTCGCGCATGAAATCGGGCATTACAAACTCAGGCACATTCCCAAAAGTATGCTGCTCGCGTGCGGGATGATGCTCGGCGGTTTTTACGCGCTCAATTTGGTGCTGCATTGGCCGCCGTTGTATGCCGCGTTTGGCGGAGGCATGTGGCCGGCAGATTCGCATACTCCGCTGGGCGTCGCGCAGGGATTGGCGCTGTGTTCATTGATCGCCGGACCGCTGACGTTCTGGAGTGGGCCGTTCTTCAACGCGCTGTCCAGGAAACACGAATACGAAGCCGACGCGTACGCATCCGCTCAGACCGACACGCAATCGATGGCCGGTGCGTTATTGAAACTCTCGGAGAAAAACTTGAGCAACCTGACGCCGCACCCACTTTTCAGCGCCTACCATTATTCGCACCCGGCGCTGATCGAGCGGCTCGATGCCATCAAGTGCGGAACTGCTTAAAGATTGCGTTTCAAGTCGAGCAGGCGCTTCGTTTCTGCGAGCAGAAACTCGACGTTCGTGAACGGTTCGTAGCCGATGTCCTGCCACACGATCATGCCGTTTCGATCCAGCAGAAACGTGCCGTGAAGCGGAATGTTTTCGAAGTCATCGAACGCGCGGTACGCTTTGAAAACGCGCTTCTCGGGGTCCGACAAAATCGGAAACGGGAAGCCGTTGTCCGTTTTCGATTTCAACAACGTCAACCCAACTTTTTCAGGTGCATCGGTTCCAATCGCTAAGAGTTTTACACCCATCTCGGAGAAGCGGCTGTTCACGGGCGCGAATGCGTTGAGTTGTTCGATGCAATGCTTGCATTCGTGGCCGAGGTAAAACATAACGAGCATCGGCTGCCCCGGGTACTGGCTGGGGCTGTAAAGCCCGCCGCCTGGGCCAGGCAACGAGAACGACGGCGCGGGCGATGGCTTCCACAAAAACGGTCCGAGCGAATCGAGTGTTGGGCGCACACCGGTGTCTTTTCCAATGGGCTTGTCGACGCGCCAATCCTCCGGCAAATTCAGCGCGGCGGCGATGGGTTTCAAGCGCTTGAACATCGGGAGGTCGAGGTCCATTTTTCCGTCCAGGTCGCGTAGCTTTTTGAACGTCTCTTTGGCCTCGTCCTGTTTCTCATTGCGCCACAAAATATCGGCGAGAATCGCGAGCGGTGGGATGTGGTTGACTCCCGATTTGGCATAATCACGTGCCTGTTTTTCGGCTTCAGCTTTGTCGCCCATTTCGAAGCGGAGACGAATACTCAACTCGCGCGGGATAGCGTCGAGCTTGCCGAATTTCGCCAGCGCTTCTTTGAGTTTACCTTCATTGAACAACCGAATCGCTTCCAATTCTTCGATGCGGTGAGCGATTTTTTTCAGCGGCTCGTTCAGCGCATTTTGAGCATCCTCACGCGCTTTTGAAATATCAGCCGCAGGCTTCTTTGCGCGGACTGCGTTCAATTCAGCCTCAGCCGAAGCAGCGCAACGCTCTTCCAACAAGGCGCGGTGCGTCTCGGAAATTTTCTTCACCAGCGCATCTCCGGCAGTGAAATCTTTTTTGAAATAATGGGCGACGGCCAGTGTCCGAAGAACTCGGCTTTGTTCGGTCGGATCTTGATACGGGTCAAGATGTCCGGATTTTTCCAAGCCGATCAAGTCGTCCCACAATTCAAACCGCTGGGGAATTTCGATCAGGCGTTCTCGTGCGAGCTTCGCACTGGCGTTGGACGAATTATATCCCGGCAAAGCCTTCGCAAGGCCCAGCGTGTTGTACTTCGGATGGCGCGGCATTTCGTCCAAATTCTTCGCAATGTCCATCGCCAAATGCACACGACCGATCACGCAGAAATTACGTGAGAGCCAGTCTGAATTGTGCGCGTAATTATGAATCTGATCCGGCATCACGCCGTCGTGGATCATGTGAAAATGATCGACGCGATTGGACGCTTCCTGCTGCCAGACTGCATCCTGATAGCGCTTGACGGGCGTGTACGTGTGACCGCCGGGCATGTGCCACAAATGCGCGATACCGGGGCCGGATTGTCCGCACAGCGCTGCAGAATCCAGCGAGCGCCGCGCGTCTTCGCTTCCGTCCCACAAATGAACACGATAATGGTGAACCGGGTGCATCGGATTGACGCGGAGCACGTCCCGAGCCAGCGCATCAACCGCCATGCGGCTGCCAATGGGCCAGTCGCCATTGTTGTCATAAATCTGAAAGACGAGAAACGCTTTGGCTTCGACATCGTCGGGAAATTCTTCGCAGATGCTTTCGAGCGCACGGATCAGGTCCTTGCGTCGTTGCTTGGCTGCGTCGCGAGTTTCGCTCGGTGGCTTTGTGTCTTTAGCGGTCTTCGCTGTGTCCTTTTCAACCTTGGGCGAGTCCTTTGTGGCCGGAAGCGCGTCTTTCGCCGTCTTCGGTGACTCTTTCGCAGGAGGCATTGTGCTCAACCGGTAGTACGCAGCGAGGCTGTCGATCCACATCTGTTCGCGCTTGGTGACTTCCGCTTTGCGATCGAACGCGTTCTTCAAAAATCCGCGTCCACGTTCCTGATTATTGATATTCGCGCGGGCCATGCCCCAATACGCCATGACACATTTCGGGTCGAGTTTAGCGGCCTGGCGAAAGGAACGTTCGGCTTCAAAATACCAAAATCCATGCAACTGTCCGACGCCTTGGTCGAAAAACTTCTGTGCCTCCGGAACACTGTGAGTGACCGCGAAATGAACGTTCGGCATGCCCTCCATCAAATAAGCGGCTTGGCGCGGACCTTCATTGAAGGCTTCGCCGTGTGTGGAGTGCCCGGCAGGATTTTTTTCGTCATCACCGTCGGCAAACGTAGCGAACGACACGGTCCCGGCGATAACGATGGCGTATGCGAAATGGCGCAAGAATTTCATGATGATGGCTTCCGAAAAATATCGAACGAATCGCGCGGTTGCCACGGAGCAGTACTCTGCTCCGTGCTGTAGTGATCGCTTTACGATCACACGTCGCAAATTTTCACGCCTTGGCGCAACGAGCCCAGCAGGTCTTTTCTGCGAGGAATAAATTCCTGGCCGAGAAAACCCGTGTAGCCCGTTTCGATGATCGTGCGGATGATCGGCGCGTAGTTAATTTCCTGCGTGTCATCGATCTCGGCGCGCCCGGGATTTCCAGCGGTGTGGTAGTGGCCGACATAATCTTTGTACTGCTTGATGCGCGTAATGATGTCGCCTTCCATGATCTGGATGTGGTATATGTCGAAGAGGATTTTGCAATTGGGCGAGCCAATTTTGTCGCAGACTTTGACGGCCCATTCCAACGTATCCGCCTGATAACCGGGGTGGCCCTTCATGTTGATGTCCACGCGTGAATTCAGGACTTCGATACAGAGCGTGACCTTCTTCTTCTCGGCCAAGCCGACGACTTTTTTGAGACCCTCGACCATGTTCTTCTGGCCGTCTTCGTCCGAGATGTCCGGACACTTCGGATCTTTTGGATCGAGCTTTTTCATGCCTGAAAAACAGATCACGCTGGGGCAGCCGAAATCACCAGCGGCTTCGACGGACTTCGTGACCTTATCGATACACATCGCATGATTCTCGACGTGGTTGAAGCCGCTGACGAAACCATGGCTGCCGGCAATCGCGCAGGTCAACCCGAGATTCTTCAACATCGGCCAATGCTTTGGATCGCAAAGTTCCACGGATTTCAAGCCCATCTTGGCCGACGCGATGGCCAGTTCTTCTTCGTTGATCGAATACTTCGCTCCATCAACAGTGACGTTCTTGAAACACCACGGCACGACAGATTGCTTGATCCGGCCTTTTTCAATCTTCCACGTCGGATCGTCTTCGGCGTAACTCGGGCGCGCGGATAGCAGCGCTGCTCCGGCGGCTACGGCGGCTGAACCTTTGAGCATGTTTCGGCGGGAGAGGTTTGAGGACATAGAGGACTCTTCCTTAAAGAGGTGGTATGATTCAGGGAATTAGACGGACTATAAGCTCGTCCTTCTTCATTCGATTATCGACTAAACCGTTCGGCGCGAAATCACGCGCAAATTATTCTCGTCTACTTCGCGGCGGGTGCTGTTAACGGCTGCACTCGAAGTGGATGAGGCACGTTGGCTTTCCGGCTCGTTGCCCGACCGCGATCGTTGAATTGAATGATGAAGCAGTCAACGGGTCCACTCCATTTTTCGATGTCCACTGTATCAACGGGCGCAGCGTTTTGTCCGAGCGGATAATAGATCCACACATCATTCTCGATTTTAGTCTGCTCTTGGTCATTCAAAAAACTTGATCGTACGCGCGCGGTTGGCAATCCAAACAACGACCGCACGACCGCCTTGTCCGCCGTTTCCGGGAGGAAGCCGGACAGTTTATCAAAATCATCGAGTGATGCTTGGCCCGCCGTGACGCGGTGTGTGAGTTCGAGATAGCCGACTTTTCGGCTCTCTCGGGAGGAATACCCTACATACAACAGCGCCCCAGCAAACAGTACCTGGACCACCAACACGACTTTCAGCATAACTTGATTCATAGTCTCACTCAACCCGGAACCCGAAACTCGAAACTCGAAACGGATGTTTATTCCTTCGCTTTCAAAACAGCCTTCACCCATTTGTCGGGATCGAGGTACTTTTTCGCGGCCGCCATGATTTGATCGGGCGTTACTTTTTCAAGGCGTTCTTTGCGCGTGAACACATGCGCGGCACCTTCACCAAAAAGCTGCGAGAGAGCGAGGCGCGTCGCGACGCCGGGCTGGCTTTGCAATTGAATCGCTTCGTCGCCGGCAAGGAAGTTTTTGATGGAGTCGAGTTCTTTCGCCGGGACCAATTCATCGCGCAGGCGATTGGCTTCTTTCCACATGCCGTCAAGCGATTGGTCGAGCGATTTGTTGTCGGTTTTGATGTAGAAGAATATTGCGCCGCCATCGAGTTGTGAATCGTTGTGGACGGAGACTTCGTACGCGAGGCCGAGCTTTTCGCGTAAGGCGACGCCCAAGCGTCCGCCGAGTCCAGACTGAAGATTTGCGATCAGATCGAGCGTTTCGCGGTCTGCGCTTTTTCCATCCGTGCCACGGAATGCGAGCGTCAACACTGCGCCGCGAATGCCCTCTTTAGAGACTTCGCCAGTGACACCTTTTCCGAGTATTGGCATCGGTACGACGGCTGGAGCCTTAAACACTCCGGCCTTCAATCCACCGAAATGCTGGGAGACGAGTTTCAACGCTTCTGCCGCTGAAATGTCGCCAGCAATTCCGATGGAAATATTTTCGGGATGAACCCAGGCGGCATGCAGCTTCTTCAAGTCGTCCGCCGTGATCTTTGCAACTGATTCGGGTGTGCCCAACGTCTGGCGCGAGTACGGATGATTGCCATAAAGGAGGGGACGGAGAATCTTCGTGTTCATGGATGTGATCGATTCGTCTTCCTGCGCAATGGCCTGGAGCGTCTCTTGTTTGAGCAGCGCCAATTCATCATTGGGAAATGAAGGATGCAACAGGCAATCGGCGGAGATGTCGAGGAGTTTAGCCGCGTCCTGCTTGAGGCCGGTCGCGCTGAGTCCAAACGTTGTTTTCGTTGCGAAACTGCCCACCGTCGCGCCCATGTTTTCGGATTCTTCAGCTATTTTTAATTTGCTGCGCGATGCGGTGCCTCGGTCCAGCATGTCGCCCATGAGGTTGGCTGAACCGCCCAAGTCGGCGGGCTCCCAACGCGTTCCACCTAATCCGGCGAGAGTGATGCTGACGAGCGGCAACGAGCTGTCTTCGCGGACGACGACGCGGACTCCGTTGGCTTTCAATTTGAATTCAAAGATCGCTTTGTCGGCGAGCAGCGTCGCACCCTCCACGCTCGGATCGGCCTGCAATGCTTTCAATTCGTCTTGAAGCGTCGCGTCCTGGCCCTTCTCTTTTTGGACGGCAGCAGCCTGCGCTTTCAACTCTTCTTTGGGCAGCATGACGGCGACGTTTAATTTTTCAGCGACGAGATACTTTTTCGCGACCCGGACGATGTCGTCGGCGGTGACGCGCTGAATGCGTTCGACGTAGAGGTCCGAGAAATCCAGATCGCCGGCGACGATCCAATCAGCTCCGAGCGTTCCGGCGAGACCATCGGCAGTCATTTGAGCCGTGACGCGCGCGGTCTTCATTTTTTGTTTGGCGCGATCCAATTCAGCGGCTGTCGGCGGATTTGTTTTCATGCCTTCTACAACGGCGACAATCGCGTCACGCGCGGCATCCACTTTGCCCACTTCCATCGAGGCGTTGACGACGAAATAACCTTTGTACATCGGCGTGTAATCGCTGGCGGAAATATCGGTGACGATGCCTTTGTCTTTGACGTCCCGGGACAAGCGGCTGGAGCGTCCGTCTCCAAGAATGCTCGCGAGCAAATCCATCGCGTAGAGGTCATCATTGCGGAGCGCGATGCCGGGATAGCCGAGCATCAGCTTCGGAACTTGGCAGAGTGAGTGCGTGATCTGGACATGGCGCGGAGCGAGTTGTTCGGGTTCTTCGTCAATCGGCGCGGGCGGGACGCTTTTGCGTTTCCAGGTTCCCAGCGTCGCGGCCATTTTCGGCATAATGTCTTTCGCCAGAACGTCACCGACCGCGACGAAACAACACAAATCCGGCGAATAACGCTCCTGATAATAGCCCCAGACTTCATCGCGTGTGACGCGTTGAAAACGGTCCGGGTAGCCGAGTACTGGGATGCGGTAGGGGTGGACTTGAAAGAGCGTTTGTTCGAACGTTTCCCACAATACGCCGTCGGCGTTGTCGAGGAAACGCTCGATTTCTTTATAGACGACTTTGTGTTCTTTCACGGTTTCTTCAGGCGGGAACGTGGAGTCCATCAACATGTCGGCGAGGACATTGAACGAGGTCTCAAAACCGCTCGACTGGCAGGTGATGTAATAGACGGTGCGCTCGCTGTTGGTGTAGGCGTTGTCGTCGCCGCCAGCTCCACGAATTTCCTGATCGAGGACGCCGGTCGGGCGCTTGGTCGTGCCTTTGAACATCATGTGTTCGCAGAAGTGGCTCAAGCCCGCGCCGACCCAATGCGATTCGTGAATGCCGCCGGTGCGCATCCAGCCTTGGACTGAGACGACGGGCGCCGCGTGTTTTTCGAAGATGATGATTTCACACCCGTTGCGGAGCTTCGCGTAAATCGCACCATTCTTTGCGCGGCGCATTTCAAGCGGACGAGCTTCAAGCGGCAAGGCGTCCATCGCGGCGACAACATCGGCGGGGACGGACGGCGTGGCGGATTTTTGAGCGTCGAGTCCGTGTGAGACAAAGCTCAAAACAAGGAGCGGAAAAACAAGTGCGGCGCGATTGAACAAAGTAAATTCCTCCGGTGAATACGAACTGATTTTATAACACAGCCCATCTGAATCGGCACGTGGTTTCTCGAACCAACGCGTTGAATTTCGATTACACTTCAGACGTAATTGGACGTGAATTCATCGCTCAAAACCATCGCAAAATCGCGCGGGTTTGGACAATCCAGGGTTTCGAAGTAACATGATGAAAACTCACATCAAGGACGCTCATCATGGAAACGCCCGCTTCGGCCCCCGTTGCTGCCCCGGCGAAAGTCACGACATCCAAACACGAAATCGTGTGCTGGCTGCTGATCGCGCTCGGGATCGTCTTCGTACTCTGCCACCAACTTTTATCAACGCTGCTCGCGGGGCTGTTCGTGTACGCACTGGTTCATCGCATTACGGGACGATTGACGTCAGTGAAAGTGGCCGGGCATAAGGCGAAGGTGGCGGCGATCGCGATCATCGGCTTGGGCCTGACGGCCATTTCTGCCGGGATCGTGTTAGCAGTTGTTGCAGTCGTGCGCGGGCGCTTTGGCGATTATCCGGCGATGTTGGACAAGATGACTGAAGTGGTCGGCCAGTTCCGCGTTTGGTTTACGGCCAAGGGAATTGGTGGTTGGATCCCCGACGCGGAAAGTATTCATTTTCACGCGGTCAACATGCTGAAAGAACACTCCGCCGAGTTACAGCAAATGGGTGGCGCTTCCGGGAAAATGTTTTTGCATGCGATCATCGGCGTCGTCATCGGCGCGATGTTGTCGTTCCATGACTCCGCACCCGGTGGCCCACTGTCTACGGCATTCTTCGAACGCGTTCGCCGCTTCTCGAAAGCGTTTCAACAGGTCTTCTTCGCGCAGGTGAAGATCTCCGCGTTGAACACAGTGTTCACGGGAATTTATCTCCTGCTGATTCTCCCGCTCTTCGGAGTGCATTTGCCATTTGCCACGACGCTTGTGATTGTGACGTTCGTCGCGGGCTTGCTGCCGGTGATTGGCAATCTGGTTTCGAATTCGGTGATCGCGATTATTTCGCTGAGTGTCGGGCCGAGCGTGGCGGTTGCGTCGCTGGTGTTTCTGGTGGTGATCCACAAGCTCGAATACTTCTTGAACGCGCGCATCGTCGGTGACGAGATTAACGCGGCGGCGTGGGAGATTCTACTGGCGATGGTTGCGTTCGAAGCCGCGTTCGGAATTCCGGGCGTGATCATCGCACCGATTGTGTACGCATACGCGAAAGCGGAATTGAAGGACAAGCAGTTGATTTAAAACTCCATCTGCTCGGCCTTCTGCGAATTGTCTTTGTAATAGCTGCGCGGAATGGGGCGCACGGCATTTTTCACAGGCGTGAACGTCTTCTGCCAATCCGGCCCGGGATCAAAAGCGGCGGCGTATTCCGCGTACTTCGGCGCGTCGTCGGCTTTGACCGCGCGTTGATAGAGCGCGCCATCCGGGCCGCTCATGTAGGCGATGCGCCCGCTTACACCCGGCTGCGCAGGCCAAGCAAGCAGCGCATGTCCGTTGACCAGCACACCCGTCTTCACGTAGTCTTTGGCCCCTCCTTCCGCGCGCGCGGTTTGGCGGGACAAGACTTTCAATCTATAGCCGGTGAGGTTAAAAGTTCCATCCGCGTCCACTTTGCTCGCATACTCTTTTCCGGCTTCGCCCCATGTGTCTAAAAACGCGGCCGCGAAATGGTGGACGTTTTCCTGCGTGAAATGTTCTTCGAAATACTGCTCCTGTTTGGCCTGGTATTCTTCGACTTTGGCGGCGATGTTTGATTCGTTGTAAATCAATTGCGCCAGCGGATCATCGACACCGATTTTGATGAGAACGCGCGCGGCTGACGTGCGTGTGGCTAAAGCAGGCTCAGCCAGCATTTTTTGCAATTCCGGGACCATCGCTTTCGACTTTTCGCCCATCTGAATCAGAGCACGCGAGGAAACAGTATTGACCGTGACATATGGATCCTTGATCCCGATAAGCAGCAGCGGAATGCCCAAATCAGGGCGGAACGGCGCGTTGTCAAAGAGCCACACAGCGACGTTGACGCGCACCATATAACTCGGGTCTTTCAACGCGGCGGCCATCAGAGGCATCGACGCGGCGGTGCCCGTTGCTTTTCCGGGTAACAATAAAATCAATGCGGCGCGGACTTCCGGATTTTCGTTCTTCATGCCCTTCTTAACGAACTCGATTACCGTACCCGCATCGTTCGGCAGAACGCCTTGGAGGCCCTTGATCGCGCGCAGTGCCAAATCCGCATTGGGATTTTCGGTCAGTGGTGCGAGCGCAGCGAAGGTGTTCACACCCATTTTCGCCAGGGTCTGGACACTCGCTTGGAACACGAGGTCATTGTCCCGCGCGAGCAAGGCGCGGACTTTGGCTTCGGCGGGGCGTGCGCCTTCTTTGAGTGCTCCCAACAAACGCAGCGCGTTCACACTGACGTCATCGCGGTCGTCAGCAGCCAGATCGGCGAGGCGTTCGACATGGGCGTTGAGTTTCATCGTGGCGAGAATTGCGAAGGCGGTCGCACGGAACTTCGGGATGCCGATATTGATGGCGTCGAAGAGTTTTGGGGCTGCGGGTGAGCCTATGGAAGTCAAAGCGGCTGAAGCACACAGCGCCGAGTTGGGAGCGCCTTCGTCCAACAGATGAACCAGTTTCGGAACACAACCGCGAGCTTCGGCACCGAGTGCTTTTAAACCCGCGCTTGCCACGGTTCGAATCGTGATGATCGGATCTTCCAAAGCATCGGCCAACGCCGGCGCGGATTCAGCATAATAACCTGCGTTTTCCAGCCATGCAGCTTTTTGCTTTCGTATGGCCACTGATCCAATGCCACAGTCTTTCAATAAAATCGGGAGGGCTGGCACGAGTGCTCGGCCCTGGCCTTTCACATCGTAATAGCTGAGCGTGGGCATCGCGCGTGAATGTAAATCGGGTGAACATTCGGCGAATTTTTTGACGACGCCTTCGAGTCCAATTCCGTCGCGCTTTCCGAGCGCCCATAAAGCCGCCACGGCCTCGTCCGGTGTGCCGTTTTGAATGCGCTTCTGCAACGAAGGAGTGCATGCGTCGAGCGCTTTCTGTAATTCTTCCTGAGATTTTGCGGTCACGGTCTTGACGGAGCGTCGTTCGATTTCAACTGCGCGAACTTCACCAATTGCAAGTATCACGCCGATGGCTGACGCGGGCGACGCGGGATTGTCGTCGAGCGTTTTTACTAAAAATGGCACGCAATCCGGAGCGAGATACGCGAACGCTCGCGCAGCGGCATCGCGAATCTCGGGCGTTCCAGCTTCCATTTCGGCGACGAGTTGCAACATGCCGGGGCGGCCAAAGGGGCGCAGCGCTTGACCGACATAAGCGGCTGCGCCGTTTTTAAGCGCGTCGGTCAACGGCGGGACGCGCAGATCGTCGCTGCCCAAACTACGCAGGGCGGCTGACGCGTAATAATGAGCGGGCTTGTCTTCAGCAGACAACATGCCGAACAAGACGGGTACGGACGTTTCGCGGGCGGCTCCAATGGTGGCGAGTGCAGACGCGCAATTCGACCAGATGGCCGCGCGGTCTTTGGGTTGGAACGGGCGACCGGCGATCTCCAAAATTGCCGGAATACTTTCGGATGCGGCGGGGCCGACGCGAGCGAGGCTGTAAATCAGCGCACTGATCGTGACCGGATCGTGCTCCGCGCGCAACGCGTCGATGAGCATCGGCACGGATTTCTTGCCGGTATAACCCAACGTGATCGCCGCGACGGAGCGGACCGTTTCGTCGGGCTTCTTCAATTCTTCGATCAAGGCAGGAGTAGCCAGCGGCCCCATTTTACCCAGAGCGATTCCCGCTGCGTATTGAACCTTGATCACTTTGGACATGGCGACGCGAATTAAATCGGGAATTGCCGGGGCGGATGCTGGGGCCATGCTGGCGAGTGCGTTCACAGCGGCTTCTGCCGTGTCGGGGTTGGGATCGTCAATGCGCGGCTTCACTTTTGATAGCGCAGGTTCGCCGATGTACCCCAGGGCAAGCGCCGCTGATCCGCGAATGGCGGGATCGGTAGCGGTCAACAGTGTTAACACCGGATCAACCGCTTTGGCTCCGATGGCTCCGAGCGCTTTTGCCACTTCAGCCCGGTTTGTTTTAAAACGAATGAGCGATTCGATGAGTTCCGGAATGGCGTCGGACGCCGCCGGCCCGATGTTGATCAGAGCTTGGACCGCCCATTCGCGAGCGTATGTGTCATCGCTTTTCAACGCAGCGCGCAGCACCGAGAGCGCGGGCAGTGCGTGTGCGCCAGCGGCCAATACAGCTTTACCAGATTCGCTTTTCACGGTTGCGCTCTTCGAGTTCAAGCGCGCGACGGCGAGTGCCACGACAGCGCCCGGATCGTCGTGAAAAGTAGCCAGCAAGCGTACCGCTTGATTCTTAACGTCATGCGATGTGTCCACCATCGCCGCAGAAAGCGGAGCGATCAGCGGCTTCGCGGCGCAGCCACTTTTCGCCAGGGCCTCAAGGGTCATGATTCGGACCGTCTCGTCAGCATCGCTCAGGCCGATCAGCAGGGCGTCGGGGTTTTGTTTGAATCGCGGCGCCAGTCGCGTGAGGATTCGCATCGCTTCGCGGCGGGCATAGACATCGTCTTTTGATTGCATCAACGCGAGTGGAAGAACGGTGGCGTGTTCGTTCATTTTTTCAAACGACAAGAGTGCTTTCACTCGAAATTCGCTGCTGTCTTTCATGAGGCGAATGAGAGGCATGGAGGCTTCAACGGGTGCGGCATCCAATTCGATAAGTGTTTGGGCTGCGCGATTTTGGAGATCGAGATCGGGATCGGTGAGCGTTGCCACAAGCGCCGGGACGGCAGGCCGCGCGACGTCGCCGAGTTTGCCGAGCATGGTCGCGGCTTCGCGTCGCACGTCGCGGTCCTTCGCATCATTCATTAATGCGAGGAGCGCCTCGACGCTGGGCGCACCGATTTTTTTGAGCGCGTTTGCGGCGACTTTGCGCATGGCTCCGTCACGCGTCAACGCGAGCGCGTAAAGTCGCGCTGCATCGGGAGTGGGTTCGCCGGTCAACGCGAGCGCGAGTGCCGCATTGATGCCGACATCGACGTTCGGATCGGTGAGCATGTCAGTCAGCGCAGGGCGATGAATGTCCGCCGCCGGGCCGAATTTTCCCAACGTGATGGCTGCCCGGGCGCGAACCGATACGCTGGGGTCCTGCAAGAGAAACACGACGCCACAAACGACTTCGTCGGAAGCGATTCCAATCTCGCCAAGCGCTTCGACAGCGCCGGTTCGGACGGACTCGCTGATGTCATTCAAGACAGGGATCAACGCAGGAACAGCGTCCCGGGCGCTGGGACCGATCTCGGCCAATCCGCGCACGGCGTAGTAACGGACATCGGCGTTTTTATCACCGAGCGCGCTGGTCATGGCTTGGACCAGCGGCTTGATGCCTGTGGCATAACTTTGAAAATATTTTGCGGCTGCAATGCGCGGCACGTCAGCGGCACTGCGCATCGCAGCACCGTGCGTGGTGATTTCTGCTGCGGGGTCGGCGACGGCCGCAACCACCGAAAGTGTGCTCAAGACGAGCAGCGAAAGGATTGCGTTTTGAAAAATGCGTTTCATGTCACTCTATACACCGTAAAAATTGCACAAATCGATGCATGAACGCGCTTGCATTTAAATTTTTTTCGAGCATAATGCCGTGTGTCGAGCGTCCGCTTCGACTACAGTTTTCCCACGCCAACTTAGCTCAGCGGTAGAGCAGCGCTTTCGTAAAGCGCAGGTCCTGGGTTCAAGTCCCAGAGTTGGCTT
>JBAXUS010000161.1:0-14550 GCA_037129555.1 Planctomycetota bacterium
GATAATCGCATTCGTGCGTCACGCCGACAAGACTGTCTTGAAGCCCCAGCGCGTAACAGATTTCGGTGGCACTGGGGAGGAGGGAAACGATTCGCATGAGAAAATGTCCAATCCAAACAAATTAAACAAGAGACGCCGTGACCAGTCCTTCGAACACGTTTGTATCAACAACTGCGATCGCTTTCCAGCGAGCAATTGAATTGCCCATTAGTCAACTCGGTTTAGTTGCCCAGATAACATATTCTGACGAAAAGAGACGCATGTTTACAAGTGAAACAAGTTCGAGAAGATGCTTTGCCAGTCGTTTCGAAGCAGACTGTTGAGGTGCAATTCCCGTTCGGATGTAGTGCATACCACGAATATCAAAGCCGGTTTGAATCATGACATCACGTACCAACCAGGCGGGATATTCCCGGTAATGAATGTCTCCTCGGTCAATTATTTTGTCGCCTGAGAGTTTAGTTTCATTGATGAATTCGTTCGTTCCCCATAAGACATACTTGTCTTGGAGAAGCCGAATAGCATTCATGATATTAGACGGATTGGGTGTCGATAGAATCAACATTCCGCCGGGCCTGAGTATTCGATAAAGTGCTTTTAATAGGCCTGCGGGATTGTTGAGGATATGTTCGAATACTTCTCCCAGAAGCACGACGTCCATGGAATTAGACGCAAATTCTTGCAACGGATTAACAGCATTCAAGTTGCTTTCCTGATAACCAATACTGCATTTTCGAAATAGTTCTGTTCGTTTCACATCCTCATACGCGTCGATCGCGTTGACTTTAAATCCCAACGAATTCATAAGGCACGCGACATATCCGTTTGCACAGCCCACTTCCATCACGCGATCCCCGACTTTAAACTGTTCAGTAACAAGTTTGGACATGAGCCGGATTCGGGGCTCATTCTCCGGCCAATAGGAATTCAAGAACCACGGATTCCATGCAAATTCGTTCAACAAAAAAGCCACGGACTCAGCGTATGTACTTTTTCGAACGGCATCTCGATTTTGATCGTTCATTTTACAACTCCGCATCAAAAGGCATTCAACTTACATCCGTCTATTTCGCGCCCACCAAAAGCGCCGCCAACGCCGCACCGCATTTCTTCACCGCGATGGCGCGATGACTGATCGTGTTCTTCTCTTCAACAGTCATGTGAGCGAACGTTTTGCCGAGACCATCGACTTCAAAAATCGGATCGTAACCGAAACCGCCTTCACCGCTGGGACGTAACGTAATGCGCCCCCGGCAATCGCCACGAAACGTCACAGGATCGAAGCCCGGTCGGCACAGCGCGATCACGCATGTGAATGTCGCCGTCCGGCGATCCGGCGGAAAGCATTCCAATTCGCCGAGCATCTTGCGAACGTTGTCGGCGAAAGAACAACCGATCCCCGCATACCGCGCCGCATAAATTCCGGGGCGACCGTTCAGCGCGTCCACGAAAAGTCCGGTGTCGTCCGCGATCGACCATTCGTTCGACAGCGCCATCGCCGCGCGCGCTTTGATGATCGCGTTCTCTTCCAATGTCTCGCCGTCTTCGACCGGATCAAACTCGCCATACGTGCCCGCCGCGCGCACGTCCAAGCGCAGTGAGCCATCGTTCAGCAGCGGTGCGATCTCGACAGCCTTGTGTTTGTTTCCGGTGCCGAGAACGAGAGTTTTTCGGTGCATGGTTCCATTTTCCATATGAACAAACTCATTGACCCAATTTAGTTAACTTGAAGGCTTTAATTCTCGCCACTACGAGAAGCACAAATTGGTCAAACTCATCTACTTTTTCGGCACTCTTGATAAATTCGAAAGCAGACGTATTCATCGTTGTCATAAAGACCACGGCCTCCCGTTTTTTCCGAGTCTTTAACCAACGCTGAAACACCCACAACAGGGTCAGTGATCCGCCTACCAAAAAGTAATAGGCATTCGTTTCAATTTTATCACCGACAAGAAAACTAGAGAGAACCATTCCAAGTCCTGGGCCTGCAACTAAAACACCCAAGGTAAGTCCAATTAAAACACTTTTAAACAACCGATGTGTAAAAAGTACAGTTGCGTATTCTGGAGAAACATTATCGAGGGACACTGTGGATTTGGATACGACTCCTTTGATTTTATCTTTAAACTCAATGAAAACGCGATCATCAAACAACAACGTCTTGCGCTCATAGTCAAAGCACAACTCATGGTAAACAGCAAGGGGTTGAGTGTCTGTCTCGTTCATTTTACTTTCCAGCGACCGCCTGCTTTTGCAATTGAATGAGCTGGCGAATTCCCTTCTCGGCCAAGTCCAACAGGACATTGTACTCGGCGCGCGTGAACGAATTGTGTTCGGCGGTGCCTTGGATTTCGATGAACTTGCCTTCTTCCGTCATCGCAACATTGCAATCGACGTCGGCAGCCACGTCTTCCTTGTAGCACAGGTCCAGCGTCGGGACGCCAGCGCAGATGCCGACGCTGATTGCGGCGACGTACGGACCGAGCGGATCGACGGTGATCTTGCCCTGGGATTTCAGTTTCGCGACAGCCAACGCCAGCGCGACCATCGCACCCGTGATGGACGCGGTGCGGGTGCCGCCATCGGCCTGAAGCACATCGCAATCGATCATGATCGTGCGCTCGCCAAGCTTTTTCAAATCAAGTGCTGGGCGCAAAGCGCGGCCTATCAAGCGCTGGATTTCGACCGTGCGTCCGTCCTGCTTGCCCTTCGCTGCATCGCGCGCTTTGCGCGTGTGAGTGCTGCGCGGGAGCATCCCGTATTCTGCAGTCAGCCAGCCCTGTCCTTTGCCCACTAGAAACGGCGGAACGTTCTCCTCGACCGACGCGGTGCAGATGACCTGCGTGTTACCGCATGAAACCAGCACCGAGCCTTCGGCGTAGGGCATGAAACCGGTCTTGATTGAAATCGCGCGCAGTTCGTCGGGACGTTTGTCGGCCATGGTGGGTTCCTTGGAATAGGTCGTTATTGGACTGTGTATGTGATTCGAATTCAGTCTGGCAATTCGCAAAAAAGTATAGACGCCACTTTAAACGTTTTCATACCGAATCGCGACATTCAATTATAAAAATAAACGCGACCAAACCCTTATACAGAGCATGGTCGCGTTCGATATGAAAGCTACATCAAACACACACGCTTAGTGCGCTTTGATCTTGATGTCAACGCCGACCGGCAGGTTCAACTTGCCGAGCGCGCCGACTGTTTTCGCTGTGGTGTCGTGGATGTCGATGAGGCGTTTGTGTGTGCGGATTTCGAACTGTTCGCGTGATTTCTTATCGCAATGCGGGCTGCGAAGAACGGTGTAGCGTTCGATGCGGGTCGGCAGCGGAATCGGTCCGTGGACCTTCGCTCCCGTCGCTTTTGCGCGTTCTACAATTGTGCTGGCCGATTGGTCCAACAATTCGTGGTCGTACGCTTCCATGCGAATTCGAATCTTATTTGCCATGACTTTCCTTTTTCCCTTACATTAAACAAGCGGACCACGCCGCTGAACCCTATGCCCAAATCAAAGAACCAAACTTAATCAGACTTCATTTCCATCTAAACAAAACAAAGCGAAGCATGAGCGGCGCATTCGCCGCTCATGCTTCTATAAACGTTATTAACCTGTGTAGGATTCGCCGAGGATTTTCTTGTACTGGCTTTTCGGGACCTGCTCGTAACCGTGCGGTTCCATCGAATACGTCGCGCGGCCCTGGGAGAGCGAGCGGCTATCCGTTGCGTACCGGAACATTTCACCGAGCGGAACGCGCGCGTGAATAACTTTCAAATGTCCTCGGTTGACCACGTCGTGAATCGCGGCGCGGCGGCTGTTCAAATCGCCGATGATGTTGCCCATGAATTCTTCAGGCGTCACCACTTCCAGCGTCATGATTGGTTCCAACAGCACCGGTCCGCACTTGCGAACGCAGTCTTTAAACCCGATCGATCCGGCCATTTGGAAGGCCATTTCGGACGAATCGACTTCGTGGTACTTGCCGTCGTACAGCGTGACTTTCAAGTTGATCAGCGGGAAGCCGGAACCCAAAATACCATTCTTGGCCGCACCGCGAATACCTTGTTCGGTCGGCTTGATGAATTCCTTCGGAACCGTGCCGCCGACGATTTCGGATTCGAAATCAATCTTGTCTTCGCGTTCGCTGAGGAACGGTTCGATGCGCAGACGAACCACGGCGTATTGCCCGCGTCCACCGGACTGCTGCACAAACTTTCCTTCGGCTTCCGCTTCACCCGTAATCGTTTCGCGGTAGCTAACGCGCGGGTTACCGACATTGGCGTCCACGCCGTGATCGCGAACCATGCGGTTCTTAATGACTTCCAAGTGCAATTCGCCCATTCCGGCGATGATCAACTGGCCTGTTTCATCGTCGAACGTGTGCGTGAATGTCGGATCTTCTTTCGACAGCTTGGCGAGCGCGGTCGCCAACTTGTCCTTGTCGGCGTTGCTCTTCGGCTCAATCGCCATGCTGATGACGGTGTCCGGGAATTTCATCGCTTCGAGAATAATCGGATGATCTTCGCAGCAGAGCGTGTCGCCGGTATACGTGTTCTTCAATCCTGCGACGGCCACAATGTCGCCGGGGTTCGCGAATTCAACCTTTTCGCGTTCGTTGGCGTGCATGAGATACAGCTGACCGACCTTTTCACGTTTATCGCGGCGCGGATTGTCGAGGCGGTCGCCTGAATGCAAGACACCGGAATACACGCGGATAAACGTCAAATCGCCGTGCTTGTCGAAGATCGTCTTGAACGCCAAACCAGAGAACGGTTCGGTTTCCAGCGGCATGCGGATTTCTGTGACCGGAACTGACTTTTCGGCTTCTTCGCCCGTCACTGGGTCCTTGACCATGACCTTCTTAAACTTGTGCGGAATTTGGCCTTCAGGGAACTTCTTTTCATTCGGCGAAGGTAGGTAATACGCGACGGCATCGAGAACCGGCTGGACGCCAACGTAGTGATACGCGGATCCGCACATGATCGGGAAATGCTGGCCTGTCAGCGTAATGCGGCGCAAGGCTTCGCGCATCTGGTCACCTGACGGCTCCTGGCCTTCCAACAACATCATGCCGGTCTCTTCGTCAACGTCGGCGACGAGATGGAACAATTCTTCGCGGCGCTTCTTCGCTTCTTCAACTAACGCTTCAGGAATGTCGTTGTCGGTCCACTTCTTACCCATCGAATCTTTGTCGAAAATGTAGTGGCGCATGTACACTAGATCAATGACGCCCGTGAAATCGCTTTCAGTGCCGACCGGGAATTGAATCGGGTAGCCCTTCGCGCCGAGACGCGTCTTGACTTGGTTCACGCAGTCCCAGAAATCAGCGCCGACGCGATCCATTTTGTTAATGAAGCAGATGCGCGGAACGCCGTAACGATCGGCTTGGCGCCACACCGTTTCGGATTGTGCTTCGACGCCGTCCACGCCGGAGAAGACAACGATCGCGCCGTCGAGCACGCGCAGTGAGCGTTCGACTTCGGCGGTGAAATCGACGTGTCCTGGCGTGTCGATGAGATTGATGTCCATGACCTTACCGAGACGTTTGCAGGTCCATTCGCACGACGTCGCTGCGGCCGTAATCGTGATACCGCGCGCACGTTCTTCGGGATCGTAATCGAGGGCCGTGTTGCCTTCGTGCACGTCACCCATTTTGTGTTCTTTACCAGTGTAGTAAAGAATGCGCTCGGAGAAGGTCGTTTTGCCGGCGTCGATGTGCGCCGTCACGCCAATGTTGCGCGTGTTGACAATTTTAGGATTGATGACTGATGGTGCGTCTGCCATGGAAGTTCGTCCTGTCTCAATATACCGTCGGCGTCGTGAAAGCCTGTTTTTCAAAAAAGTAGGGCAAACGTTTCGCTTGCCAAACATCTACTTTTGTTTTACTTCTACTACAAAAAAACTGTGCATCGATGAAGCGCTTATTTCAAATCTGTTAAGAGTGCGCCACGCGCAAGATTTCTTCCGCGTGGCCCAATTCATTGGGTCGTTGGTTCGTCAGGCTGCCAGTGGCGTATTACCACGCGTAATGGGCGAATGCCTTGTTGGCTTCGGCCATTTTGTGCGTGTTTTCGCGCTTCGTCATGGCTGCGCCTTCCTTCTTGAAAGCGTCGAGCAATTCCGTAGCGAGACGTTCGGCCATCGGACGGCCCTTCTTGCCACGCGCGGCTTCGAGAATCCAGCGGATCGCGAGGCTCTGGGCGCGCTTGCGGTTCACTTCAACCGGGACCTGGTACGTCGCACCACCGACGCGCTTGGACTTGACTTCAACCACTGGCTTGACGTTGTTCATCGCAGCGGTGAAAATTTCGAGCGGATTGGGGTTGCCGCTTTTTTCACCCACGATCTTCATCGCGCCGTAGAAACAACCTTGGCTCGCCGTTTTTCGTCCCTGTTTCATCATGCAGTTGATGAACTTGGAGCAGAGCAAATCGTTGAAAACCGCGTCGGGCTTCAACCCACGGCCAGTGACTTTCGGCAACGCAGGGAGCGCCTGGACTTGGTTCTGAGCATCTTGCTTGGTCTTGCGAGTCGGTTTGAACTTCTTAGCCATGGAGCTTAATCGCTTTCTTGTCGTCTTGTGATGTGTTTAGTCGAGCGGTATCTCAATCATCCTTGCCGCACACGCGGCGAAAGCCCAAAGGTTGGAGATGGTGCTCGGTCCAACAGGTTTGAACGGAACGAAAACTCCGTTCAATGAATATCATTAAGCCTTCGCGCGTTTCGCGCCGTACTTGCTGCGCGACTGCTTGCGATCAGCAACGCCCTGGCAGTCAAAGACGCCTCGGACGATGTGGTAACGAACACCGGGCAAATCCTTCACGCGGCCACCACGCACCAGAACAATCGAATGTTCCTGGAGATTATGGCCTTCGCCGGGGATGTAAACGGTGACTTCCTTGCCATTGCTCAACCGCACGCGGGCGATTTTGCGGAGCGCGGAATTCGGTTTCTTCGGCGTCATCGTTTTGACGGCGAGGCACACACCCTTTTTAAAGGGATTGGATTCGAGCACCGGGCTTTTGGACTTGCTTTTCTGTTCCACGCGCGGGCTGCGGCACAACTGGTTAATCGTCGGCATGTCTTCCCCAAAAACAAAAAGAAACCACGACGGCAGAAGCCTGCCGCTGATTTCAAAAAAGATCCCAAGCTACCCATTCCGCTACAAGAAATGGGGGCGATCGCGCCTGCATTGCACGACCGTCATGGGGCAGAAACTATAATGGAAAGATGAAGCCGGTCAAGAAGAAATCAAAAAATGTTTTGCGCCATTTTTGAGACTTCCCGGGCACCAATCACCTGTCTATGAAGGATTTGTTCGATTCTTGATTGCACCCTACTAAATTAACCGGAACGATTATTTCGGTTATTTGGCATCGAGTTCACTTCGAATTTTCTTGAGCAGCGCAAAGGGCGAAAACGGTTTTTGGATAAACGCAACGATTTCGTGGTTGATTCCATACCGCATCACGGCATCTTCCGTATAACCGCTCATGAAGATAATTTTGAGTTCGGGCCAGTTAGGTTTAACCGCGTCCGCCAATTCACGTCCGTTTTTTCCAGGCATGACCACGTCTGTCAGCATTAAATGAATAGCGGCATTGTTGTTTTCCAACAGCTTGAGTGCTTCCTCGCCATTGTGAGCTGTCAAGACATGGTATCCAAATGTTTGCAAGACGTCCGAAGTCATCGTCAAAAGACTGATTTCATCTTCCACAATTAAAATCGTTTCATGACCGGAATGCAAGGCGAGGTCTTCGGCTTGCACTTCGGACGACGTTATGTCCTTGTAAATGGGAAAATAGAGTTTGAACGTCGTGCCTACGCCCACTGTGCTGACAACGGTGACGGCCCCCCCGCTTTGTGCCATGACGCCATGCACCACCGCCAAGCCCAGTCCGGTGCCCTTTCCCACGTCTTTGGTCGTGAAAAACGGTTCAAAAATGTGTTCCAACGTTTCGGGTGACATCCCGAAACCGGTGTCCGATACGGAGAGCACGACATGGGTTCCTGGCTTTAATTCAGAATGCGTTTTCGCAAATTCCTGATCGATGGATTCAATACCGGTCTGGATGACAAATCTCCCCCCTGTCGGCATGGCATCGCAGGCGTTTATGGCCAGATTGATGAGAATCTGTTCGACTTGCCCCGGATCTGCCTTGATCTTCGGCAGTGATGGATGACGCATCAAGACGAGCTGATTGTTCTCGCCAATCAAGCTGGTCAGAATAGTGTTCGAATTGTTGACGACTTCATTTAGATCCAGAACCTTCAATGCAAGGATGGTTTGACGGCTGAAAGCGAGCAACTGCTTGGTGAGATTTGCTGCCCGCTCTCCGGCATTTTTCATACTGAGAAGGGCTTGGCGGACAGGAGCGTTAGCGGGTAGTTTCGACAGCCAGATATCGGAATATCCGATCACGATGGTCATCATATTATTGAAGTCATGAGCCACACCACCGGCCATCAAGCCGAATGCTTCCATGCGTTGTGACTTGCGAGCGTGTTCTTCAAGATTCTTGGTTTCGGTTATATCCGATGCTGTGCCCACAATGCGGTAGGCCTGGCCGGAGGCATTGCGCAGCACGAAGGCTCGGTCGCTGATCCAACGGATGGAATTGTCGGGACGGATGATGCGGTATGTCACCGTCGTGCTGACGTTCTCCAGTTTCTGAGTGGTCCATTTCTGAACCTGTTCGCGATCTTCAGGATGAATGGCTTGGAACCATTCGCGTGGATTCTTATAAATACTTTCGCAGGTTCGCCCCCACACCTTTTCATAGGCAGGGCTGACGTACAATACGTGGGTATTCGCAGGATCAGAGATCCAAAAAACTTCATCGATGTTTTCTGCCAGTTGCCGAAAACGTTCCTCGCTCGTCCGTAGCTTGGTTTCGGACTTGTGTTTGTACAGCGCCATTTCGACGACAGTTTGCAGTTCGCGTTCGGAAAAAGGTTTCAGAACATAACCAAACGGCTCGGTCAATTTCGCCCGCTCCAGCGTTTCCTGATTTGAGAAGGCTGTCAGAAACACGACGGGGATTGAGAATTGATCGCGGATAGCTTGGGCTGCCGCGATGCCATCCATTGTTCCGGCGAGTTGCACATCCATTAACACCAGGTCGGGGCGCAATTCGCCAACACGGAGAATGGCTTCTTCGGCACGATCCGTGTGGCCGACTGTGTCGTACCCCAAACCGTTCAACTGGATTTGGATATCGCGAGCGACAACAAGCTCGTCTTCTACGACAAATAACCTCGGTTTAGTTCCTGAAGAAGGCATGCGCGGGTCCCTAATTCCTTTCGCGGTAATAGATCAAAATCACGTTAAAAGTATACATCAAGACCTAATTCAATTCAACCGATGCGTTCATGTCGTCGGGCGTGAATACAATCGCAAACGATGCGGTCGGCACCGGCCCGATTTCGAGCGAAGAACCTAACTGTCTAGACAGATCGGATACAAGTTGCAATCCTAACGATGAATTTCGTTTTGTTTCAAAATCGGATGGCAAGCCAGTACCCGTATCGCTCACGCAGAGACGGAATGTGGCGCTGCCGTCGACGGGTTGAAGCGAAACGGTAATGTCTCCGGATTTACCTTCGGAGAATCCGTGTTTTAGGCAATTTGTGATCAATTCGTTGACGATTAATCCGCAGGGCGCGGCCTGATCCATGCAAACGGTGACAGAGGCCAGTTTCAAGTCGAGCCGCACCAGGCCGTTTTGCACCGCATGAGATCGGAACGCCTGAGTGGCAAGTTCTTTGAGATAACTGGCTAAGTCTATGGAGGCAAAGATCCCTGTCCGGTACAGGGATTCATGTAACAATGCCATGGAACGGATGCGGCCTTGCATGTCCTTCAGAATGGCCTGAGTGTCTGGTCGGGAATTGCGAGCTCCTTCCAGGCGCAGAAGACTGGAGATCACTTGCAAGTTGTTTTTAACCCGGTGGTGCACTTCCTTGAGCAGGGCTTCTTTTTCCTTCAAAGAGGCTTGGAGGGATATCTCAGCTTGTTTGCGCGCAGCCAATTCCTGCCGCAATTGTTCGTTGGTCATCACCAGGGCTTCACGAGCTTCGGACAGGCCCTCACGCGCACCGTCCAAACCGACTGCCGCGCGCCCAATTTCGTCTTGAAGGCGATTGAAATTGATGGCCATATCTCCGACTTCATCGCGGGTGAAAACACGCACATCGACAACATTGAATTTGGTTCTTGCCGCGTTGAGATCACCGGCTGCCAATGCGCGCATCGCTTTGGTGAAATCGGTCAATGTGCCGTTGACGAGTGTGTTGGCGGCTTTCGACACTTCAACCGCCGCATGGGCAATCATACCCGGAAGAATCAGTCCGACCGCGATAGTGAGCAGGGCAACCACAACGAAAATATCGGATAGCAATGAAATCAATGCTGTGTCTTGTGTGGGAACATGGTCCACGGCGATCAGATAACCCAAGCCATCGAGTACAAGGACGAGCAACATGGCTCCAGTGAGTTTCACGTGCAGTGTGCGCGCAATACCCGGCAACCCGGCCTTGCGGCGATCCATGTATTTTCGCCAGGCATAGAGCGCGGAACCGGAGTAAGCGAACGCGATGCCGACGAGCACTGTGGGGAGCCCGAATTGTTGGAAGCCTAGGATTGTCGTCAACGCCCAGACACCAGCGGCACAAACTCCGAGCAAGATCGTGCCGCGCGGGGCACGGTATGGACGTTCCAATCGGGGTTCGTTCCAGCGCAACAGCCCCACGGCGATATTCGGCATCGCGATGCCGATCAGGTACGTTAAATTGGCGGCAGCAATCAGCCAGACCGGATCCCCCATGAGCAAGAAGAGAATGGCAAATGTTGCGGTCACGATCGTGGCCACCCATGGCGAATCGGTGCGGTTTCGCAGCGCCAGTGATTCAGGCAACAATCCATCTTCCGCAAGTTGCGACAGCGTGCGAGACGCTCCAGCCAACGGTGCGAGCGTGCCATGAAACATGTTCAGAACCATGAACCAAATCGCCGCACCCTTGGCTGCGCCACCTAATAAGGGCGCGAATGTGGGACCTAATTCGAGTGCTAATTCTTCTTTACCCAACGGCTCCGCTCCCAGCGTGCCCAGCCATATCACAGGCAAAACGATGAAATAGAGCGACGCGAGCGCGGCACTGGCGAACATGGCACGGGGTACATTGCGGTTGGGGTCGATGGTTTCGCCCACGTGACATGCGGCCTGTTCAAAGGCGGGGGCGGCAAAACCGATCAGATACAATCCGGCCATGACACTGGTCACTTTACCGAACCACCCCGGAAATGGTACCGTGAGTTGGTAAGAAAAGGACTGATGCCAATCGACTGTTCCACTGAAGATGGGAATAACTGCTGAGAGAAAAGCAAGTCCTGCCGAAGCCGTTGCGATCGGCATGGCCATGCGCATCACCCATTTGACGCCACACAAATTCACAATCGTAAACGCAATCACAATACACGACGCCAGCAGCGGAACGGGAAACCATGGCATATACCAGTGATTCAACGCGGACGCGGATAGCAGAGCAGTCAGTCCGCATGTCGGAACCCACCCCCACCAATAGCAAACTCCGGTGAGATTGGCGAGAACCGGACTGTAGGGCCTGAAGGCTTCGGCACAGGTCGCGGCAATGCCTCCGACACGATTGGGATACATCAAGATGAGCTCGGTCCATCCGGGTGTCGCCGCCCAACTGAGCAGCAGCCCGACGATCAGCAGGGGAACGGCTGCGCTGCCTTGCCCTGGAATCGTGCCCTGACCGACAAAAAGTGCATTCAGTAGAAACAGGCTTTGATTGATGCCGCCCATGGCGACAGCCGTTGTACCAAACCACCCAACCGTGCGTGGATGAGGCCGCGCGGAAGTTCGCTCGTCTTGCTTTATGAGGAGGGAGACGGAATCAGGAGGATGCATAGTGACTCAATTCTGTAGTACAGTTAGAGTGGTTAACTCAATCTCACTTTTCTAGAAGCACGTAAAGTTAAACGGCAATAAACGCCGAATTGGACTTATCATAAAAGCAATTAGCATGCCACAGGTGCTATCAATTATCGGGCAAAATTGCCGGATACGCAGCAGGTTCCACATGTCACGGCGTGGGCAAAAACGAACACATGGACTGGACTGCCCGCGACGATTCTCGGGTATTGGCGATGGGTGCTCAGAATTACGTGAATGCGAATCTATTTCTGAAAATCTGTTAATTGTGGTTGACGAAAGATTCATATTAACTACATTTCTAGGTTGACAGAGAAGCTATGAGGCGGTTTTTCGATACGCTCCGCTCGAACGAGACTACGACCAACGACCGAAATTGGAATGCTTTACGGCGCGAACGCACACTGTAGTAATACAATGTAGCATCGAACGGAACGGCGCGGCAGTACTCAACACGTTTTAAAAGGCTGGTGCCGATGTAAAATCACCAGTAGAACGGGCCTTAAAAGGCTCTCAAAAACGGTTGCCATTTTGCTTGCCTCGGGACTTCTTTTTTCCCGCAGGTGTGGCCCTGAGCGGTCACTGAAATGGATTGCTGCGTGTGTTCAAGTGTTTGCGGGCGCCATCCGTAAGCGAATGTGATGTGTGCATTCGCTGTGAGCCGTTTGTATCCGATTTTTTTAGAATGTCTTCCATCCCGTCCGATCAGACCGGCATCTCAATTCCCTTTGTTTATTCTGTGTCTTCACCACGACGTCCGCACACATGTGTCACCACGTGTTTGCGGCCGGTCCGGCTGGCCTTTGCTTTCGCGCGCGTGCGCGGGAGGGCCCATTATGCCGGATCGCGGGTTGGACGTTCATAGGATCGAAAGGAGCGCGCTGCATGATACCCAATAGACCCACCGCGAGCAGCTCGCCACGATCGTTCGTAACGCCGCCGATCACGTCACACCATGAAAGGGATAAAAGCCCATGCAATTCGAGTACATTGGGGCCGCCGGATTCGGCCTCTTCATCGGTTGGCTCATCACCAGCCTCATTGGAAAAAGTAAGCATCAGGAGCACGAAGCCAACGCTCGGAAAGATGCCGAGCAGGTCAAGCAGCGTTTGTTGGACGAAGCCCGGGCAGACTCTTCAAAAATCAAAGCGGACGCAGCTGAAGAACAACTCAAGCGCCGCCGTGATTTCGACAAGGAACTGAACGAGCTCAAAGAAGAAAGCCGTGGCACCGAAAAGCGCCTCGAAAAACGCGAGGAAATGATCGACCGGAAATTGCAGACGCTCGAACGCCGCGAACAGGATTTCGCACGAAAGGAACAAGACGGAGTCAAACTCGAAACGCGCCGCCAGGAATTGCTCAAAGATGCCGAGGGCAAGAACGCGGAGATGACCAAGCTGATCGACGAAGAGCGTCGCAAGCTTGCTACGATTTCGAGCATGACGCCCGATCAGGCGAAAGCGCAATTGATGAAGCGCGTCGAGCGCGACATGGAAGCCGAAGTCGCCGAATTGACGTTACGCGCTGTGAATCGCGCGCGCGAAAACGCCGACGTCGAATCGCGTAAGATCATCCTCAACACGATCCAGCGTTTGGCCAACGATTGTGTCGCCGAAAACACGGTCGCCACGATTGATTTGCCCTCAGAAGACTTGAAGGGCCGCATCATCGGCAAGGAAGGCCGCAACATCCGCGCGTTTGAAAAAGCGACGGGCGTTGACGTGATCGTCGACGACACGCCGGGCGTCGTGGTGCTCTCCGGGTTCGAACCGGTGCGCCGCGAAATCGCGCGTATTGCGATGTTGAACTTGATCCAGGACGGACGCATTCATCCGACGCGCATCGAAGAATCGGCTGTGAAGGCTGAAAAAGAAGTCATGGAATTGATCGACAAAACCGGCAAGGATGTCTCGATCGAATTCGGCTGCCATGACCTCCATCCGAAGCTGCGCAATATGATGGGCCGGTTGCGGTATCGAACGTCGTACGGCCAAAACGTGCTGGCGCATTCGCAGGAAGTCGCTCACATTTGCGCGATGCTGGCAGCGGAATTGAAGCTGGATGTGCAGCTCGCCAAACGCTGCGGTTTGTTGCATGACTGCGGCAAGGCGCTGGATCAGGAAATCGAAGGCACGCATCCGCAAATCGGGATGGACGTGGCGAAGCAGTGCGACGAGCGGATTGAAGTCTGTGAAGCGATCGGCGGCCATCATGGCGACATCGAAATTCACAGCCTGTATCCGATCCTCGTCCAGATCGCCGACGCCATTTCAGCCGCTCGTCCGGGCGCGCGCCGCGAGAGCTTGGAGAAGTATATCCAACGCATGAAGAAGCTGGAAGAAATCGCGACGAGCAAGAAGGGCGTCGAAAAAGCGTTCGCGATTCAAGCCGGCCGCGAAGTGCGCGTGATCGTGAAAGCCGATCTCTTGACCGATCTCGATTGCGCAGTAGTGGCGCGAGAGATTGCAAAGCAGATCGAAGAGGAGTTGAATTACCCCGGCGAAGTGCGCGTAACCTTGATCCGCGAAGCGCGCTTCATCGAATACGCACGCTAAACGGAACGGTGTGAATTAAATAGAACAAGTGGCGGGGCGC
>JBAXUS010000162.1:0-14390 GCA_037129555.1 Planctomycetota bacterium
CCCTTGAGGGAGAGGGCCGACGAGCCTGCTGTTCGGCTCGCGGGGTGAGGGGTGACCGTTGATTAATACTAACGCGCTATGGTTAATCAACGTTTACCCCTCACCCCGCGAAGGAGTACCTTCGTCGGCCCTCTCCCTCAAGGGGAGAGGGAACTGCGCCGCAAGTCCGGTGATGCACCCACTGATTTATTGGTAAGGTAAGTTGCTTCGCAAATTCTTCACGCACTGCTATAACTGAAGTCCAGCCAGTCACCCGCCTTGAGGATTGCGACTTATGAATTCGATTTCACGCGCCGTCTGGATCGTTCTCGTTTTACTTACTGGATTGACAATGAGCTTCGCCGCCGACGACGCGGGCGAGGATGTGGCATGGGGGCAGGAGAATATCGACGCCGGTCGTTACGCCGAAGCGGTCGAGCGTCTCAGCAAAACATTCGCGGGTTCGAAAGAGTGGAATGCGACGAAACGCGGAGCGGGTTTTGCGCTCATCGAAGCGCAGCGAATTCTCGGCAAGCTTAAAGACGCTCGGGCGGTGTGTGACGCGATCGTCAAAGAAGACCCGGCTTCTAAAACTGATCCGCGCGCGCAACTTGTTCAGGCTGAACTCGATCTCGAAGTCGGTCGCTACACAGAAGCGCGTGACACATTCGACAGCGTCATTAAAGAGCATCCCGACAATCCGCGCGCATGGGCGTTGCGAACGTTTGTTTTGCGCGAGTTGGGTGATTCAAAAGCGCTTGAGGAGACTGCGAAGCATTTTAAGGAATTGAACGACAAGAACGTTGCGTACTACAGTGGTGACTCCGTGAAAGACCCCTTGGAACTCGCGTACATGGGGCTGGGGTTTCAGAGTAAAAGTACCAAAAGCGCGTTCAAAGATGGGTTTGTCGCCGCGCAGGAATTGACTGAAAAACGCAATTTGAAACAGCCTGAAATCTGGCTGTGGTCCGCGCAGTTGGCGATGTCTGCGTACCATTGGGCCTATGCGGGTGAGGCGTATGCGCACCTGTTGAAAATCCGCCCGAAATCGCCGGACGGTTTGGCGGGGCAAGCCGCCGTTGTGTTTCGCAGCATGCACAAACTTGCGGATGTCGAGAAGCTCTTGAAGGAAGCGCTTGCCGTCAATCCCAATCATGTTGAGGCGTTGTTGTGGACTGCGCAGGTGGACCTCGAAGAGGAGCGTTATGACGATGCGAAGAAGCACATCGATGCCGCGCTCGCGGTGAATCCGAATTCCTCGCGCGGACTGGCGCAGCTCGCGCTGTATTTCATTCAGACCAATAAGACGGACAAGTTTACGGAAGTCGAAACGCGCGCGAAAACGATCAAGCCTGTGTGCCCGGATTTTTATTGCGACATCGGCGAGATGATGGAGAACAAACGCGGTTTCAACACGGCTGCGGCGTACTATGAAACCGCGATCAAACTGGATCCGGAATATTGGCGCGGCTATTACGGCCTCGGTATGAACACGTCGCGGCAGGGTGCGGAAGGGGAAGAGAAGGGGAAGGCGCTGCTGCTGAAAGCGTTCAAGAAAAACGGTTTCAACGTTTGGGCGTTGAACATGATCAAATCGCTTGACCGCATGATCGGCGATAAAGAGCAAGGCGTGAAGCCGAAGTATGTTGAATCGAAGACGAAGCACTTCATTTTAAAATGCTACGGCAAAGAAGCGAACATCGTCCGCCCGTATTTGGAAGAATGGGCCGAGAGTGCGTATGAATCGCAGGTCAAGAAATTCGGCTTCGCGCCCGAAGGTCCGTTGACGATTGAGCTGTGTTACGATTTTCAGGACCAGGCTGCGCGTACGGTTGGGCTGCCGAATCTCGGCGCGCTGGGTGTGTGTTTTGGAAAACTCTGCACGGTCGTTTCGCCACAGGAAGGCCGCAAAGAAGCGCATCCGCCGTTCAATTGGCGCAAAGTTTTGGAGCACGAATTCGGTCACGTGATGGTGTTGCAGATGTCTGATTTTCGTGTGCCGCGCTGGTATACCGAAGCGTTTTCAACGTACCTCGAAAACGATAGCCGCCTCCAATCCGACCGCATGATGGTCGATGCCATTGCGCATAATGAGGTCAAAGACATCAACAAGATGAACGAGTATTTTCGCGGCAACATGATGATGGCGTATGTTCACGGCCGGTATGTGATCGAGCACATCGATCAGAAATACGGATTCGACGCGCATATCAAAGCGATCCAGCTTTTTGCGAAGGGCAAGAAGCTGGAAGAGTCGTTGCAGGAAGCGACCGGCGCGAGCCTCGACGATTTGAACAAAGGCCAACACGAATTCGTGAAGCAGTCATTCAAAGACGTCCGGCTGCGCCCGTCATTTAATAAAGCGGATTTGGTCAAACAAGAGATAGCCGCGAAAGATCCGAACGCGACGGCTCAAGACATCGTCGATCTGGCGATTTCATATTTGATGACCGGCAAGATGCCGATTGCGGAACCTCTCGCGAAGAAGGCGCTCGAAAAAGATCCGAAGTGTGTGGACGCGATCAACGTGCTGGGAGCGATTGCGTTCGAGAAAAAAGATTTTGAAGCGGCCAAGCAGCACTACTTGAAATCGACCGCGATTGATCCTGGAAAATCGTTTAACGCGTGGTTGAAACTCGGGACGATTTATAAGAAGGAAGGCCGGACGACGAAAGCCATCGCCGCGCTTGAGGCCGCGCGCAAAGCCTATCCGCGCTACGTCGGTGCGGACAATTCATACCATGCGCTTCCGGAATTGTATGCCGATTTGGAACCGCCGCAGTTGGACAAAGCGCTGCAAGTCTGGCGCGACGCCGTGGCCGTGAATACGGAGGACAAAGAAGCCGCGCTTGAGGGCTTGAAGCTGGCTGTGAAAATGAAAGACCCGACGTCCGTGATCGCGTTCGCCAACGCTCATATTGAAATCGATCCCTACGTGTTGGACGTCCACAAATGGGCCGGGAACGCGTACGAAGAATTGAAAGACTATGACCACGCGGCCCGAGAATACGGAGTGGCCGGAGCGCTCGATGCGAAGGACGTGGACAACTGGGTGAACCAGGCGCGGGTGTTTAAAGCCACCGGAAAAAAGCAGGAGGCGATCGACGCCGCGCGCAAGGCGTATGACATCGACAACACGCATAAAGGAGCGAAGGATTTGTTGAAGGAGTTGGAGAAATAATGCAGTAGAATTAGCAGAATCGATTGGAATTGAATCCATGAGTCCAGATGATTTTGATAGTAGGCCCGACCCATCCGTTGATGATTGTAACGAGTTGTTTGACTGGATCGAAGAACATAATCATCTTGATTTGAACCAGGTGCGATTTAGGATTATGGCGGTGAACGGCTCGCCCTCGATGTACGGCGCAACCTGCGAATGGCGGTATCGAGATCAACATGACAGGCCCAAGGCGCACGAGTTTCGGGTCATGCCTGGTTGGGTCCTTGAAAAGTGGTTCTGGAATGGTGAGGCTTGGATGACAGGTATTTGGCGGACCGAATTCCACGGAGGTAAATACGAATGAAATCGATCAAGCAAAAAGGCAAAATCAAACGCGAGATTAACCCCTCGACATTCCTGCCGGGTGAAAAAGAATTGATTGAAAGAATGCGCCAGAAGATGCTCGACGAACGCGCTAAAAAATCAGTCGGTGCGCATGTTTCGGTCTAATGGAGCTGGGCTGAGACATGACTAGGTAACCGCATATAAGGCGATACAGTACGTACGTCGGTACTGCGATTCATTTTTGTTTGATTGACTTTCATCCAGGCGAGGCTCTTTGAGCGCGACTGATTTTTCAAACCTTAAAATCCCCCCCGGCGTTCTCGTCTGCCCCGATTGTCGCGTGGTGCTTACCGGTGATGCTGATGTTCTCACATGCGTCCGTTGCAACGCTTCTTTTTCGTCTGAATCAAACGTGTTGAAATTGTATCCGCCGAGTCGTGCGCAGGAGATTGAACACGGATTGGAATCGTTTCGCTCACCGCATTCGAACGTCCGCAGTACGCCATTTTTTCGCGCGTTGATTCCGCCCAACCCGATTTGCGACGCGACGAAATCGACGCGCGAGGCGCGTGTGTGCGGCTTGATGGCGAGTGGTTTGGTGCTCAATTTGGGATCGAAAGATTCGCGCTGGGGCGAGCATGTCGTGAACGTCGATATTGTCGCGCCGCTCAAGGGTGGCGTGGATGTGCTGGCTGATATTGCCGCGCTGCCGTTTGCGGATGCGTCGGTTGATGGTGTGATTTGTACGTACGTTCTTGAGCATGTCGCGGACGCTCGGGCCTGCATCGCTGAAATCGCGCGCGTCGTTCGCCCGGGCGGGACGGTCTACGTGGCGATCCCGTTTATGTTTCCGACGCACCCGGACCCGCTGGACCGCTGGCGCTGGACGCTCGATGGCCTGCGGCATTCAATGGGTGCGTTTGACGAAATCGAAGCGGGGTGCAGCGGTGGACCGTGGTCGGCGTATGTGGCGATTGTCCCGACATTGACCGCGTCGCTCTTTTCGAATTTCGTCCTGTTCAATGCGATTCGATTTGCGCTGGGATGGGCGATGTGGCCGTTGAAATTCTTGGATTACGTCGCGAGCGGTTCGAAATACGAGCACATGACGGCCGCGAATTTTTACTTTTTGGGCAGGAAGAAATAGACCCACGCACGTACTACGAGTATTGGATTCGGATTTCGATTTAGGGCATCGTTTTGGAAATCACGTTGGAAATTACGTTTTTCATCATCGCCGGAATCGCGCTGCTGCTCGCGCTGGGACTGACTCCGCTCGTGCGGGGCTGGGCGTTGCGCGTTGGCTTTGTCGATAAGCCGGGCGAGCGTAAGATTCATTCCCGCGAGATTGCATACGGCGGCGGCATTGCCGTGGCCGTCGCCATGGCCATCACGCTGGGAGCCGTGTGGTACGTGGCGCGACATTGGACCTTGTTTCCGCCTGATGCCGACGCTGCGGAATACGGGACGCTGATCTACGTCGCGCTGGGTGCGTTCGCCGTGCTTGTGCTGGGATTGGGTGACGACAAATTCCGACTCTCGGCGGGCGTGAAGTTGATCGCCCAACTGCTGATAGCGGCGGTGACCGTCTTCGGCGGGGTGCGCATCACGGCGTTTATTGGCGACAATTGGATGATGAAATGCGTGACTGTTTTGTGGATCACGCTGGTGACGAACAGCTTCAATCTGCTCGACAACATGGACGGATTGTGCTCGGGCACCGTCGCGATTTCGTCGGCGATGCTGGCGCTCGTCGCGGCAGAGAGTGGCCAGTGGACGGACGCGACGACGCTGACCGCGTTGTGTGGAGCAAGCGCGGGATTCTTTTTTTTCAACCGCTCGCCGGCATCGATTTTTCTGGGCGATGCAGGCTCGTTGGTCAGCGGTTATATCATGGCGTGCTTCACTGTCCTCGTGACGTATTATCGCGATTCGGGCCCGTCGCATTTGGCGATTGGCGTTCCGCTGCTGGTCCTTGCCATTCCTCTGTACGACACCGGCTCGGTGATCTTGATCCGACTGCAGGAAGGTCGGCCCGTCATGAAAGGGGATACGTCGCATTTTTCACATCGGCTTGTTGATCTTGGCATGACCCGGCCTCAAGCTGTCGGGACGATTCATCTGGCGTGTTTGGCTATTGGTTTTTCAGCGACAGTGCTCGGAAAATTGAATGAAACAAACGGGATGCTTGTCATCGTTCAAGCACTGATCGTCCTTACCATCATCGCTCTACTGGAACGCGCAGGCTTGAAAAAATCGCGCGAAAATGATAAGCCATAACTCAGCGCATCCCGGATTTTGATTTGGCCAAGCACGTCTTGCAAAACGCCGGACGCTTCGGATCGGGCTTGAATGGGACGGATGTTTCAACCCCGCAGGTCGAGCAATTGACGCGGAATTTAACGTGATGCGTTGACGCTGCATCGGTGACTTTGGGCAGCAATTCGGACGGCGATTTTTTGGCATGTCCATGGTCGCCGTGCTGATGCGCAACCGGCGCTTCCGGATGCCGGATCGCGCGACATGTTTTGCAGCGGCGCGGCGCATCCCAACCTTTGTCCTGATAGAAAAGTTGATCGCGCATCGAGAATTCAAATTCGGCGCTGCAACCCACGCACTTCAGTTGTATGTCACGAGCCATATAAATTGAATCCTGATCGTCAGCTAAAACGGGCGCGTCATTGAGTTCAGACGCGCCCCGAGTATTCAATTATCAAACAACTCGCAACAATTAATCGAAGAGGCTGATATCCGCTCCGCCCAACCCGCCGTCCATATGCGACGGAATTCCGGCTGCATCCTGATCGATGCCAGCATCGGACATCACCGGTCCGGCGTGGCCGGTGTGCGGATCGATTTCATGCAGATGCGACGCTCCGGCTGAAACAGCCATTTCTGCCGCAAGCTTTTCGCGCTCGGCCTTGTGAATCTTATGGCACGGCGAGCAGAAAATCGGACGCGTTGGATCGGGTTCGAAATTCACAGATGACTCGACACCGCAGCGTGCGCAGACGATCGAAATGCGAGTGCGACGTCCCGGACCGCCCCGTGAGCGCTGGCGTTTTTCGCCACCGTCAGAACCACCGGAAGCGGGTTGTGTCGTGGTCTGATCGCTCTGCGTTTGGCTAGCGGCGACCGGTGTTGTCTCACCCGATTTCGGAGCCGCATGTTCGGCGTGTGCTTTCGGTTCGCGCTTCTCGGACCGAGGTCGATCCTTCTTCGCACTGCTACTGCTGCTGCCACTGCGCGTGCGTTTCTTGCGACCGCCACCCCCACCGCCGCCCGAGCCGCCGCCTTCGCCTTCGGCTGACAAGTACTGCTCTTTTTCGTGTTCGAATCCTTCGGGAGGTGTCGTCGGCGGGACCGGCCACCACTTGCTGGTCAGGTCGTCGAATTTCAGCGGGATGAGCTGGCGGTTGATCAGCATTTCAATGTCGGTCAGATACTGACCTTCATCGCGAGACACGAATGTAAACGCGCGTCCGGATTTTCCGATGCGTCCGGTACGACCCACACGGTGGACATAATCGTCGATTTTGTACGGAATGTCCCAATTGAAAACGTGCGTGATGTCGTCCACGTCGATGCCGCGACTGGCGACATCGGTCGCGATCAGCAACGTCACCTGTCCGCTGCGGAAGCGCGCCATGATCTTCTCGCGGCGCGACTGCTGTAAATCGCCGTGGATTTCTTTCGCTGGAATGTACAACCGGTTCAGCTTTTCGGCTAAACGTTTCGCACCCATTTTAGTGCCGCAGAAGACGATGCCCAGCGCTGGGTTTTCGACTTCGAGCAGCTTCAATAGCGTCGGCAATTTCTGGTCGCGCTCAGCCGCACAATAGAATTGCTCGATCGTATCGACCGAGAGATTTTCGACGGACGTCCAGATTTCAATCGGGTCGTCCATGAAGCGGCGGGCGAGCTTGCGGATGTCGTCGGGGATCGTCGCCGAGAGCAGCAGCGTCTGGCGATTTTTCGGGCAGTGTTTGAGAATATATTCGATGTCTTTGCGGAAGCCGAGGTCGAGCATGCGATCCGCTTCGTCGAGCACGGCGATCTTGATTCCGCGCAGATCCAGCCGATGGCTTTTCATGTGATCCATGAGCCGCCCGGGCGTTCCGACGACGATGTCAACGCCGCGCTTCAACGCTTCAATTTGCGGTTCATACGACGCGCCGCCGTACAACGTGATCGACGAGAATCCAAGCGTGGAACCGATCTTGGCGATTTCGCCGTGAATCTGAATCGCGAGTTCGCGAGTCGGCGCGAGGATCATCGCCTGGGCAAACCCCTCGCCTTGGCCGGGTTTCAACGCTTCAAAAATCGGGAGCAAAAAGGCGGCGGTTTTTCCTGTTCCAGTGCGCGCCTGGCCCATCACGTCACGACCGGTTTTAGCGCGCGGAATGAAGAGACTTTGGATCGGCGTCGGGCTGGTATAGCCAGCGGCTTTGATGCTATCAAGCGTGGAGGGTTCGAGTCCTAATTCGTCGAACGATGTTGCGAGTTTCGTGTTCTCGTCAAGCGTTACGATCATCTCTTCTTCGGTGAGTTCGCGGCGGTGTTTGCGTGAGCGGCCGTGCGGTTCGTCATGGTGTTCCGCAGCCTGATGCACAGTATCGGCGTGGGCGTCGGAAGTGGCTGCGTGATCGCCGCTGGAATGTCCTACTGTGTCCGCTGTGGGATGAACGGCCTGTGGCTCGATCGGAGTGGTGGGGCCATTGAGGCCGGTTGGGGCGGACGTGCCGTTCGGTTCTGTCGATGGGTGCATTCGTGTGGAGACCCGGCGTATCCGGGAATTCATTCCCTTCTGGTTTAACACCTGCGAACATCATGCGCTCGCGGCGTTCCGTTTGTTGTCGGTCGAGAGATCATGACGGATGTTCCGCACATGTCTCATCACCGTGGCCCTCGCCCCCAAGGGGTGAGGGGAAATGGCCGCAACGTTATTTGTCCACGTGTTGGACAAGCGTCACTTTCTTCTTGAGCATAGAGGCCAACAGTCGAAGCATATCCGTTTCAGTCACAATACCGACGGGCTTTTTTGTGACCGTATCGACAACGGGCAAGCAACCGAATTTGCGTTCACTCATAACCGTCGCCGCATTAGCCAGCGGCATCTCAGGAGCAGCTGTCACAACAGTTGTAATCATGACCGTGGAGACTTTGGTCAATGCCGGGAGGTAGTACCCTTTGGGCGCACCGCTGGGACCTTGCTCCATTTCGAGCATGGATAAGCGCAAGTCGCGGTCACTGATCAAACCAATCATCACGCCATCGTCATCGACGACCGGCAAATGGCGGATGCGTTGTGTTCGCATGATCATCAACGCACGATCCAGACCCGCTTCGGACGAAATCGTCACGACCGGAGTGCGCATGAACTCTTTGACCAAAAGAATGCTATCTAACACAAACTCACCCTCCAAACCCTGTTATTTACAACCAATACGTGTTATAGTTTACTCTCAATTCAACGAAATAAAAGCATCATTCAATCAAAACACCAAACCGTGTGACTGGCAAGCACTTCTATCCTAGTGTCCCCCAAATCACCCCCATCCACCTTTCCGAGCTCCTTAGCCCTGCCGTTCGCCGTTACCCTTCTCCCTAAAGCCGTTGGCCGTTCGCCGTTTTCGCGAAAATTCGCGAAAATTCGCGGTTAAAAAAATCAGTTCGCCGTTATCATATCCCCCCATATTTAAGGATGATGATTGAATACGACTCTGACCCTACTCATGTTCGCGGCGTTCGCCGCAGGATTCATCGATGCGATCGCCGGCGGCGGCGGATTGATTCAACTGCCAGCGTTGATGCTCGCATTTCCAACGATTCCACTGCCAACCGCATTTGGAACCAACAAATGCTCGTCGATCTTTGGAACACTGGCGGCCATCCCCCAATACGCTCGGCGGGTGCGTTTTGACGGCCGTTTTTTAATGGCCGCGCTTCCGGCGGCATTCGCACTGTCGTACGGCGGAGCGCTTTTACTCGGAAATCTGCACATGCAGGGCAAGAGTTCGAAATTTATGAAGCCGATGATCCTGCTCATGCTGGCTGCCGTGGCGATTTATACGTACACGAAGAAAACGTTCGGCGAAGCAAACATCGCGGATGCGCACAAACAAACGCGCTACACCCGCGCCGGAATTATCGGTGGCGGGATCGGATTCTACGATGGTTTTTTCGGTCCTGGGACCGGCAGCTTTTTGATCTATGGCTTGATCCGATACATGGGCTTCGATTTTCTGACTGCGACGGCGTACGCGAAAGCCATCAACGCGGCAACAAACCTCGGTGCGCTCGCCTACTTCATTCCGCACAGCAACGTCATGTACTCGATTGCGCTGCCTATGGCCGCCTGCAATATCGCCGGAGCCATCCTCGGTGCACGAACGGCGATTTTGAGGGGTAACAAATTCGTCCGTATCCTCTTCCTGACAATGGTAGTGGCCATCATCGCGCGGTTGGGGTACGACGTGTGGCGAGAAATGATTGGGGCTTGAGGGAGCCAAGAATGAAGTATGCAATTTTGTTCGGACTGTCACTCTCCTACGCCGTCGTGCGCTACTGTGTTTTCGGAACGGTGTTGACCGCAAATCTGCCTTGCTTTGTCACCAATAAAGCCGTGGCCGTGGCTTCAGTACTAGCGTTACTCGCCGCCGCTTTCAACACCTTTCGCGGCCGCTCCGAGCACCAACGCAGCTGGTTTGCGTTTTTTAAAGTATCGCTGCTGGTCCACGTCCTGCTGTCCATTTTCCTGCTCTCGCCAGCCTATTTTCCGAAACTCTACGACGCCGGAAAATTGAATCTCTACGGCGAGCTCTTCATGCTCTTCGGCGTCATCGCAGTCGTTTTATTGATGCTCAAAACGCTTGTGAAAGAACTCACGGTTCGACCGCAGGTGTTGCAAGTCGTCTCACTGGGAGCCATCGCACTCCACCAGTTTTTCCTGGGATGTCGAGGGTGGTTGGCCTGGACCGAATGGCCCGGCCACATGCCGCCGATTTCGATGCTGGGCTTCAGCGCGACCTTGGTCGCCATGACGTTTTGCATCGTGGGAATTGGCTCTAAGCGGGAGTGACGGTTGCGTCGTCCTTGACCGTCTCCGCCGCTTTCGTTTTCTGAGCTTCCAAAACCAAAGCCGCCGCCCACGCCGACGAATCGCCTTGATTCTTCGCGACTTCCGCCAGTTGCTCGTAGTCCTCGGCCATCAAACACAGTTCGTAGAAACACGGCGTGATCTGGCCTTGTTGTTCGGGCGCTGTGTATTGGAAATGGTCGCGCCAGAATTGCAACGCTTCGGTGCGCTGGCCACATTGCCAATGCAACCACAGCACCGCTTCAATCGCGAAACTGTCCATCCCGTGCAGGTCATACGTGCCGAGCTTTTCGTTGAAGAACGCGATCGCTTCGTCCGCGTTTTCGCCCAGCAGCGCGCGGTAATATTTCGCGTAATCCATGTAGCCGCCTTCGAACGGCTGGCGGCCTTCGTATTGCAAACGCTTGTCGAGCAGCTTGCCATATTCGCTGAATGATAGCGCCATGATCTGCTCAGGCTGCGTGTCCACGATCAGGCCGATGCGGCAGATGGAACTGAGGTGCGACGGGTCAGCGTGGTAGTTCGAATTCTCGAACATCCACGGTCGGTGTTGGACGAGATCAATCAAATCCGTCTCGGGCGGATATTCATCAAAGCGTTCGTAGATTTGCTTGCGCGTTCCCAGCACAAGGTCCTTGTAAATCGCGCGGATGAGCATCCCCGCAGCAAGGCGCTTCTCTTTCAAGTCAGTCGTGAAATCAGTATCGAACATCGAAATCGCGCGACACAAACCGTCGCGTTCGAGCGTCATTTCAAATCCGCGCATCGGGTGCGCGCCCTGGTTCAACGCGATGTCGATGATGTCGTCGGTCGCGGTTGCAGCGTCCAATTTTTCGAGCGCTTCACGGACCGGCTTGTAGTCCCCAATCGTGCGGAAGTAGCGCCATCCCTGTTCGATGTTTCCTTCAGCGAGATACTTCGTGCCGATCTCGCGGCAGACGACTTCGACATAATCTTCGTACGCTTCGCGCGCGTCTTTAGGAGCCGATTTCAAATCGCCGGGATTGATGAGAGGCAGGCAGAGTTCGAAACGCTTCTTCAACAGCTTCGCACGAAAAAACGCGTGATGCTCGCAACTGTCGCCAAGCTTCGCCAGCAGCGCATCCACGCCCTCGGCGGGGCTGGCCACAAACTTCGCTCGGATGTCGTCGTAATCAGTTTCAATCATGGCTGTCATGCAATCCAAAAATGGTTCAGTGAAATTCAGGAATGGATTTTAACGCAAAGGCGCGAAGACGCAAAGGCGCTCAGAAATGAGAGGAGTAAGGAGGTGTATCACCGGACTTGCTATTGCCGTTCCCCTCTCCCCTTGAAGGAGAGGGCGGACGAGAGTACTCGCTCGCCGGGTGAGGGGAAGGCGTGGATAAATAAAACGTGCTGGGATTAATCAACGGTTACCCCTCACCCCGCGAGACGGAACAGCTGTCTCGTCGGCCTTCTCCCTCAAAGGGAGAGGGGAAATTTCGCACGTCCGGTGATATACCCTGCGTTTCATTTTCTTCAAATTTCGAATTTTAGATTTCTCAACACTCGCTAAACTATTCCACTTCAAAAAAGGAAAAGGCGAGCGACATGTCTGACGAAAACGAATTGAAACATACTACTGAAGCAAACGAGGCGGATGCGGGGAGCGCGTTTCCCAGCCAATATGATCCTAAGGAATTTGAGGATCGCATTTATGCGGACTGGGAAGGCGCGGGAGTCTTCCACGCGGAGGCTCCGAACGACGGAGCGCCCGCGCGCACTCCTTATAGTGTCATGATCCCACCGCCGAATGTGACGGGCGTCTTGCACATCGGCCATGCGTTGAACAACACGATTCAAGATACGTTGATTCGTTACCGCCGCATGACGGGGTGCGAAACGTTGTGGATGCCGGGGACGGATCACGCCGGGATTGCTACGCAGAATGTCGTCGAAAAACAGATCGCGAAATCGGAGCAGAAAAGCCGCTACCAAATCGGGCGCGCGGAATTGATCAAGCGCATTTGGGCGTGGAAGGAAGAATCGGGCGGCACGATTCTTAAGCAGTTGCGCAAGCTTGGTTCGTCCTGCGATTGGGAGCGGACTCGCTTCACGATGGACGAGGGATTGTCCAAAGCGGTGCGCCACGCGTTTGTGAAATTGTATGAAGACGGGTTGATGTATCGCGGCAAAAAGTACCTCGTGAATTGGTGCCCGCGCTGCCGCACGACGTTGAGTGACGACGAAGCGGAAGCTGAAGATGTGAAGGGTAAGATTTACGAATTGCGTTATCCGTTCGAGGATGGATCCGGATTCTTGACGGTGGCGACGACGCGCCCGGAAACGATGTTTGGCGACACGGGCGTAGCGGTGCATCCCGACGATGAGCGCTACAAAGATTGCGTAGGGAAGATGCTCGTGCTGCCGTTGGTGGGGCGGAAGATTCCGGTGGTGGCGGACAGCGCGTTGGAACTCGGTTTTGGAACGGGCTGTTTGAAGGTGACGCCCGCGCACGATACGGTCGATTATTTGATCGGTCAGCGACATAATTTGGCGGCGATTAATATTCTGACCGAAGCTGGGGCGATTAACGAAAACGGGCCTATTGCGTATCGCGGACTTGATCGATTCAAGGCGCGCGAAAAAGTCATCGAGGACATGAAGGCGCTCGATCTGGTCGGTGAGATTAAAGATCATCCTCAGAAGGTGAAACATTGCTATCGCTGTCACACGATTGTCGAGCCGTATTTGACGCCGCAGTGGTTTGTGAAAATGAAGCCGCTCAGCGAATTGGCTGTGAAAGCGACGGCTGAAGGGCGCGTGAAGTTCCATCCTGAGCGCTGGGAGAAAGTGTACCTGAAGTGGTTCGAGGAGGTGCGCGATTGGCCGGTGTCGCGGCAGGTGTGGTGGGGGCACCGACTGCCAGTGTGGTACGATTTGGATGAAAATGCAGCGCACATAACGACCATCGTGGCGGGGGAAAACGAGCCTTATGATGTGGAGCAAAACGGCAAGCGGATTCGCTATGTAATCGGCGAACATGCGAAGCCGATTGTGGCGGTCGAAGATCCGAGCAAAAGCTATCGTTATGCCGGGAAGCATTTGATTCAGGAATCGGACGTGCTGGACACGTGGTTCTCGAGCGCGTTATGGCCGTTCAGCACGTTGGGTTGGCCGGACAAGACGCCGGAGCTCGATTATTTTTATCCGACGAACACGCTCGTGACATCGCGCGGCATCATCTATTTTTGGGTGGCTCGCATGGTCATGATGGGCGAGAAGTTGCTGGGCAAGGAGCCGTTCCGCGACGTGATGATACACGGCACGGTGTTGGACGGCGACGGCCAGGTCATGTCGAAGAGTAAGGGGAATGGTATCGATCCGCTCGACATCATTCAGCGTTACGGCGCGGACGCGATGCGCTACACGCTTTTGGACATGAGTACGGGCGGACAGGATTTGAAATTCCCGGTGCAGATCGTGTGTCCGCATTGTGACGAGTCGCAGGAATTGCCGCGCAAGCGCAGCGTCCCGACGATGGTGTGCAAGAAATGCGCGAAAGAATTTCAGCAGCCAGTTCCGAACGAAAAGCCGTTGCCAGAACCGGCGCCGGCGATGGGGCCGTTGGATAGCCCGCGCTTTGAGAAGGGGCGGAATTTTGCGAACAAAGTGTGGAATGCGTCGCGGTTTGTGATGACGAGTATTGATGCGGTGGCTGTTCTCCCTCTCCCCTTGGGGGAGAGGGCCGGGGAGAGGGGTAGTGCGTTACCTTCGAATGCAACCCTCCACCCCTCACCCCCGGCCCCTCTCCCCCAAGGGGAGATGGGTGAACGGTAACTC
>JBAXUS010000163.1:0-14364 GCA_037129555.1 Planctomycetota bacterium
CATGCGAGAGTGGCGGCGCTCGCGCGTCTCTGCTCGTCCTGGGCCGCCGAACAAACCGAGCGCGGAAAGATCTTTTCGAAAGGCCAGGATTTCTACGATCATTTTCATCTACGTTTGCGCGACTTCCAAAAGGAAGTCTTCTACGTCACCCTTCACGATCAGAAAAACTCACTGATTGCAGAGGAGCGCGTGAGCGAAGGCAGCCTGACCGAAACGCTTGTCCATCCGCGCGAAGTCTTCGCGCTTGCGGTGCAAAAACGCGCGGCATCCATCGGCCTCGTCCACAACCATCCGTCCGGCGACCCGACTCCCAGCACGAACGACAAAACGATCACCAAGCGCCTCGATTCCGCCGCGACGCTGCTCGGCATCCGCCTGCTCGACCACGTGATCATCGGCGACGGACGCTATGCGAGTTTCGTTGAAAAAGGATTGCTCTAACAATGCCTTCCACCGATGAATCCGAACCAGACGACGATCCATTAGTCTTCAAATCCCCCGAGCAAAAACTCGCGGTTTGGTTCGGAGTAATATTTGGCGCGAACATGATCTGCCTGCTTTTGTTGGCAGCCAGATCGTCGAGCACAACCCCCATTCGCGGCTGGCTTGATGTCGGAATTTTTACGTGCGTTGCCGGAGTCGCTGCGCTCGGCATATCGCGCGCACTGTTTCTCTTTCCATTCCGGCTGCTCGATTTAGTCGTGATGATCACCGCACTCGCGCTCGGAATGAAAGGGGCGATTGAAGTCGCGCGATTAATTCGGCGTTCAAGAATTACCGAGATCTCCGAAATTCCAGAAGGACAACTGATCGCGGTCACTTGTCTTTTTACGGGATGCGCTCTGATGGGTGGAGCGACTGTGGGCTTGCGCTACTGCCGGTGTCTGTCGATTGATTCGCCCGTTAAGCGCGCGGTCGTTCTTGTTTCGGGAATGATGTGGATGCCTGCGCCCATAGCACTGCTCGCCATTCCATTTCATCTTTTGAATCAATTAATCCGGAATGAGTCGACCTCATGGGGCGAGCTGGCGTGGATCGTCGCGCTCATTATTTCAGCGATTTGCACAGCGACGAATTTTTATCTTTCAATCGTTTCATCAAACGAGACATTGCAAAACTCGAATCACGAATCGACGTCATGACATCCGCACTTATGGCAATTCTTCGCCCTGGGGCACTTTGTTCTTACGGCGTTCGATCATCTCTTTCGCAGTCAGGAATTGAGGCGCGGGTTCGGCGGCGTTTTCGAGTTTCGTCGCGCGGACAAAATACGCCGGGCGCTGCATGTCTTCGACCGCGTTCAACGATTCGATTTGATCAATCGTGTAATCCGCGCGGGCCATGCGGTACTTGATTTCATCGAGCGCAAAAACACGTTTGCCCGGGCCAGAGATTTTGTCGCGCAGCATTGAGAAAAATCCAAGCCGCGACGGCTCCATTAAAATCAACGTCCCGTTCGGAACGAGTACACGGTGAAATTCCGCCAGCGCGGTCCACGGCGGCCGGATCGAGTACAACGCTTCGAATGAAAACACGGCATCAAAACTGTGCCGCGCGAACGGCAACCGCGTACCTTTCCCTCGCACACACCGCACGTTTTTCGCACCGCTGATTTTTTTCAATCGTTCGACAGATGATTCCAAAACAACGCATGGATGCTGTGAAAGCGCGGACACGAGTTCCGTGAGCAACTGCTCGCCGTGTGGGCCGGGCGTAACAAGTAGCACACGCGCACCTGGCTTAAGCGACGCGAGTTTTTGAGTGGTCGAAACGATGGATGTCAGCATGGAGATTATCGAGTTTTCCGGGCGAAGGCGTCAGTGCCTCCGACGAGGCGCGCGGTCACTTGTAGAAGACCATCCCCTTGGTCTTCGTTTTGCGTTTAAAGATTTTGTCTTTGCTGCAGATGTAGAAAACAGACATATCCGGACCGCCGAATGCCACGTTTACTGCTGGAACTTTCGCGTCAGGCTTTTCAATGATGCCCAGCAAAACACCATTCGGATCGAAAACTTGAACGCCGAGATTCGTCGTCACAAAGTGACGTCCCGACGCATCAGTCGTCAGTCCGTCGCCGCCGGAAATGGCCGGTTTGCCCTCGGGCGAGGGCGGCGTTTTCATGGTCATTTTGTCATCTTTCCCAATCAACGAACCGTCGTCAGCCACTTTCAGCGCGAAGACGTGCGTCCCTTTATAGTCGGAGACGACGAGCGTTTTTTGGTCGGGGGAAAGGCCAATGCCATTGGGGCTGCCGAGGTCGGACGCGGCTTCGGAGAGCTTGCCGGCTGGATCAATGCGCATGACTTTTCCGGGCATCCCAGTGAAATAGACATTGCCGGTTTTCGAGACAATCAAATCGTTGACACTAACGTTTTCGGCCAGCACGGCGAGCTTTTTATCTTTGTCAAACGCGACGATTTTCTTCGCGCCATTTTGGCAACAAATCAGGCGACCGTCCGGCCCCCATTTCATACCGCTGATCTTCGGAACGTTTTCGATGAAGGGTTCGGCTTTCCCGCTGGCCGCGTCGATTTTATAAATGATGCCTTTGGGCATGTCCGAGAAATAGACATTACCCGCCGCGTCGGCACACGTGCCGTCAGCGAACCCGAGGCCTTCGGCAACGACCTGCCAGCCTTCGCCATCAATCAAAATTTCGGAGAGTTTGTTCTCTTCCGAATGAACGCCCAGACACAGTGCCGCGACCATGATCGCGCAGATGAAGAATGTATTTTTCATAGTGCTGATTTTATACGCCTTACGGGGTTGAATTGCAAACGCTTCACATGCGTCGAAATCGTCTCGCTCGGGTACGTCGATTTAATCGAGTGACCTTCTTTGGGTGACGCGTATAATAGTTATCAGTACATGCAACATAACTCCAAACCGGAACGCGCGCATTCATGAAAACCGTCGTCATCGTGCTGCTCATTCTTCTCGTCATCGGGGGCGCAGCTGCGGGTGGTGCGTACCTTTTAAAGACGTATGCGACACCCGCGCCGCTGACGTTTAAAACGGCGAAGATTGATACCGGCGACATCGACATCGTGGCGACCGCGACCGGGAGCGTCGAGCCGACGAGTTCGGTGAAAGTCGGAAGCCAAGTTTCTGGGCGCGTGAAAGAGGTGCGCGTCGAACAGGATCAGTCGGTCAAGGTCGGCCAAATCCTGGCGGTGCTCGACACCGAGTTGCTCGAAAATGATTCTAAGGATAAGGAGATTTTGCTGCGGCAGTCCAAGAGCAACCTTGCTCTGCTCGACATTGAAAAAGCGCAATTGGACTTAAAAGAGCAGCGCATCAAACACAACGTTGAACGCGAGCGGATCACACGTGATCGGGCTCAGGCGAGTTTTGAATTGGCGTCAAAAACGTTTTCGCGTTACCAAGAAATGGTCAAACAAAATGCGGCGACTGAAAGCGATTTGGACAACCGCCGCCTGGAAAAAGACAACGCGAGGCGCGATGTCGAATTGAGAGCCGTGGAACTCTCGTTGCTCGAAGCCGATCTGGTTGAAATTGGAATCAGTCGACGGAATCTCGCGGCGCGTGTGGAGCAGACTGAACTCGCAGTCGAGCAGGCTGATCAGGGACTGAAGCGAGCGCGAACGAATCTGGGTTACGCGATGATCGTCTCACCGATTGACGGCGTGGTGATGGAAAAAACGGTGGACTCCGGCCAGACTATCGCGGCTCAATTTCAGACACCGGACTTGTTCAAAATCGCCGCAGATTTGAAGCACGTGTTGATCACGGCAAGCATTGATGAAATCGATGTGGGCAAGATCAAAGCAGGACAAAAAGTATCATTCGAAGTGGACGCATTTCGCGGTGAAAAGTTTTCGGGGACAGTCAAGACGCTGCATTTGAAGCACGAATCGAAAGCGAATCTCGTCAGCTACCCGGTCGTGATTGAAGCGGACAATCCACCGACGAACGAATTCGCGCTCGGCAAACTTCGCCCCGGGATGACGGCGTTTTTGGAATTCGCAATCGATAACAAAAAAGGTGTTGCGCGAGTGCCCGCTGCGGCACTTCGATTTACGCCACCACCGACTGTCGTCCTGCAAAACAAGCTGCAACAAAAAGCCGTCGCCGATGGAGATGCCGCGAACAATAAGGATGCGTCAGTAGCTAAAAAGCTTCCTGGCACGGCTGTAACTGTTTATAAAAAGGATGCGAAAGGACAGCCTGTTCCCGTTCACATTCGCGTTGGCGAGAGCAATGGAAAATTCTACGAATTGCTTTCGACTGATTTGAAATCCGGCGACGAGGTGATCACCGGGCAAGCCGACGCAGCCCCAGCATCGGGCGCACAGGTTGTTGAAATCGAGTAGGCGTTATCCCGTCGTGATCCAGCGGCGAGCTTTCATTTCGAAGCGCGGCAAGAAACCCGCCGCAACGGATTCGACGGCTACGCGGATTCCCAATTTCTCGTTCAATGCAGTCGCAATTTTAGTCGCGATGATGCTGCCGTCTTCGAGTGGCGCGGCTTCGATTTGAATGCGAATTTCGCTCATCGCGCGGACCGTCGCGACCTCGACTCGGAACTCCACGACCGGAAAAATGTGGATCACTTCTTCAACAGCGCTGGGATAAATGTTAACGCCCCGGACGATGATCATGTCATCCGTGCGCCCGAGAATTCCGCCATCGAGCGATGCGAACGATCGACCGCACGCGCAGTTTGCGTGACGTGTTAATTGAACGATGTCGCACGTGCGGTAGCGAATCGCAGGGCTGCCGAGGCGCCCGAGATTGGTAATAACGAGTTCGCCGGATTCACCATTCGCGACGTGCTGACCTGTTTTCGGATCGATGCACTCGGCGATGAATTCGCTCTCGATCACGTGCATGCGCCCGGGCGTTTTTTCGCATTCAAAACTGACCGGCCCGGTCTCGGTCATTCCATAATGATCGACCACGCGAGCGCCCCAGGATTCTTCGATCAATCGTTTCGTGTGCGGAACGCTACCGCCCGGCTCGCCCGCGACGACCAACATCCGCACGGGCGAGAGCGAAATATTGATACGCTCTTCGGCGGCGGTCTGAGCCATTCGCAGCGCATATGTCGGAGTGCAACATACAACCGTGATGCCATTGTCGAGCATGAATCGCAGCCGCGCGTGCGTGCTCATTCCGCCTGCGGGCAAGCACAGCGCACCGAATTTTGTGGCGGCTTCAAACGCGGTCCAGAATCCCAGAAACGGTCCGAACGAAAACGCGAAACAGACACGGTCCTTTGGTTTTAGTCCGGCGGCTCCGAACACAAATGACCAATTGCGGACCATCCAGTCCCAACTTTGTTGCGTGTCCAGCCAACGCAAGGGAGCGGCTCCGGTGCTGCCGGACGAATGATGAAAACGCGAATAGTCTTGGACCGGACATGACAGATTAGTTCCGAATGGCGAGGACTTCGCCTGGTCGGCGATCAATTCGGCTTTACTTAAAAATGGGAGTTGGTCGAGTGTGAGATGCGAGAAATCTGAGCCTTTGATTCCGGCGGCTTTGAAGCGCGATTTATAGAATTTATTCCACGACAGCGTCCCCAGCAACGTGCGCAGTTTCGATTCTTGCAGCGCACGAAGCTCGGCGGGTTTTAAGCGCTCGTCGTGAATAGTGTGGAATACAGGCATGGAGTCTCGATTAAAAACCGTTTCGTGTTTCGTGTTTCGTGTTTCGCGTTTCGGGTTGAACGAACCCGGAACACGAAATCCGAAACACGTGGCGTTACGGCTTGAAGTACGTCACAAGAAAACCGCCAACGGCACCCAGAAGCAGGCCGACGATGAAAAGGGGGTTGATGCTCTTGATTTCGGACGTCTGCATCTTGACATAAATTCCGTACAACGCGGCAACGATGGGTGCACCGGCGAAGACGAGAGACATGACTTGCGATGCGGCGATGGGGCCTTTTTCAGGATTGGCGCTGAGAGCGAAGAGGACCGTCAATGCGCCGAGGGCTCCGACTGTTCCGGCGATCAACGACCATTTGATACCTTCAGGATGCTTGCCGAAATCAAACCCTTTTCCGTTGATCGCAATGATTGCCAGCGGGACCAGCACCGCCACCAAAAAGTATGCCAAGCCAACAAACAAGAACGCTTTGATGCGGTCGTGCTCAAAGCCCTGCGCCCCTCGGTTCAAGAACGCGCCATAAACGCCCCACGAAAAAACCGTCATCAATGCAAACAGTGACCAATGCAATTTCATCCCTCCTCCAAAATATCGAGTGCGACCGCTGCTCCAAGTGCTGCGGTTCTAATATAAACTGTGAGTCAATACGTTTTAACCCGCGACCTCAAGCTTGTCGCTGAAATCCTTTGGAATAAACGTCGCCTGCATCCGGCCGTCGCGGAATGAGCAGCAGACAATCGTCACCGATCCGCGCGCGCATTCTTCGGGTTCGCCCTTCTTTTTGAAAACAAATTCGTACGTAATCGCCTTCTCCGTTTTCTTCGCGACGGTGAGTGTGACCTCCACTTCGTCTTCGAATTTCAACGGGCGTTTGTAGTCGCACGATGCGCTGACACGCGGCCAGCCGATGGACGAACCGTCAGCGTTTTTCGTGACGAGCTTCAAGCCGAGCTGTCGATACAAATCATGCTCAGCGGTCTCCATGAAGCGGAAGAAATTCGAGAAGTGCATGATCCCGGCGAGGTCGGTATCAGAAAATTCGACGCGGCGGGTGATGGTGTGTGTGCTGGGCATTATTGTTTCGCGTTTCGGGTTTCGGGTTTCGGGTTGTTGGACACAAGGTGTTCGAGATGTTGTGCGACGTCGGCAGCCATTCGGTTGACGCTGAATTTAGAGTGGACGTTTACGCGGCCTTCGTCGCCCAAGCGCTTTGCTTCGCTGGGATTTTTGAGAATGGATTCGAGCGTGTTGGCGAGGTCCGTTACGTCGTTGGGTTCACAGAGAATTCCGCCACCGGTTTCAACCAGGATTTCCGGGAACGACGCGTGGCGCGGCTGGACCACGGGTACGCCACACGCGAGCGATTCGAGGACGAACAGACCGAACGATTCACCGTAGGTCGCCGGGACGGAGAAGACGGTGCCGCTTTGAAGCAGCGCGATTTTTTCGTTCTTGTCAAGGTTCGGAAGAAACTCAACGTATGGAAGCAGCCCGCTTGATTTCAATTGCTTTTGAAGTCCGCTGACAAAGTCTTTGTCGTTCGCCGTCAACGATCCGCCGATACGCAAGCGAAGTTCGGAATGCTCCGGTTTCGTTCGGAGCAACATGAACGCATCGACCAGCGTTTGCAGCCCTTTTTCCGGGGCCATCCGCGCGAGAAATACGATCGTCGGTTTTTCCGGAAGCGTCGCAGGCGGTGCGTAGCCGGACAAGTCGATCCCATTTTGAATCGCTGCGATTTTTGAATCAGGAAGTTGCAGCCGCGCCTTCATCGTCTCCGCGTAATAACGGCTGACGGCAATAAACGTATCGACATGTTCCGCGTTGGATCGAAGCAGACCCCACGCCTGTTCGCGATTTTGTACGGGTAGATGATCGAGGAAATAATCTTCGCCTTGAAGCGTACAAACGATTGGAACATTCAGCTCCGAACGCAAGCGGTGCGCCGTTCCAATCATCAGCGCGTTCGACAACATGATCACGTCGGGGCGGCAACTTTCTTTGAGCCACTCAATAAGTTTGTCGAGTTCGCGCGCCTGTTTGCCGTCCTCGCCCTGGAGCATCGAGACGGTCATGTCACCCAAGTCGGCAGGATTTGTTTTCATGCCGAAGCCGGTCGCGAATCGCAGGAACTCGGGCGAGTCGATCTTCTTGTCGAGCCACTTGGGCAGATGATTCAGCAGTTTGCTTTTCTGCTGCAAATACACATTCACGCCACCGAAAAAAACGCGGTCGATGCTGTTGTCGGCCTCGTCGGTTGTGAGCGGCGTATACAATGGAATTTGCAACGCGTCGTGCCCCAGCCGTCGCAACGCCGCCGTCAACGCGTTGTCTCGCATGCAGCCACCGCAATACATGCCGGCAGCGCCCGGGGTCAGCAGAATGATGTTCACGTTTCCCTGCTATTTGTTCTCAACGAACGCCAATATGTCACCAACTGTGGTCATACGCGCAGCGTCATCGTCGCTGATTTCAATCTCCAATTTCTCTTCGAGATTCATCAACAATTCGAGCCCCTTGGGCGAGTCGACGCCGAGGTCCGCCGTAAGTTCCAGTTTGGGCAGCAGCGTGGCTCGGTCTTTCTTGGTCAGGGCAGCAATGATATCGAGTGCAGCGTCTTGTTTAGCGGTCATTCGTTTCGACTCTCCAACAAATCATAATAAGGTGGTGCCAATGAGCATCGGCTCAAGGGTGTAGAATACCGCATTTACAGCGTCGTGCAACCGTCATCGATTCAAGGTGTCATTGCGTTTCGAGTGCTCTTGTGGACAATTCATTGCAACACTTTTTGGAGAACGCGACACATGCCCTTGGACATCAAAGCACTCTACGATTTGCGCGGAAAAACGGCGTACATTCCCGGCGGATACGGCGGCATCGGCGCGGCCATCGCGTGGGGTTTGGCGTCGTGCGGTGCAGCGGTGGTGGTCTCAGGTCGAAGCAAAGAAAAAGCAGAAGCTCTCGCGAACGAATTAAAAGCCGCCGGGCACGAAGCAAGCGGCATTGCGATGGACGCGAAGTCGGTTCCGGAGATTCGGGACTCGGTCGATTTCGTCGCCGAGAAATATGGACGCGTCGATATTCTCGTCAACAGCGTCGGGATGAACATCGAAATGTCGCTGCTGGACTTCACTGAAGAAGCGTACGACGAAGTCTATCAAGTCAATCAAAAAGCAGCGATGTTCCTGGGGCAACAATGCGCGCGACATCAAGTCAAAGCAGGCGTCGGCGGGAAGCAGGTGCATCTGCTCTCAGTCCGTTCTCAGCTGGCATTGCGCGGGCGCGGATACTCAGCGTATTGCTCGACAAAAGGTGCGATGGTGCTGATGCTCAAGCAGCACGCGATGGAACTGGCTCCGCACAAAATCAACGTGAACGGCGTCGCGCCCACATTCGTTTACACAGATATGGTGACGAAAATCCTGGCCGACGAGAATTTCAAGACGGCGCTGCTCGCGCGCATTCCGCTGGGACGGATCGCGAATCCGGAGGACATCGTTGGACCTTCCGTTTTCTTCTGTTCTGCCGCATCGGATTTTATCACAGGGCAAGTGTTGTATGCGGACGGTGGGATTACGGCGTGTCAGTAATGACTCGTTTCGGATTTCGGAATGAGAAGCTTGAGCTGTTCGAATTGCTTTATAGGGCGCGATCAAGTCTAATAGGCTGTATGCGGTGGAAATCGAGGGAGAGTCGACATGTCGAATGTGAATCTGAGTCCGGGCGAGCAGGTGGCCCGCATGATCAAGCGCAGTGAGTTTCTGAGAAGCATCGCAACGGCTCACGCCAGTACGCGCGAATCGCGCGGACTGCGCATGTTGACGACCGACGAAATTCACACGCTGAAAGAACAGCACAACGCGGCTGAAGAATGGTCGCGCGTGTGGGTCGGCAAAGATTTCAATCCGCACAAAGTCGTCGGCTGTTATTTTTCAGGCGACGTGAATCTAGGCGTGTTTAAAGATCGCATTGAATTGGAACGCGGCGTGATGATCGGGTCTGGCGTGTACAATTGTGATCTCAAAGACGTCTCCATCGGCGACAACGCATTCGTCTCGAACAACACGCTGATCGCGAATTGCTACATCGGCTCGCGCGCGATCGTGGAAGGCTGTGGCAGCATCGTGTGCGCGGGCGATACGTCGTTCGGAAATGGTCCGCGCGTATCGTTCGGAATTGAAGCGGGCGGACGCGAGACAGCGATCTTCGCTGAAATCACAGTCGATCTCGCCGCACGTATCGCATCCTTCCGCCGGGATCGAAAAGTCATCGAGGATTACGAACTTGCCGTCGAGATGTACACACGCGCGGCGCAATCAAAAATCTGCATCATTGAATCGAACGCAGTCGTCAAAAACACCCCGAAGATTTTGAATTGCTACATCGGTTCCGGTGCCATTGTGGATTCGGCCACATCGCTTGAAAACGCGACGGTGTTGAGCAACGTCGCGGAGCCCACACGCATCGCATCCGGTGCGTGTCTTAGCGATTCGCTCATTCAATGGGGCTCGTTTGTTGAGACTCACGCCATCGTCCAAAATTCAGTACTGTGCGAATACAGCGGCGTGGACAGCCACGGCAAAGTCACGCGCTCATTGATCGGACCGAATTCGAGCGTGAGTTGCGGCGAATGCGCCAGTTCGCTGCTCGGACCGTTCGTCGGATTCCATCATCAAGCACTGCTGATTTCAGCGTTCTGGCCGGAAGGAAAAGGGAACATCGGCTACGGCGCGAATGTCGGGAGCAACCATACAAGTAAAGCGCCCGATCAGGAAATTTGGCCCGGCGAAGGGACGTTCTTCGGGCTGGGTGTGAATATCAAATTTCCATCAGATTTCACGCAAGCTCCTTACACGATTGTGGCGACGGGCATTTCGACGTTGCCGCAACGTTGCACGATGCCGTTCAGTTTGATCACCGTTCGCGCCGAACATTTCCCTGGTGTGTCGCCCGCATACAACGAAATTTTGCCGGGATGGGTGTTGAGCGACAACATCTTCGCCGTGCTGCGAAACGAACGAAAATATGCGATCCGCAACAAGGCGACGCGCAGCACGTTTGGATACGAAGTTTTTCGTCCGGATATTATCGATTTAATGGTGACGGCGCGGACGGCGCTTCTCAAGGTTGCGCAAGACCCACAGTCGCCCGAGCGCACAGCAGCGCTAGCGTCCAATTCGATTCATAATTTTGTGTACATCGACAAAGACATTCCGGGCCTCGGCAAGAATTTCATGAAGGAGTCCGCGCGCGTGGAAGGCATCGCGGCCTACACGTTCTACATCCGTTTGTACGCGTTGAAAGGCTTGCGACTGGCGATGCGCTTCTGTCTAAAAACGAACCGCGATCACTCGCGCGTTTTGGAGTCGGGCTATATTGGCGATCCGCGATACGAACACGAACGAGCGCTGCTGATGTCCGAATTCCCGGGCAAGACCGTTCCTGATTTACTGCGCGAGTTGGCTACGATGTCGAAGAAGATGGCCGACGATATTCTGCTCTCGAAAGAGAAGGACGATTTCCGTGGCGCGCGCATCATTCCGGATTATGACCTTGCACATATCCCAGCGGGACAGGACCGCTTCGTCGTCACGGCGAAGAACGAGGCAGAAGAGCTTCGGTTGGAAATCGAAGAGATGCTGAAATCGATGTAACTCTAAAAGAAGCTCGCGATAATTTTATCGATGAAGGGGCGCTGCTTTTCCGGACTGTTGCGGCGCCATGCGTCCAGGTGATCTTTGATGGAGCGGAATTTATCAGGCAGTTCCTCGTTTAAATGGACGAGCGATTCCCACATCTCAGGTTCGGCTTCGAAGAGTGGAAGCAGCACTCCTGCGACGATGTTGTTGCGCGCGCGATCAGTCGATTTTAATCGCATGTCCTGCTCGTTCTCCTTGAACCACACTTTGAATGTTTTCCCTTCAGGTGTTTTTCCGAGAGCGATGCGTTCCGACGCGTAATTGTCGAGTGCTTTTGAATAGTCCTTCCAATGCGGATACGGCGGTTCGGTTTTCCATGTCTGGGCCATTTTGCGCAGCACAAAAATCGACGCAGTTTCACAGAGCGATTCTTCGAACCAGTGGTTGGGATTTGCGCGCGGTTTGCAGTCGCACATGACGTGGCACATTTCATGCGCGAATTGGAACGAGTACTGCGCCCAATACAATTTACCCGTATTGAGCTTCACGCGGATTTCACCGTTCGGACCGCGATCATACAGCGTGATCGGTCCGCCCTTTGGAGTGACTTCGATGACAGGAATTTTTTGCTCTGGGAAGTAGCGCGTCAGTTCGCGCGCAGAGGAGTACAAAACTTTTTTGACATCGGCCATTCCAGCCTCCCACTCCTTCTCGTTTTTGGGGCGAATGTCCAACTTCGGGCGCAACTCTGTAGTCGAAGGGGATTCCCCGCCCCACCCCATGCTTTGCAACAGGATGCCGATCAGAACAGAAAGAAAAGTTGCACACGTTATGTTTTTCACGATAGACCTCCTAAAAAAACAGTTATACTTGCTCCATTATGAGCTTGACTTCAATTGAACGCTGTCCGCGCTGCGGATCACCGTACATGAGCGCCATGTCGCCGAACGAAACGCCGACGACTCGCTATTGTTACACCTGCGCCACTGCGGCGGGGGGCTTAAAACAGACGCTCGAGACCGTATCGGAAAACAATCCCGACGACCTCGAACTACAACCCACCGATACGACGCTTTCTGCCAGCAGCCACGCGCGCCGTGGAATTCCGCAGATTGCGCCGGGACGAAGTGGCGCACGGGCTATCCGGCCTCCGACAGTCGTTCCAAACGTTCGCCCGTCTGCGCGCGCATCTGCGACGCCCAACGCGGTACCCGTTTCCGGGACTAGCGGTGTGCCGCAACATGCGCCATCGGGCGTACACCAAGCCGCCGCATCAGGATCGCGCAACCGCATTTCGGCAGCCCGTGCCGAGATTCCGCAGATCGCTCCACGCGCTGAAAATTATCAATCGCCAAAAACCAACGCGCTCGCCATGAAGATTGGAATTGGATTGTGCGCGTGCGTCTTGGTCGCGCTGCTTGCGGCTTACGGATTAAAAGGTGGTAAGCCGCAGCCGGTGCCAGAAGCGCCTGTTGCGAGTGTTGTTGTTCAACCGACAATCGCGCCTAAGCTTCCGGTCCCAGCAACACCTCCGGTCCCAGCGGTTCCTGCGATTAAGAAACCGGATCCGAAGCTGACTGAAAAGAAAGTGGAGACGGCTCCGATCAAATCAGATTCAGTCGGTGCCAGCATTGGATTTGCCGGAGCTGAAACATCCGCGCCAGCTTTTATGAAACCAACCGCACCCATATCACCAACGACAGTTGAAACGAAGCCTGTCGTCAAGACGCCAGAAACCGTCTTGAGCGACGTGATTTCGAAGCCCAAATATAGCAAAACGGACGCGGCTGCGGACGAGGAAGAAATTGCAGCGAACACGCCCGTAAAAACCAAGCCGCCTGCGACGCCCATTCAGCCAGCTGAAACGAAGCCTGCACCCGAAGTGGCGAAAGCGGACGTGGCAGCTCCCGACGTGGAAAAGAAAGATGATGATGACGGCCTCGACAAAAACGGGAAACCGAAGAAGCCGAAAAAATCGCTCGTCGATAACTTGTTTGGGGAACCGGAAAAGCCAGTCAAGCACGAGATCGAGAAGAAGGAAAATCCGTTCGCTCCGAAAATCATTGCGGTGACAGTCACGGAGCCAATGATCATGGCATTTGACATTGAAAAAGTCGGCGGCAATGACCGAACGATGACGGAGCAAATCGCTGCGTTTATGCCCAATTGGCGTGTGCGCGACGCGAATTTCAAAGCCAGTAAATTCGCCGAGACACACCAAGGCCGGGATAACGTGATTGTGTTAAATCCGCTCAACGACGTGTTGCCGGCAAAGTTGATTGCCACATTTGAAATCCCGAAAAGTTTCGCCACGGCAAAACCGATACTGCGTTTTGAAGTATCCAACAACAACGGAAAAGACTGGGGGCTGACCGTCAAAGCGGGTGGCATTGATGTGATCGCGTTTACAAAAATCAAGACGTCGAAAGACGTGCCTTGGTTTGATGTACCGGTTGACTTATCGCGTTTTGCAGACAAACATTTCGATGTGTCGATTGAAGTCAACGCGACGACAAAGCACCTCAAAGGCACCGCGCCTGAAATGGGCTACATTCGAAATATTCGGTTTGAATGGGTCGGAAAGAAAGAGGGGCAGGGAATACAAAAGCTAGCGACGCCTCCTGGTGCGGGGGCAGATGCAGTTGCGCCGGGCGTGCCTGAGGCCCCTCCGCCGCCGAGTATTGTACCGCGAAAGTAATCAAGCAACGGATGACTACGCGACGATGCTTTCAACGCCAAGTCCGTAGAACGTGTATTCGCAATCGACGGTGCTTTCGAGTGCGAAGCCGGTGTAGCCGCCGTCGGCCATTTCCAATTCACGCGCGTAATGGGCGGCGGCGTCGAGCAAGTCAGAGTGCAGGCGTCCGCCCATTTTCAACGTGAGCAATGCGGTGTAGGTCGAGAGCAGATCGGCCATCGGTGCAGACGGCGCGGCTTCGAAGCCGCCTTCTTCGTTACGCATTGAATCGATGAAATCGAAGTGCTTCACACTTACATCAAAATCACTCAGAATCAGATTCAAAAAAATGCCGGCGGACGTTCCGTTTGTGCCGGGGCGTTTGCTGAATTTATTTTCAATGTAGCCGCCTTC
>JBAXUS010000164.1:0-14353 GCA_037129555.1 Planctomycetota bacterium
TTGCAGCAAGGCGTACCCGTTCCGATTTGGGGCACGGCCGCTCCAGGCGAAAAAGTGACCGTCACGTTTCGCGACCAAACCAAAACAACCGACGCCGACGCACAAGGCAAGTGGAGCGTGAAGCTCGATGCTCTGACGCTGGGCGAACCGGCGTCGATGACGATCGCCGGTAAAAACACGATCAAGCTCGACGACGTGCTCGTCGGAGACGTCTGGGTCGGCTCCGGGCAATCGAACATGCAGATGAATGTCAGCAGCTACACGAAAGGCGATCCGGAACTCGAAAAGATCGCCGCCGCAACGTATCCGAAACTGCGTTTGAAATCACCGAACGCACAAGGCTGGCTCGAAGCGACGCCCGAGAACAACGTCAAATTCTCAGCGCTGCTCTTCTCGTTCGGCGTGCCGTTGCAGAAAGATTTGAACGTGCCGCTCGGCTTGATGGTCGGAGCCGTCGGTGGAACGCCGTCGGGATATTGGCTGAGCGAAGAAGCGTACAAAGCGGATGAACCGTGCAAGGCAATGGTCGCGAAAGCGATGGAGACATACAAGCCGGAAGAGGCTCAGAAAAAATATCAGGCCGATCTCGCCGCATGGGAAAAAGCGTCCGCAGAAGCCAAAGCCAAGGCCGACGACTTGTTGAAAGCCGATCCGAAAGCAAAAGTCCCGGGCGCTCCGCGCAAGCCTGCACCACCGTTGAAGCCCGGCGATTGCCAGGGCAAAGTGGGGCACCTGTATGAAGCGAATATTCGCCCGTACATGCCGTTCGCGATGAAGGGTGTCGTGTGGGATCAGGGCGAAAGCGGCACGGCGATAAACAACATCGATCAGTACACGATGATGGGCGCGCTCATTCGCGGCTGGCGCAAAGAATGGGGCCAGGGCGACTTCCCCTTCATCTACATCCAGAAGCCCAGCGGTGGTGGCTGCGCGTGGGATCCCGCCGATCCGATCACGAACAAAAGCGAAAAGTTCACACCGCTTCCCGACGACAAACAAGCGACGAGCAACAACGCGTACATTGAGAATCACATCAAGATCATGACCTATCCGAACACCGCCATGTCGATCAGCACCGACTTGGGCAGCGGTATTCATCCGACGAACAAATCCGGCTACGGTGCGCGCGCGAGCCGCGTCGCGCTGGGAGTGGCGTATGGAAAAAAGGTCGAGTACTACGGCCCGCTGTATCAGTCGAACAAAATCGAAGACGCAAAAATCCGCGTGACATTCTCGCACGTCGGTCAGGGTCTTGCCGCGAAACACGCCGAGAAAATCCAAGGCTTCGCCGTCGCAGGTGAAGACAAAGTGTTCCACTGGGCGGATGCGGTGATTGATGGCGACAGCGTCGTCGTGACGAGTGCTAAAGTTGCGAAGCCGGTGGCAGTGCGGTACGCGTGGAGTCCGCGCACGCCGTGGGCGAATCTCTTCAATAAAGACGGCCTCCCCGCGATCCCGTTCCGCACGGATTCGTGGTAATTTTTAAACACGCCCGCCGCGCGAATCCAATGGGGATTTCGCGCGGCGGATAGGAGAATTCGATGTCAAAGCAAGTTGCATTTACCCGGAAGTTAGTCGCCGGTTCGTGGTGTTGCAGTGCAATTTTACTCTCGTTCATTCTGTCGATTTCGGTTCACGCGGAAGCTCCAAACTCCGATGTCAAGACAACGTATCCGCGCGTCATCATGATCATCCGCCACGGCGAGAAGCCGTCTGAAAGCGAGAAGTCGCCGGACTTGAGCATGCGAGGAAATCAACGCGCGTTGGCTCTGCATGAGTTGTTCGTCGCGTCTGAAAAGCATCCGAAGCCGTTTCCGTCGCCGGACTTTATTTTTGCCGCCGCGGAATCCAAGCACAGCAACCGTTCGTTTGAAACAGTCCAGTACCTGGCGAAGAACAAAAATGAGCAGGTGAATAACCGTTTTTCAGAAGAGAACATCAGTGACATTGCGAACGAGATATTTCACAACAAAAAGTACGAAGGCAAAATCATTTTGATTAGCTGGCATCACGGCAAAATTCCCGAATTAGCCAAAGCGCTCCACGCTGAAAAAATTCCGAAGCATTGGGACGGCGAGGGCGTTTTCGACCGCGTGTGGCAGATCACGTTTGATGCGTCCGGAAAAGCGGTGTTCGCTAATCTGCCGCAACACGTGCTTCCCGGCGATTCAAAAGAATAATTGCGTTCCGCGCCCGCATGTGCGACGGCCAACATGCTCTGGAGTCCCATGATCAAGCCCTCAATCGCCGTGGTTATTGTCAGCCTGTCAATGTTCGTCAGCGCTCTTCATTTGTCCGCCGCTGAAGAACCAGTCGGACCGTGGCAACCCAAAATGGCTCCGGCATCCGACGACGCCGAGAACATGATCAAGGGCTACAAAACGCCCACTGATTTGAAGATCGAACTCTTCGCCGCCGAACCGCTTCTCGCGCACCCTGTGGGTCTTTGCTGCGATGAAAAAGGACGCTTCTTCGTCGCCGAAACGTGGCGTTTTTCCGACGGAATCACTGGCGGCGGGGACAAAGATTTTGGCGCGCTCGACCTGCGCGGGCACATGGATTGGCTCGATCAGGACCTAGCTTCCCGCTCGCCCCAGGATCGCGAAGCGATGCTGCGTCGCAACCTCGGCGACAAAGCCAAACGCCTCGAAATCAACTCCGAAATCGTGCGCCTGATTGAAGACTCAAAAGGCTCAGGCAAAGCCGATAAAAGCTCGATTTTCGCAGATGGTTTCAATACGATTCTCGACGGTGCCGGGGCCAGTGTCGTCGTTCACAAAGGCAGCGTTTATTTCACATGCATTCCCAATCTGTGGCGTCTTCAAGACACCCAAAACAGCGGGAAGGCGAACGTCAAAACCATCCTCCAAACCGGCTTCGGCGCTCGCATCGCATTCCTCGGCCACGACCTGCACGGGCTCACTGTCGGTCCAGATGGTAAGCTTTATTTCAGCATCGGTGATCGAGGTTATAACGTCAAAGTCGGCGACAAACAAATCGACGGCCACGAACGCGGCGGCGTCTTCCGCTGCAATCCCGACGGCTCCGAATTTGAAGTCTTTGCGACCGGATTGCGCAACCCTCAGAAGCTCGCATTCGATAAATTCGGCAACCTCTTTACCGCTGACAACAATGCCGACCACGGCGACTCCGCGCGCTGGGTTTATATCGTCGAAGGCGGCGACAGCGGCTGGCGCGGCGGCTACCAATTCATCACGCAGCCCAACGTTCTTGGTACTTGGACCTCCGAAAAAATGTGGTTCGAATATCATGACGGTCAGCCTGCATACATCGTCCCGCCGGTCAAACAACTGGGTCAGGGACCGTCGGGAGTCGCGTACTATCCCGGCACCGGCCAACTGCCCGAGCGCTACGAAAATCACTTCTTCTATTGCGACTACAAAGGCAATGGCGGCGTCTTCTCGTTTTCTGTTAAGCCGAAGGGCGCGGGCTTCGAATACGTTGAAGATAAGGACAAGGAATTCTTCTGGAAGAATCAGGCGACGGACATGGTTTTCGGCGTGGACGGCGCGGCCTACGCATCGGTCTGGGTCGGCGGAATTCAGAAGACAGGCAAGGGTCGCATCTATCGCATCAGTGATCCGAAAATGAAGGACGATCCCGCCGCGCTCGACACGAAAAAACTGCTGGTCGGAGGCATTGAAAAAATGCCCAACGATGAACTCGTCAAGCTTCTAGAACACCGCGATATGCGCGTTCGTCAGGCCGCACAATTCGCGCTCGTTGATAAAGGCGCGTCGGCGGTACCACTCTTAGCGCAGGTTCTGAAAAGCAGCGTTCAGCTCGCTCGACTTCATGCTATCTGGGGCCTCGGGCAACTGGCTCGTGAGGCCGCGTACGCCGGGATGAAACCCTCTGACCGCGACATAAATCTCGCCAAGCCCTGGGACGAAAAAGCACTCGACATCCTTCGACCGCTTGCGACCGACGCAGACGCTGAAGTGGCCGCGCAAGCCGTCAAAATCATGGGCGATGGCCGTCTTGCGAAAGCGCAGGATACGTTCGTTGCCGCGTTAAAACATGAGAACCTTCGCGTTCGATACTTCGCCGCACTCGCGCTTGGAAAGCTCGGCAATTCCGACGCGATCAACCCATTATGTGCGCTGTTATCCGAGAACGCCGACAAAGACGCGTTTGTCCGCCACGCCGGCGTGATGGCGCTTTATTGGATCGCGGCGAAATATCCGGATCTCGTCCTGGCGAAAAGCTCTGACGCGTCAGACTCGGTGCGCCTTGCCGTGGCTCTTGTGCTGCGCCGGATGGAAGATGTGCGCATTGCGAAATTCCTGAATGATAAAAATCCCAGCATCGTCCTCGAAGTGGCTCGCGCGATCAACGACGTACCTATAAAAGGAGCGTTCGCCGATCTGGCCAAACTGATCGAACCGCCTGCGGAAACCAAAGCGATCGAAAAGAAGGCCAGCAGCTTCTCGTTCAAAGCTGAATATTGGGAGAACATTCAGGGTGGGACATATAAAGATTTCACTGAGAATCCGAAGTTCAAAACTGGCAAAGCGGACAAGGAAGAGACGCTCGATATGTTCGAAACGCCCAATGATCGCAACGACCATTATGGAGCGCGTGTCAGCGGAATAATCACCGCGCCCGCGTCCGGCAATTACACGTTCTGGCTCGCGGTCGATGATTGGGGCGAATTGTTTTTAAGCACCGACGACAATCCCGTAAACAAAAAGCGTATCGCAGAAACTCACGCGCCGCAATGGTGCAAGCCGCGCGAATGGTTCAAGTATCCGAACCAAAAATCATCGCCCGTGGCGCTTGAAGCCGGGAAGAAGTATTACATTGAAGCTTTGATGTTTGAGAACCTCCGCAACGATAATCTCGCCGTTGGCTGGGAGCTTCCCAACGGATCGAAACAGATGCCCATCGGCAACATGGAGTCCGACAAAGTAGTGCAATCGCCTTTCCTTGTTCGCCGAGCATTGAACGCAAACTTTCGCAACGGAAGTGCGGAGAACGCTAAAGCGCTCGCTGAATTCTCCGCACGCAAAGACGCGCCCGTGCCGCAGCGCGTTGAAGCGTTGAACATGCTCGCCGACTGGGCCGCCCCGCCGCTGCGCGATAAAATCATGAACCTCGTCCGGCCGCTCCCGGCGCGAAATCCGTCTCCTGCAGCCGATGCACTCAAGCCGCTCATCACAGAGTTGCTGAAAAACTCAATTGGAAACGAGATCGCCGTTGCCGCTGCAAACGCCGTATCAAAACTGAACATTGTCGAGGCGGTTCCCGTTTTGCAGAACATGTTTGAGGATGCAAAACGTGGCAGCGAAATTCATATCGCTGCGTTGAACGCGCTCTTCGATTTGAAAGCTGAAAAACTTCACGACGATGTTCGGATTGCAATGGGTGGCAAAGACGTGAATCTCAAAAAAGCGGCCAGTGCGATCATGGCCAAACTGGATCCGAAAGATGCCATCAAATCGCTCGCGAAATCGCTTGCTGACGATAAAGCAAGCATCGGAGAAAAGCAAAATGCCTTCGCCATTTTAGGCGGCATGAAATTGCCTGAATCTGAAGCGGTCATCGCAGCCTCGATGTTGATCCTTCTCGATGGAAAGTTCGTCCCTGAGATTGAACTTGATCTTCTGGAAGCCGCCCAAAAATGTTCGGGCAACGACGTGAAAGAGCGTCTCGCAAAATACAACGCAGCTTTACCCCGGGCCGAGCATAAAACGATTCAACTCTCTGATTTTAAAGCCGCTCTCGTGGGTGGTGACGCAGAAGCCGGACGTAAAATCTTCTTCGAAAGCGCCAGCGCTCAATGCACCCGCTGCCATAAAGTCGATGGAAAGGGTGGGGACGTGGGTCCTGAAATGCGTGGTGTGGCGACGCGTGAAAAGCGGGAATACATTCTCGAATCGATCGTCGATCCCAGCGCCAAAATCGCGAAGGGCTTCGAATCCGTCGCCGTCCGAACAACCGACGGCAAAATGTTCACCGGCATTTTGAAGAGCGAAGACGCAACCAAAATCTCCATTATGCCCGGCGATGGTAAGCTCGTTACGATTGAAAAGGCCGACATCAAGACGCGTAAGAATCAGGAAGAGTCCACGATGCCACCACTCACAAACGTGCTGACCAAATTCGAGATACGGCATCTGGTGGAATATTTATCGACGCTGAAATGATCCTTTCGATTGCGTGTGATTTTTCCATCCCAACGCGATACAATTGGACTCGCGTTGGCGATCATTTCACGGAGCACTTGAATGGATGGAGACGGATTGAAACCGAACGATGCGGACTCGTCCGGGCAAAACTCCAGCCCAACAAAAGCGGCTGATTCGACCTTCTTCTACATCCCGGCGCTCCTCGGTTGTTTGCGAAATTATATGAAGGCGACGTTGAAAGCCGACATGATGGCTGGATTGAATGTTGCGTTCGTCGCGCTGCCATTGTCTATGGCCCTTGCCGTTGCGGCCGGCGCGTCGCCTCAAGCAGGACTCTACACCTCCATCATCGGCGGGATTACCGTCGCGCTCTTCGGCGGATCCCGTTTTCAAATCTCGGGACCGACGGCGGCGTTCGTCGTGATCCTCGCACCGATCTATGCGGAGCATGGACTTCACGGGATGATGTTCGCCGGGATGATGGCTGGGGCGATTCTGATTTGCATGGGACTCGCGCGCCTGGGTTCGCTTATTAAATTCATCCCGCATCCAGTCACCGCTGGCTACAACACCGGTATCGCACTGATCATTGCGACACAGCAAATCAAAGAACTCTTCGGCCTCCAAATTGGCTACGACAGTGTCAAAAAAATCACGACTCAAATGGTTCATGACGGTCGCCCGGGCGTCTTCGTGGAAACAGTCACTGAACACATTAATCGCATGCCGAGTTCATACGTTTCAAAAATGGTCGCTCTGAGTGATGGATTTCGAGCGACGCCGTCTGCGATTCTGGGTGAGTCTGCAACAGTCGGACTTTTGACGCTCGGAACACTAATTGCCTACCCGCGTCTGTTGCCACGCGCGGTAAAACACGTGCCTGTTCCTGCCGTCGGAATTCTCGTCGGGATTGGTGCGAATCTTATTTTTTCGTCTGTGCTCGGATGGAACAGCGTGAAGACCATCGGTGCTTTCACGCGCGCGTTGCCGACATTGGATTGGGCACCGATCACGAGTTTCAATTGGAGTTCCGCGAACATCGCCACGTTCATCATGCCCGCGACCTCCATTGCAATTTTATGCGCTGTCGCATCGCTGCTCTCCGCCGTCGTTTCGGATGGAATGACCGGCATTAAACACGACGCGAACAATGAACTCATCGGTCAGGGTATCGGCAACATCGTCTCGCCGCTCTTTGGTGGAATCGCCCTCAGCGGTGCGGTTGCGCGGTCTGTGGTCAATGTCCGAAGCGGCGCGAAAACGCCCTTCGCCTCGATCTTTCATTCAGTCACATTGCTTGCAATCATCCTCATCGCCGGACCGTACGCGGGGACTATTCCGCTGCCGTCGCTCGCCGCGATTTTGCTCATTGTCGCGTACAGCATGGCCGACTTGAAACATTTTAGACACTTGATGCGCGCGCCTGCGTCGGACATCGCGGTGCTCTTCACGTGTCTGGCCTTAACTGTTTTTGTGGACATGTCCGCTGCGATCAGTGTTGGGATGATTCTCGCGGCGATGTTGTTCATGCGACGCATGTCGGAGATGAGCAGCTTTGATTCGAAACTGACTTCTGCTGACGCTGAAATGGCGAGCCACGATTTGGAAATCCATGACGTGCCGCGCCGCGTGATGGTCTACAGTGTTGATGGCCCGTTCTTCTTCGGCGCGACTGAAAAAGCGTTCGAAGCCATGGGTGAACTCGGCGAGAATACGCGCATTGTCATCCTGCGTTTGAACCGCGTTCCGGTGATGGACGTGACGGGTCTTTATGCGCTGGAAAAGGTGTATGAAAATTTGATGGCGCGCGGGATCACGTTGATTCTTTCCGGTGCCCGGCCACAACCTCGCGAGGTGATGAAAAACGCGGGGTTCCTGGATGCCGTCGGCCAGGCGAACATCAAGCCGGATATTGAATGGGCGCTTGTCCGTTGCTACGAATTGTTGGGCCCGGACGCGAAGGAAAAGCGCACCGGGATGACTACCATTTTGCCAAAGGGCAAGTTGTGATTGAGCATAGCAATGATGAAGGCGTGTATTTAATTGTTGGGTTAAAACGCAAAGGCACGAAGGCGCAAAGGAAGGGCTGGAAAAACGGGTTTGAGGTGGGTGTTTACACGCATCTGTTCAAGGTGTGGACTAACAGAAAATGAAAATCAATACTCAGCGAATGTCGTCCATCCAGCCTCCGGTTATTCCCATCGTCGCGGAGTTGATTCGTGCGCATCCCGGCACGATTTCGCTGGGACAGGGCGTTGTTCATTATGGGCCTCCTCCGTCGGCTCTGGTTCGGATGAGCGACTTTTTTCTGGACGCTAAGAATCATAAATACAAAGCCGTCGAAGGCATACCATCGTTGGTGGATGCGCTGGGACAGAAGCTCGCGTCTCGGAACTCCATTCCTACTTCATCTGGTCAACGCATCGTCGTGACGGCAGGCGGGAATATGGCGTTTATGAACGCGGTGTTGGCGATCACCGATCCGGGCGATGAGATCATTTTGCTTGCGCCGTATTATTTCAATCATGACATGGCGATTTGCATGGCGGATTGTACGCCGGTGGCGGTTCCTACGGACTTGAGTTTTCAGCCGGATGTTGATGCGATACGAGCCGCAATCACGCCTCGGACTCGGGCCATCGTGACAGTCTCGCCGAACAATCCGACGGGGGCTGTTTATTCTGAGAAATCACTCCGCGCGATCAATGAACTGTGTCGGGAACGGGGGATTTTTCATATCAGCGACGAAGCGTATGAGGATTTCGTCTATGGCGATTCGCAGCACTTTTCACCCGCTTCGATTCCCGGCGCATCCGAGCACACGATTTCGCTGTATTCGCTTTCGAAATCATACGGATTCGCGAGTTGGCGCATCGGCTACATGTCGATCCCGGCGGGGCTCTTTGATTCGATCAAGAAGATTCAGGATACGATATTGATTTGTCCACCCGTGATATCGCAATTCGCGGCGCTCGGGGCGGTGTCGGGCGGAGGCAATTATGTCCGAGAAAAGGTCAACGAAATCGAAGCGACGCGCGGGTATGTTTGGCGGGAGTTGCAGTCACTCGGTGATGTCTGCCGGATTCCGCGCGCGGATGGAGCGCTCTACTTTTTTCTGTACGTGAATTCGAATCTGAAACCGATGGAACTGGTCGAGCGGCTTGTGAAAGAGTACCGCGTTGCGGCGATTCCCGGCGATGCGTTTGGTGCGTCCGGATGCTCGCTACGCGTTTCGTTTGGAGCGTTGAAACGAGAGACGGTTGAAGAGGGCGTTGGGCGGCTCGTGCGTGGATTGAAGACGATAGTTTCTGGTTGATGAGGTCTCATTATGAAGATTGCTCTCTGTCAATTTGACATTGCGTGGGAAAACAAGGTTGTGAATCATTCACGGGTCAACGCGTTATTGGAAGGCGCGTCGAATTTGACGCGTGATGCGTTGATTGTGTTGCCGGAGATGTTTTCGACGGGGTTCAGTATGGACGTCGAGAAGAATTGCGAAGGCGATGCGCGCGTGACGGAGACGTTCATGTACGAGACGGCGTTGCGCTTCAATTCGTATGTGATGGGTGGCGTGATTAATCGCGCTCCGGATGGGCGCGGAAGGAATGAGTCGCTGACGTTCGGGCCGGATGGAAATGAAGTCGCGCGGTATGCGAAGATGCAGCCGTTCACGCTCAGCGGTGAGTTGGCATGCTACGCGCCGGGCGATGGATTGAAACTCTTCGATTGCCAGGGCATGCGCGTCGCTCCGTTCGTGTGCTACGACTTGCGCTTTCCCGAACTCTTCCGCCACGCCACACAACTGGGTGCGCAATTGCTGGTGGACATCGCCAATTGGCCGGTCACGCGCATTGAACATTGGGTGACGCTGTTGCGCGCTCGGGCGATTGAAAATCAAGCGTATGTCGCTGGGGTCAATCGTGTCGGCAACGATCCGAAGTATGTTCACAATGGACGGAGCATTATTGTGAATCCGCACGGCGAGATTATTGCGGATGCTGGGAATGGGGAATGTGTGATTGGAGCGGAGTTGGATCCGATGGTGGTTGAGAATTGGCGGCGGGATTTTCCGGCGTTGAAGGATATGCGGGCGGAGTACAGGATTTAATCATGCGCGTCACCACCACTGCCTGCACCCAATTTAATCATCCGGAATTCGTGCTCGATTTAGCGAATGAGGCGTTGTTGCTTCATGCCAACGTGCTGCTGCGTTCGATTGAAAGTCTCGTTGCGAAAGGTGAAGTGCTGAGACCCGGCGAGACGTTTCAATTCGGTTGGCTGACGTTGCAGATACGACAATTCGATAAGGAGTTTTTGACGCTGTATGAGCCGGATATGAAATCGTTTCCGATTGAGTATGTGCCGGGGGCGAACGTCGCGATTCAGCATATGATGATGCAGTTGTTTGCGCTGGATAGTTTTGGGATTCAGCGCGCGCATATGCTGGTGCCAAACATGCATCAGACGGTGATGACGTGCGACCGGTTTGCGACTGCACCTGTGTTTTTCATGACGCGCAACGAGCCGATTAATCACACGGGCGACACGGGATGGTATATGGGTTGCATGGCTCCGGATCATGACCACGACACGCGCGAGAATTTGGAATTGACGACGTTGTACGACGCATTTTTGAAGCGCAACGACATCTATCAATGGCTGATTTTTCCGACGGAAGCGAAGATCTTTTTGAATCGAAATCAGGCACCGAAAGTGTGGATCGGGGAGGAGAAATTCCCGTTGATTGCGGAGAGTTTTGTGGATGAGTATTTTAAGGAGTTGGGTGGGAAGTGAGCAGGGAATTATTGCGACGGAGCGTGAAGCGTTGTAGAATCCTTCTAGGAAATGAGGGCGTACCATGACAGCAACTGCGACTGAAGAACTATCGGCACTCTACCTAAAAGATGAAACCGCGTGGTTAGACGCGATGGTGGATTTGATTGGGCGGAAAGAGTACGACGAAATGGATTATGACAATTTGCGGGAGTACCTCACTGACATGGCTATTCGCGACCGTCGGGAAGTTTTGAGCCGACTTGTTGTTTTGATTGCACACCATCTTAAATGGTTGTCACAGCCTGAAAAACGGACGCCGAGTTGGCGCGCAACAATTGAGCAGCAAAGCGACGAGTTGCTCGATATTTTGGAGAGCGGCGTCCTGTCTAATTACGCGGAAGAGATATTGCCCAAGGCGTATTTGCGAGCGGTAAAATATGCGGCGGGAGAAACGGGTTTACCACTAACGAAATTTCCACGCAAATCAGAATTGACCGCTAGCGAATGGGTTGCGTTGCCGGTGCCGAAATAGAAGACGTGGAAGGCTTTTTATCGAGATATGGCTTGAAAAACGTGGTCGAGAATCGTTGTATATAAGGGGCGATTTGAATCGGGCTAGGGGCGATGGGGTGTTAGACTATATTTGATATGCGCAATGTGATTGTGTGGGAATGGGTGTGATGTGGTTGAGGTGAACATGGATTTTGGGGGCTCGAACACAATAGGTTGTGGTAGGAGGAGGGCGGACACCGTGCACATGTGCATGTTTGGGAGCGGAATGGGTGAAAAAGAAAGAAATGCTCGAGATTGAATCGCTCATCAATGAGTTGCGCGTGCGCCCTTACTGTAGCGTTTCTGAACCTATGGGTATGCCGAACGTTCCCGATGGCTACTCATTGCCTGCGGACGTCAAACGTTTCTATGAGTTAGCCGGCGGTGTCACAATTCGTAAAAAGGTCAATGATGCTGATCCTACACGAATCCTCATGCCCAATGAATTTGAACCCGTATGCATTGCAATTTACGGCGAAGTGTTTGAAGATGGTCCGTGGGCAAATTGGTATGTACTTGCCGACGTGAATGATGGAAATTACGTTTCAATCGATTTGCACTCCGACCATCATGGACTTTGTTACGATAGCTTTCATGAAACCTTCGCAATGCCGGGCCAGGTTCAGATTGTGGCCACCTCTTTCACGGATTTTTTAAAGCGGGTTCTCCGGCATCCGGACGATACGCCGTATTGGCTGCAGGACGATTTCAAGAAATTGGGAGAAGCGTTTGAACAATACGATTATGAATAGATTTCTCCGAAGTGAGTTCGCTGTGTTGAATTTTCGCGCCCACCCGCTAAACTCTTTCCCCTTTGAGTCCCACGAGCCGTTTGCTCATCGACCGTTTTAAGGAGTCCGTTCCGTGCAGCTTCAAGCCAACAAGTACCGCACCCACACCTGCGGCCAGCTTCGCGAATCCGATGCGGGTTCGACCGCTGTCCTTTCCGGATGGGTTCAGACCAACCGCGACATGGGCGGCGTCATTTTTCTCGACCTTCGCGACAAGCACGGCGTCACGCAGATCGTCTTCGATCCGCAGGATAAGTCGCTGCTCGAAGAAGCGTCCAAGCTGCGCGGCGAGTGGGTCATCCGCGTCACGGGTCTCGTGCGCATTCGCCCGGAAGGGACGCGCAACACGAAGCTGCCGACGGGCACTGTTGAAGTCGCTGCGGCCACGCTGACGGTCCTCAATAAGGCCAAGACGCCGCCGATTGAAATCCGCGACGACCTGAAGGCCAACGACGACATCCGCCTCGAATTCCGCTACCTGGACTTGCGCCGCAATGTCATGCAGCAATTGATGACGATGCGCAGTAAATCGAATTTGATTGCGCGCAGCACGCTCTGCGACTTGGGCTTCACCGAAATCGAAACGCCGTTCCTCGTCAAGTACACGCCGGGTGGGGCGCGCAATTTCCTCGTGCCGTCGCGCTTGAATAAAGGCAAGTTCTACGCGCTGGCCGAAAGCCCGCAGCTCTTTAAGCAGCTCTTGATGGTCGCCGGGACGGATCGCTACTTCCAGCTCGTGCGCTGCTTCCGTGATGAAGATTTGCGCATTGATCGCCAGCCTGAATTCACGCAGCTCGACATCGAAATGTCGTTCGTCGAACAGGACGACATTTTCAACGTCGTCGAAAAAGTCATCGCGAAGATGCTGAAGGAATTGAAGGGCATCGATCTTCAGTTGCCGCTCAAGCGCATGCCGTTTGATGAGTCGATGCGCCGTTATGGCAACGACAAACCCGACACGCGATTTGGCCTCGAACACATCGACTTGACTGACGTCGTCAAGAGGCATGACGGCGGTGGCGTGAAGTTGATGAAGATGGCCGTCGAAGGAAAGGGCATCGTCAAAGCGATTTGCGTTCCGCCCGAGAACGACATGCCGCGCGCGCAGATCGACAAGCTCGAAGAGTTCGTGAAGAGCATGGGCGCGAAGGGTCTCGCGTGGGCGAAAGTTGATGCTGATGGCGGCTGGGCGTCGTCCCCGCTCAACAAGATCATTCAGCCGGAGATGCGTTCGGCGATCAACGAAGCGTGCGGCGCGAAACCGGGCAGCACCCTCTTTATGCAATTCGGCAAGCCGTCGCTGGTTCACACGGTCATGGCGAATTTGCGTGTCCACCTCGGCAAGAAATTCGGCTTGATTCCGGAGTTCGGTTCGGGCGGAAACTGGAATTGCTTCTGGGTCGTCGATCCGCCGTTGTTTGAGTACGACGAAGAAGAGAAGAAGTGGGCGGCCGCGCATCACGCGTTCACGCATCCGCGCGACGAGGACATGCAGTATCTCGAAAGCGATCCGGAACGCGTGAAATGCTGGCGCTATGATTTGGTGTTGAACGGTTATGAAATCGCTGGCGGTTCGGTGCGTATTCACAACCCGGAAATCCAGCAGCGCGTCTTCAGCGCGATGGGCATTTCGGCGGAAGAAGCGAACGAGAAGTTCGGCTTCCTACTCGAAGCCTTCCAATACGGCGCGCCTCCACACGGCGGAATCGCTGTGGGCTGGGATCGCGTGGTGTGGTTGTTGAGCGAAACGGAAGCGATGCGCGACGTGTTTGCGTTCCCGAAAAATCAAAAAGGCGTTGACGTGATGACGGGTGCACCGGTTGAAGTCAGTGACAAGCAGCTGCGCGATTTGTCGGTCAAGGTCGTTGCGGAAGAAGCGGCGGTCAAGAAGCCGCCGGTGCTGTAAAAAGCGAGCGCAGCGAGCCGTCGCCGTTCCCCTCTCCCCTTGAGGGAGAGGGCCGACGAAGGTACTCCTTCGCGGGGTGAGGGGTAAGCGCTGATTAATCAATGCGCTTAGATTCATCAGTGCTTACCCCTCACCCCGCGAGCCGAACAGCAGGCTCGTCGGCCCTCTCCCTCAAG
>JBAXUS010000165.1:0-14315 GCA_037129555.1 Planctomycetota bacterium
AGGCACGCCGATGAATCAGGGTGAAACGCATTGAGTCCAAGGATCAACGTCATGACGGGTTTCCGGGGTTCTTAGATACGTATGAATTTAACACAATTTTTCAATTGGCGCGAATTCACAACACCGAAATTGACGAAGAGTGTGCAGAATTGATGGTCCATCTGGTGTGATTTTACATTTTTTAAAAATAGTACGTGCACGTACTGTTTCGTGTGTATACTGTTTTCGAAGTGGTTCGAACGGCAGGCTGCGCGGGCAAGGAAAACGGATTGTGATGACACCGATTCAAAGCAACCCAGACGTCCTGTTTCCATTGAACAGGTTCTATGAAACCGAACACTTGGCACTTCCCAAGACGGTGCTGATGACCGGGGCGGACCTGCCCGAACCGTATCGTGGCATGCTCGACCACGACCGTGACATGACCCCAACGCTCGAAACTTTTTTCGGCGAGATCATCGCCATTGGGATCATCCACAAAGGCCGCCAGGGCGATTCGTACACGCGCGAAGTCGTGCTGTTCGTTGAACAGACGCGCCAACCGGTGGCATACGGAAGTATCGACATTCATCTCGAAAACATCGACGGAGCGGCGCGGACGGACATTCTGTCGGGCTGTCTGCCGTTCGGTTCGATCCTGCACAAACATGCTATCAAGCACGTGAGTGCTCCGAGCGCATTTTTTCAGATCGATTCAGATGAACAGACGCGAAAACATTTCAGATTGACTGCTCCAACGACCTTGTATGGCCGACGTAATCGGCTCTCGACACCAGACGGAAGAACGTTGGCGGACATTGTGGAAATCCTCGCGCCGGTCATCCATGATCCGCGCGCGAACGTGTGATTGAATTTAAAATCAATGCCGCTGAATGACGTGCGCGGCTCTTTATAATTGGAGGCCATTATGAGTGTAAGAACATGCGATGTGTTGGTGTTGGGTTCGGGGCCGGCCGGAGCTTCGGCGTCGGCGATCCTCGCAGAATATGGTCACAAAGTCATTGTCCTGGAACGCGAGCGGCACCCGCGTTACCGCATTGGCGAATCGCTGCTGCCGTTCACGCATTTCTGTTTCAAACGGCTTGGGCTTCTCGACAAGATGAAGACGTCCGCGTTCGTGAAAAAGTACAGCGTCCAATTCGTCTCACCTTCGGGCAAAGCGTCGCAGCCGTTTTATTTCTTTGACCGATATGGCAAGGATGTCGGCCAGACGTGGCAGGTGTTGCGCTCGGAATTCGACGTCATGATGACCACTAACGCGCGAGAAAAAGGCGCGGAGATCATCGAGGGAATCACCGTCAAAGAACTGATCAAGGACGGCGAAAAAATAGTCGGTGCACGAGCCGTTGACGAAGCCGGAGTGCCACACGAATTCCGCGCGAAAATCACCATTGATTGCACGGGCCGCGAATCGTTCAGCGCGTCTCGCAACGGTTGGCGCATCCACGATCCGAAGCTGAACAAAGTTGCGGTTTGGACCTATTTCAAAGGAGCCAAGCGCGAGGAAGGCTATGACGAAGGCGCGACCACGGTGGCATATCTTCCGGGCAAAGGCTGGTTCTGGTACATCCCGCAACACGACGACATCATCAGTGTTGGCGCGGTCGCGGAACAGAAGTACATGTTCCGCGATGGCGTCCGCGATTTGAAGACCGTCTTCAACCGTGAGATCACGCAAAATAAATGGATCGAAGCGCACGTCAAAGACGCGCAACAGATCGGCGAATACCGCACGACCGGCGAGTACTCGTATCGCTCCCGCTACTGTGCGACCGAGGGCCTGGTGCTCGCCGGCGACGCGTACGGTTTCATCGATCCCTGTTTCTCATCCGGCGTCTTGTTCGCGTTGAAGGGCGGAATCAAGTGCGGGGAAGTAACGCATGAAGCGCTCGTCGCCGGCGACTCGTCGCCCGCGCGTTACACGGAATACGCGCAGATGATGATCCAGGCGATTGAGAACATGCGCTCCCTGGTTTACGCGTTTTACGACGAGAATTTCAGCTTCCGCGATCTGACCAACAAATACGATTTCGCAGCTGGCGATGTCACCGATTGTTTGTCGGGCGACGTGAACAAAAGTTTCGAACGCCTGTTCACCGCAGTCCGCGATTTCGCGCACGTTCCGGAACCGCTGCCCTACGGATTGCCAATGGGCGTGTCGGCGTAAACACATGATCTACGGCGAACCCACACTCGACGACTATCCCGAGCGCTATAAGAAGGGCGTGTGGTTGTTCAATCACCGCCATTTTTTTGAATGCCACGAGATTCTTGAAGCGCAGTGGATGGAATCGATTGGGACGCCGAAGACGTTTTATCAGATGATCATTCACGCAGCGGTGGCGTTTGTTCATTGGGAAAATGGCAATCGCAAAGGTGTATTGTCGTTGCAGCACACATTCAAATTGAAAGCTGCCGGAGTGCCCGCCGATTCGTACATGGGCTTTGACATCGCGAAGCTCAAAATCGATATGGCAGCGCTCGTCGATCCGTTGCGTTCGGATATGACTCTGCCCTTGCCTCCGTTTGAAAGTATCACAACGCCGGTGATTTCTGTCTCAGGATTTGAACCGCTGGAATGCGACGATCATGAGATGCTCGTCCTGGGACGACACATCGACGAGGACGAATAAGCGTCGCGTTTACTTTTTGTTTTCAATGACGGTCGTGATGATAATGCGGAGCGCGTCGCGCAGTTGCCTGCGGCCTGCTGTGTTGCCCGGTTGGACGACGGGAACATGAATGAAGCCGCGCGTCGCCGACGCGGATTTGATCGACATCAATCTGTAGAAACATTCGTTGCACAAATAGCCGCCAGCGTTGGTCGAATCGGTCGCTTTGATTCCAGCCGTATTTAATTTTCCAATTATCGAATCGACCGGCAAACCCGTCGGAATCTCGTTCGGGGCTCCCGGCACGATGGCATCACGCGGCGGTACTTTGCCTTCGTTGTCCTTTGGTTTCTGCGGGTGGTACCCATTCCGCGCGGTTCGTTCGAGTTGAATGAAAGCCGAGCCTTCGCCGAACGAAATCACCGCGACAGGTTTTAGCTTTTCAATTTCCGCCGCGAGCGGTCCGTCAATTTTATCGTAGACGACTTTGAGCTGAGCGGTTTTGATCGTGTGCCCGGCGACGACTTGTCCTTCAAACTGGCTCACAGCCATCCAGGACGTGTTGAACGTGGAGCCACCGAACGGTTCGAAACCAGTCAATAAAATCACGGGTTTGGTTGCAGCGGGTTCTTCAGCTGAACACACGGCCATCATGACGAGTGCGAAAACAGCGATCCACTTCAGACGCATGCGGACCTCCTGATGTGTCAGACTACACCGTTTGCAACGCGGCGACGACCTGATGAAAGTCATCGAATTCATGAATCGTTTGGCCGCGTTCCTTACAGAGATGAGCCAGGTTGCTGCCGCGCACGGCGAAGACAATGTCGGACACTTTAGCGACAGGAAAATCGTTGCGCCCGTCGCCGATGAAGACGACTTTGTCTGTGTTAAATTTCTTTTTCAGCAGGCGTTTGACGCACACTTTGAAATCGTCAGTCGGACTTTTTTCAATTTCAGGCGGCGCAAAAACGTCGCAATACTCGTGGTGCCGAGCGCTGTAAGAATAGAACGGGACACCTGCGGGCAGCATCGGTTCAATGTAGAAATCCACACCGCCGCTGACGACCGTCAACGGCCAATTCTTCTCCGCACTGAAACTCCGCAACGCATCAAATCCCGGGCGGAGTGAAACGCGCGGGCGGACGTAATCGAGCATTTGTTCTTTGGATGCGCGGACGAGTTTATAACCTTCAATCATGATTTTCAGATGTGAAATATGCCCGTCTTTGTAAGACGAAAGCAAGTCGCCGCGCCAACTGGGGCCGATGAAATGGTCCCAGATCAGATTGGTCACGTCCTGCATCGTGATCGTGCCGTCGAAATCGCAGAGTATCAACACAGGCTACTTTTCCGCGCCGAGGCAATTTTCTTTGACCCACGCGACGGTGCGTGACAGGCCTTCGTTGAGCGCGACTTTCGGTTCATATCTGAGCACGGCACGTGCTTTTGAAATGTCGGCACACGTCGTGTCCACATCGCCGCGCTGCATCGGTGCGCGTTCGATCACGGCTTTTTTTCCGGTCGCGATTTCAAGCGCGGCGATCAGCCCGCTTAACGTGACAGGATGTTCGCCGCCCAAGTTGTAGATACCAAATCCTTCAGGCGTTTTTTCGAGCGCGGACGTGACACCATCAATGATGTCCGAGACAAATGTGTAATCACGCGACGATGTGCCATCTCCGAAAAGCGTGATCGGCTGACACGTCAGCAGCTTTTTCGAGAACGGCGCAATCGCCATGTCCGGGCGCTGCCGCGGGCCATAGACAGTGAAGAAGCGGAGCACCGTCGCCTGGAAGCCGTGGAGTGCGCAATAGGTGCCAAGGAAAATTTCCATCGAGCGCTTGGTCGCGGCATAAGGCGAAAGCGGTTGCAAGCACGGCGCGTCTTCTCGGAACGGCACCGGCGTAACGTTGCCGTAGACGGAACTGGTCGAACCGGCGACGATTTTTTTCGGGCCATATTCGCGCATGGCTTCAAGCATCGTGATCGTCCCGGCGACGTTCACGTGCTGGTATTTCAGCGGATCAATAATCGAAGGTCGAACGCCGGCTTGCGCGCCGAGATGAAGCACGTGGTCGAAGCGGCCCGTTTTGAATAAATCGGTCACGCAGGTGCGGTCACCGAAGTCGCCATGCACGAGCGTGAAACGGGAATTCTTCAGCGCCTCCGCCACGTTCGCACGTTTGCGTTCGGGCGAATAATACGGATCAAAATTGTCGAGTGCAACGACCGTGTGCCCACGCTCCAACAACCGGTCACACGCATGCGACCCAATAAATCCGGCTCCACCGGTGACTAGAATTTTCATAGCCGACTATGATAAGAAAACGGCGCGAATTTTCAAATGTCAGACGCAACGATTTCGTTCAGTGACCACCTTTCTCGAAAATATGGCGAGGCATTGGCACAAAGAAAATAACAGATGCGAGTTGACGCACGCGTTCATTCACGTATTTTTTTACGGTTCGAATTGCAGCCATTAACAAAGGATAAGGACCGCCATGCCTCAGTTTCTTTCGACCGATGACATCCGCCGCCGCTGGATCGCGTTCTTCAGCGCCAAAGGGCACAAGCATCTTCCGTCCGATCTGCTCGTGCCGCAGAATGATCCCAGCGTGCTCTTCACCGGCGCAGGCATGAACCAGTTCAAAGACCACTTCATGGGCCGCGCGAAGATCGACCATCCGCAACAGCGCGCCGTTACGTCGCAAAAGTGCATACGCACCGGCGACATCGACAACGTGGGCCGAACGCCCAGCCATCACACGATGTTCGAAATGCTCGGAAACTTTTCGTTCGGCGACTATTTCAAAAAAGAAGCGATTGAATGGGGCTGGCAATTCTGCACCGATCCGAACGTCGGCATCGGCTTGGAGAAGGACCGTTTGAGCGTCACCATATATGGTGGCAACACCGCGCTCGGCATCGCGCCCGACGAAGAAGCCGACAAGTTTTGGAAGCTCAACGCGCCCGAATTGCAGAACGCGGACGGCTCGTGGCGCATTTATAAATACGGCGACAAAGATAATTTCTGGCCCGCCAGCGCTCCGACTGACGGCCCCAACGGCCCGTGCGGTCCATGTAGCGAAATTTATTACGACATGAAGCCCGAGCAGGGCACGCCCGAACCCGTCGCGGACAGCAAAGACCCGCGCCGCTACGTCGAAATCTGGAATCTTGTCTTCACGCAATTCAACCGCGTCGACGTCGGTAAGCTCGAATCGCTCGGACGCGAAAACATCGACACCGGTGCCGGCCTCGAACGCATGGCCCGCGTCGTTCAAATGAAATCGACGAACTTCGAAATCGATTTAATACTGCCGATCGTCGAAGAAGTCGGTGCCATTGCCGGGAAGAAATACGAAACCGCCACCGATGAAGGCCGCCGCATGCGCCGTATCGCCGATCACACTCGCGCAGCAGTCTTCTGCATCGCGGATGGCGTCGCGCCGAAAAACGAAGGCCGCAACTACGTCGTCCGCCGCTTGATGCGCCGCGCGATTCTGGACGGTCGCGAACTCGGCATCACCGAACCGTTCCTGGCGAAAGTCGCGCGCGTCGTCATCAAGCAAATGAGCGTCGGCTACCCGGAAATCCACGGCTCGCGCGAAGGCACGATTGTTCGTTTGATTGAAGACGAAGAAAATGCGTTCAACCGAACGTTGAATTCGGGCCGTCAAGTCTTCGCCGAAGTTGTCGCGAATTTGAAGGCCGCGAAGAAGTCGCAGATCCCTGGCGCAGACGCGTTCAAGCTCTGGGACACTTATGGCTTCCCGCTCGAATTGACGCTCGAGTTGGCCGAAGACGAAAAGTTGACCGTCGATAAGAAGGGCTACGACGCCGCTTACGAAGAGGCGATCAAGCGCAGCCAGGCCGGCTCGACGATGTCGAAAGAGATCTTCGAATCCGGTCCCGTCGCAGAAATCAAAAAAGAATTCGCGGGCAAGCCGACGGCGTTTAAAGGATACGACGCGCTGAAACTTGAAGGCGCGAAAGTGCTCGCGATTGCGCAGAACAATGAATTGAAAAACGTCGCATCATCCGGCGAAGCGATTGTGCTGCTCGATCAAACGCCCTTCTATGGTGAGAGCGGCGGGCAAGTCGGCGACAAAGGCTGGCTCGTTTTCGCGGGTGGAGATCCGTTAAATGCGAAGGCCAAGATCGGTCACCGCGTCCTCGACACTCAGAAGGCCGAGGGCCTCTTCTTCCATCGCGTCGAATTGCAAGGCGCGTTGAAAGTCGGCGAACTCGTCGGCGCTGAAGTCGATCCCGCGCACCGCTCGCCGCTGCTTAAAAATCACAGCGCCACGCATCTGCTACATAACGCGTTGCGCGGCATTCTTGGGACGCATGTCGAACAACGCGGCTCAATGGTCTCTCCCGACCGCTTGCGTTTTGACTTCACGCATTTCGAGCAGATCAAGCCCGAGCAATTGACCGAAATCGAAGCGCGCGTGAACGAGATGATTGTCAGCGATTTCGCGGTGGACACGCAGGAACTGCCCATTGCTGAAGCCCGCGCGAAAGGTGCGATGGCGCTCTTCGGCGAAAAATACGGCGACCGCGTTCGCGTCGTCCAAATGGGACCGAGCGTCGAACTCTGCGGCGGGACGCATTGTAAGACGACCGGCCAAATCGGCTACTGCCGCATCGTCCAAGAGTCGAGCGTCGCGGCGGGAGTACGCCGCATCGAAGCGCTCACCGGAGCCAACGCCGTCGCCGACGCGCGTAAATCTGACGAGATGCTCAACCAACTCGCGCTCTTGTTGAAGACCAAACGCGACGCCGTGAAAGAACGCTTCGTCGCGCTTCAAGACGAAAACGCAGCGCTGAACCGCGAGCTCGAAAGCTTCCGCAAAAAAGCTGCGAACGCTGCAGCCGGCGAATTGCTCAGCCAGATCGTCGAAGTCAGCGGAGTCAAATTGCTGGTCGCAAAAATCGAAGGAGCCGACGCGACCGCGCTACGCACGACACTCGACGGCATCCGCAAGCAGCTACCTGAAGGCGCGGTTGTTCTGGGCGGAAACAAAGACGGAAAAGTCGCACTCTTGGTGAGCTTCTCAGCCGATATCGTCAAGCGCGGTGGGCATGCCGGGAATGTGCTGAAAGACCTCGCGCCGAAAGTCGGTGGCAAAGGCGGCGGCAAACCGGACATGGCTCAAGGCGGTGGCAGCGACACCGCGAAACTCGCCGACGCACTTGCCGGAGTGAGCGCGATGGTGTCTGCGATGGTTAAGTAACCGCTGCATTCGTGCGGCGGAGCCTTACCAAATCCTCACCCTCAAATTCGGCGGGCGCATCATCGGCTCGCCGTCTTTGATGTCGAATGCTTTCATGAATTCGACCAGATTCGAGAGCGGCCCGTTGCAGCGGAATTGGCCGGGCGAATGAGGGTCCACGCGCAGGCGCATTTTGGCCAGCTGAGGTCGGTAGTTTCCGCGCCACACTTGCGCGAATGACAGGAAGAAACGTTGCTCGGGTGTGAAGCCGTCTATGATCGTGCGCTCCTCGTTTTCGATTGCTTTTTGCAACGCGCCATAGGCGAGCGTGACGCCGCCTAAATCCGCGATGTTTTCGCCCAGCGTTAACGCGCCGTTCACGTGCAAATCATCAATGGCGACATACTCGTCGTATTGTTTCTGAATGATGTCCGCGCGCGCTGTGTACGCCTTTTCGTCATCCGGCGTCCACCAATCTTTCAGGTTTCCATCAGCGTCAGACTTGCGGCCTTTGTCGTCGAAACCATGCGACATTTCGTGGCCGATCACCGCTCCGATGCCGCCGTAATTCACCGCATCGTCAGCGTTCGCGTCGAAGAACGGCGGCTGCAAAATCCCGGCCGGAAAGACGATCTCATTCATGTTCTGACTGTAGTACGCGTTGACGGTCGGCGCACTCATGTACCACTCGGTGCGGTCCACGGGTTTGCCGAGTTTGTTCATGTAGCGGCGGAATTCGAACTGGCGCACCCGCATCGCATTCAGCACCGCCGGCCCGCGATCAATCGTCAGCGTTGAATAGTCGCGCCACGTGTCCGGGTAGCCGATCTTCACGGCGAACGCGTTGAGTTTCCGATGCGCCTGAACCTTCGTCGCAGCGCTCATCCAATCCAGTTTGTCGATCCGTTCACGCAATTCAATGCGCAAATTTTCGACGAGTTGCTTCGCTTTGGCTTTCGCTTCAGCACTGAAATTCTTCGCCACGTAAAGCTGCCCCAGCGCGTCGCCCAGACTGCGATCAACCAGGCCGAGCCCGCGTTTCCAGCGCGGTTTGTTCTCAGTCGCGCCGGTCAGCGTCTTCTCGTTGAACTCGAAATTCTCATTCACAAACACGCTGCTCAACAGGCTCGCGTTGGCGTGGATCAGATGCCAGCGCAGATACGTCTTCCACTCCGTAACCGTGACTGATTTCGACAGCGCGTCCACCTTCTTCATGAAATCTAGCTGCCCGACATTTGCACCGCGTCGGTCCGAAATTCCCATGCGATCAAAGAGCCGGACCCACGACAAATTCGGCGTCAGTGTTTGGAGCGCTTCAAAAGTCAGCTTGTGATAATTCGCTTCCGGATCGCGCCGCTGCACTCGCGTCACCGAAGCACTGGCGAGTTCAGTTTCAATTACCAGTACCGACGCCGCTTGCTTGGCTGCCACAGCCGGATCGTCGCCCAGCAACACGAACATTTTTGCGACGTGTGCGGAGTATTGCTCGCGAAGTTTCTTCGACGTTTCATCGGTCAACGTGTAGTAATCGCGGTCGGGCATGCCGAGTCCGCTCTGCTCCAGAACCACGATAATGTCCGTGCTGTTCTTCTCGTCCTGCTCGGCGCCAATGCCGAACGGAGCGCTGATGTCCATGCTTTGAAAATGTGCGAAGGCGTCGAGCAGATCGTTCGGAGTCGTGATCGCGGCGATGCGTTTCATTTCGTCTTCGAGCGGGCGAGCACCGTCTTTTTCGATCTGTGCTTCGTTTAAGAAACTGGCATAAAAGTCGCCCACCAATTGCGCCGCGCTGCCCTTTGGAGCGTCGGTCTGTTTGGCTGCTGATTCAACCAACTCGCGCAGAACTTTGCGATTGCGTTCAAAGACTTCGCTGAAACTGCCCCATCCGCTTTCGTCAGCCGGAATGGGATTGCGCTCCGCCCATTTCCCATTCGCATATCGATAGAAATCAACGCCCGGTTTTACGGATGTGTCCATATTAGCAGGGTCAAGCGGTTTGGTTTGTTCGTAGGAATGGCAGGCAACAGTGATGATCAGCAAGGATGCGAGAGCGATTTTTGTTGAGGACACGTTTGGGGAAAGCTCCTGGGAACGGCTAATGGTTGCGGCTCAAGTTGCATCAGTGGAGCGGGACGCCGTTCCCGCTCGATGATTTAGGATTATACCTGAACCCGAGACTTGTCTTCGTCACACAAACTATAATACAATTCACCATCCTGCATTGCCACGACGAGCGCCCGGGATTTGCAGGCTTCGAAGCCGTCGTCAAGGCCTTTGACCGCGCGGTAAATGGCCACGGTTCCATGCGGGCAGGTCAAGTCATGGACCGTCTTTTCTTCGAGCCACGCAAGATCATCCGGGACGGCATTCCAGACGTTTTCACCAGAGCATGAATGACAACCCAAATCCTGCAACGCGAAATTAAGTTCGGTGCGGTTTTCTGGAGTATCCGAAATAAGAACGCCGACATTGCTCGTCAGCGGCAAGCCGGAATGAGGCATCAATCCCGTCGTGCCGATCACGATGTACGACACACCGTGGCTGTTCAGAATGCGTAGAATGTGTTCAATGTCCATACTCAAATTCCTCGATGAGCTCGATGAGCTCGTTGAGCCGGACGCAATTTTAGCGCGTCGCGTTTGACTGGCAACATGTCATTTCGGCTAAAATGGACGGACTTGAAAATCGCTCGATTCATACAGCCGATTTATTAACGCTTTGATTCTAACACGTTGTAGAAATGTTTCGAGAATGTTTGAAGCTGGTACGGGCCTTGTGTATGGTCTGGTGCGGTATGTTTTGACTTGCGCCAGCGCGACACCACGAATTCGGAGCGAACATGAATCTCGATCGCTATACCATTAAAGGTCAGGAAGCCATTCAGAGCGCGCAGAGCCTCGCCGAGCGCTCCGGCCACCCGCAGCTCGACGGCACCCATTTACTGGCCGCGCTGTTGAATCAGGACGGCGGATTGGTCGTGCCGGTGTTGCAGAAAATAGGCCTCGATTCCGCGCGCATGAAATTGGAAATCATTACCGCGCTTGAAAAACTTCCGAAGCAAAAAGGCGGCGATGTTCACGTCTCCAGCGAACTGCGCGCCATTTTCAACGCGGGCGAGGACGAAGCGAAGAAGCTGAAGGACGAGTACGTCTCGACCGAGCATCTCCTCCTAGCGCTCGCCGCATCGAAGACGGATGCCGGGACGCTGTTGAAGAATTCCGGGGCGAATCGCGACGAAGTTTTGAAAGCGATTCAAGCGATTCGCGGCTCCGCTCGCGTCACGTCGAACAATCCCGAAGCGTCGATGCAAGCGCTTGAAAAATATGGTAAAGATTTGACCGCGCTCGCGCGTCAGGGAAAGCTTGATCCGGTGATCGGACGCGACGACGAAATCCGCCGTGTGATTCAAGTCCTCTCGCGCCGCACAAAAAATAATCCCGTGCTGATCGGTGAACCCGGCGTCGGTAAAACGGCCATCGCGGAAGGCCTTGCGCGGCGCATCGTCGCTGGCGATGTGCCTGAAAGCTTGAAAGACAAACGCGTCGTCGGACTCGACATCGGGTCGTTGATCGCCGGAGCAAAATTCCGGGGCGAATTCGAAGAGCGACTCAAAGGCGTGTTGCGCGAAATCAGTGAATCGAATGGCGGCATCATTCTGTTCATTGATGAGCTGCACACCATCGTCGGAGCCGGCGCGGCGGAAGGCGCGGCGGATGCGGCCAACATGCTCAAGCCCGCGTTGGCGCGCGGCGAGTTGCGTTGCGTCGGAGCGACGACGTTGGACGAGTATCGCAAACACATCGAAAAAGACGCCGCGCTCGAACGCCGTTTCCAGCCGGTTTACGTGGGCGAACCGACCGTCGAAGCCACCATCGCCATTCTGCGCGGCTTGAAAGAGCGCTACGAATTGCATCACGGAATTCACATCACCGACAGCGCGCTGGTTGCTGCAGCGACGTTATCGAACCGCTACATCGCCGACCGTTTTCTGCCAGACAAAGCCATCGATTTGATGGACGAAGCGTCCTCGGCACTGCGCATGGAAATCGACAGCCAACCGATTGAACTCGACACACTCAACCGCCGCATCATGCAATTGGAAATCGAACAGGCCGCGCTGAAAAAAGAGAAGGATAAGCCCAGTCGAGACCGGCTCGCGAAACTCAGCGTGGAACTCGCCGAACTGCGCGAAACAGCAAACACCTTGACGGCACGTTGGCAGAACGAAAAGGACGTGATCGCGACACTGCGCGGAATTCAGGAGGAATTCGAAGAGCTGCGCACCGAAGAAGAACAAGCCAAGCGCCAAGGCAAACTGGAACGCGCCGCTGAAATCCGCTACGGCGAAATGCCAAAACTCGAAGAGGATTTGAAAGTTCAGCAGGAGAAATTGAAGAAGCTTCAGATCGGTGGGGCGCTGTTGAACGAAGAAGTCACCGAGGAAGACATTGCGAAAGTTGTGTCGCGCTGGACCGGCGTTCCAGTCGTCAAAATGCTCGAAGGCGAACGCGAAAAACTGTTGCGCATGGAAGACAATTTGCGCAAACGAGTCGTTGGACAACCGGAGGCGTGTGAAGCCGTGTCGAACGCCGTTCGTCGCAGCCGCGCAGGGCTTTCGGATCCGAATCGCCCGATTGGTAGCTTCCTATTTTTGGGGCCGACCGGCGTTGGAAAAACGGAACTCGCGAAGGCGCTGGCGGAATTTCTTTTCGATAGTGAGCAGGCGCTCGTGCGCATCGACTTGAGCGAGTACATGGAGAAGCACAGCGTTTCGCGATTGATCGGCGCGCCGCCTGGATACGTCGGATTTGATGAAGGCGGGCAGTTGACCGAAGCCGTCCGCCGCCGACCGTACAGCGTCGTGTTGTGCGACGAAGTTGAGAAGGCCGCGCCCGAAGTGTTGAATGTGTTTTTGCAGCTACTGGATGATGGTCGATTGACTGACAGCCACGGTCGCACCGTTGATTTCCGAAACACGATTCTGGTGTTCACAAGCAATCTGGGCGCACGGTTTTTGCAAGAGATTGAGACCATCGGCGAGAAAGCCGCGCGGGCTGGGGTGGAGCAGGCGGTGCGCGAACATTTCAAGCCGGAGTTCATCAACCGCTTGACTGGGCAGGCGATCTTCAACAGCTTGAGCAAAGCTGATCTGTTGAAAGTCGTGGACATCCAGATCGCGCATTACGTCAAATTGCTCAGTGGAAAAAACATCGTGTTGTCGCTGACAAAAACTGCGAAGGAATATCTCGCGGATATCGGTTTCGATCCGGTCTACGGCGCACGGCCGTTGAAGCGCGCAATCGAACGGCACCTCAGCGACCCGCTGGCACGTGAAGTGTTGGCGGGGCATTTCGCCGAAGGAGCGACGATTGAAATCGACGCCGCATCAAATGGTGAAGGCTTGGTGTTCAGGCAGGCGAAAGCGTCGTAACACGTAGAGCCGAATTCCGATTCGGCTTGGCGAGTCCAAAAACTAAATGAGCCGAATCGGAATTTGGCTCTACTTTAATCAAACCATTCATCCGCCGGATCGAACGGCGGAATCGAGGTGTTGATGATCTTCATTTTCCCCACCGCGCGGTGGCGGCAACCGGGCTTAATGAGAATCGTGCTGAGCGGTTTTACGGGCACCATTGCGCCGTCGAGTTCGACGCAGCACTCGCCGTCCGTCTCCAAAATCAGATAAATTTCGGTGTGCGTTTTGTGGTAGTGCGTCTGAGCGTCTTCGAGAATGTTGACGTGATGAATCGTCGCGAGCGGATTGTCCGGCGAGACAAACGCGCGTTGCGCCCAACCGCACGGACAGCGCACCGGTTCGATTTCACTGAAGTGTTCCACGCTGTAATTTTGCGCCTGAATTCCCGGCATCATAGACCTCACATTCTTCGTTCATTTGTGCATTGCAGTCCTGCGTTGCTTAAGCTACTTTCCACTCGCGCAAAACACAAGTCAACGAGGAGATTCTGCCGATGTCCGAACCGCTCGCAGCCGCACAATCCAAACCGACGGACGCTCGATGCACTGGCGTCGAGTTGTATTTCCTTCCGATCAAAACACGCATCCCGTTGAAGTTCGGGCCGGAGGTGGTCACGTCGGTCACGTGCTCGCGCGCGAAGATAACCGTCACAGATCGCTCCGGGCGCACGGCTGTCGGTTGGGGCGAAACGCCGATCAGCGTTCAATGGGTTTGGCCCAGCACGATTGCATATGAAGAGCGGCATCAGATACTGTTGAAATTCTGCAAAACGCTTGCGCACGAATGGGCGCACTTCGACACGTTCGGACATCCGATCACCGTCGGTTACGCGTTCCAGCGCGAGCGGCTCAAGGCGCTGCTGACGGCTGACAACGCAACGCGCCCGGCGGATCGCGCGATGCCGTGGCTTGCGGCGCTCGTGTGTTGCTCGGTCTTCGACATCGCGCTTCACGATGCCTACGGCGTCCTGCATCAGCGCTACATCTACGACACGTACAATCGCGA
>JBAXUS010000166.1:0-14272 GCA_037129555.1 Planctomycetota bacterium
CCCCCAAGGGGAGAGGGAACAGCGGCGCAAGTCCTGCGATGCACCCGCGTTCAATTCTTCGTACAGATTCATCTTTACCCGCGTTGCTTTCGTGTTATTCTTTTCGCTCCAAAAATCTTTAGCGAGGACAGTTTTATTTCAGCGATGCTGTTTAACAATGTATGTCTCGAAGCCTTCGGCTATGCCCTGCCTCCTCACGTCGTCACGTCAGTGAGTATTGAAGAGAAGCTGGCGGCTTTGTATGAAAAACTCAAGATGCCAACCGGGCGGCTTGAAATGATGAGCGGCATTCGTGAGCGTCGCTTCTGGGATCCTCAGACGACGCCCAGCCAGGCCAGTACGTTGGCCGGGCGCGAAGCGTTGCGGAACTCCGGCGTCGATGCCAGCGAAATGGAATGTCTGCTGCACACGTCGGTGTGCCGGGATTTCATGGAGCCGGCGTCTGCGACGCTCGTCCACAAAGCGTTGCGACTTGCTGACGACGCGGCGGTCTTCGATATTTCAAACGCGTGTCTCGGATTCTTGAACGGCATCGTCACGCTCGGCAACATGATTGAGCTGGGGCAAGTCAAGAAGGGCTTGATCGTCGCGGGTGAAGGCAGTCGGCAGCTCGTCGAAAATACAATCGATCATCTTTTGGAAATGCCGAACCCGACGCGCCACAGCATCCGCAATATGTTTGCATCGCTGACGCTCGGATCGGGTGCATGCGCGTTGGTGATGGCGCACAAAAGTGTTTCGAAATTCAAGCATCGCCTGGTGGGTGGCGCGATGCGATGTGCGACGGAGTTTAATCATTTGTGCCAGGGCGACGTGTCGAACATGAACACGGATTCTGAGACGCTGCTTCAAGAAGGGTGCAAACTTGCGCGCGTGACGTGGGAAAAAACGAAGCGCGTGTTGGGCTGGACGAACGAGCAGGTGGATCGCGTCTTCTGCCATCAAGTCGGTAGCGCGCATCGGCGCTTGATGTACAGCTCGATTGAAATGGATCTGGCGAAGGATTTTTCGACGCTCGAATATCTGGGCAACGCCGGGTCGGTGTCGCTGCCGATCACGATGGCGATCGGGATGGAAAAACACCCCCCGCAGCGCACTGAAAAAGTCGCGATGATGGGGATTGGTTCGGGGCTCAACTGTTTGATGCTCGGCGTTGAACTTCAGAAACAAACGCGGACGCTGGACTCATGACCAACTTGCAGCCGGGCAACAAGTGGAAACCCGACAAGCCGTGGCACCCGCTTTACCCGTTCGATCCGCACTATCACAAACTGTGCGCTGAAAAGCATATCAGCATGCACTATCTGGACGAAGGTCCGCGCACTGAAGGCCGGGCGGTGGTGATGCTGCATGGCAATCCGACGTGGAGCTTTTATTATCGCAATGTGATCCTTGCGTTGCGCAATGATTTTCGCTGCATTGTCCCGGATCATGTCGGGTGTGGATTGTCCGACAAGCCGCAGGATTATGCGTACACGCTGAAGCAGCACATCGACAATCTCGAGAACTTGCTGGACGCGTTGAAGCTGGACGAAGTCGATTTGATTTTGCACGACTGGGGCGGCGCGATTGGGATGGGTGCGGCGGTTCGGAAGCCGAAACGGGTGCGGAAAATTGTCGTGCTGAACACGGCGGCGTTTTTGTCGAAACGGATTCCGTTGCGGATTGCGATCTGTAAAATCCCGGGGTTCGGTGATGTTGCGGTGCGCGGATTGAACGGCTTTGCGGGTGCGGCGATTTATATGGCGGCGGCGCATCGCGAGCGCATGACTCCCGCTGTCCGAGCTGGGTTGTTAGCTCCGTACAATTCATGGAAAAACCGCATCGCGACGCTGCGATTTGTGCAGGATATTCCGATGAATCCTGAGCACCCGTCGTGGGCGACGTTGAAGCAGATCGACGACGGTATTGCGCAATTCGGCGATCGTCCGATGTTCATCGGCTGGGGCATGAAAGACTGGTGCTTCAACGAGAGTTTTTTGAAGACGTGGATCGAACGATTTCCGAAGGCGGAGGTCACGCGGTATGAAGACGCGGGGCATTACGTCCTTGAAGATGCGCACGAACGCATCGCGCCGCAGGTGTTGGCGTTCTTAAAAAAGTAGTCGCAGTCAAGTCTACGTTAATCCATCCAACATTTATTATTTCGGGCACACGAAGATGACGCCGCTGACGCGGTTATTTGTGCTCTCGTCATCGAATCCGTGGCTGCGCCAATTACTATGGGGTAATACCCTATTTTTAAAAATATATCGTATTAAACATTATTCAACATTATTCTCCAGCAAGATTCATTGATTCTAAATATTCATCAAGAAACACATGAAGAATATCGACATATAACCGTCTGACATCCGATCTTGGCTGTTCGGATCTGGTCGTTTATTACGTTAATTTACTTTATTTAGTAGTAGTATGTACTGAATTAATGAGTTAACGTCATTGCTCTTGGAAACAGCATCCGAACTTTTCGGATGCTGCGCGTTCTTTTTGTTTTGAGGTCTGAAAACGTGATGCTGATAACACGGTTCGTTTCGTTGGCTTTGGTTATTGGGGTGTGTAACTGGTTGACGGCAGCTGACGGTAATGACGCAGCTAAGCCCGATGTGTCAAAAGGTGCGCCTACCGTACCGGTGGAGATTGTTAAACAGAACATCTTTGTGTTCTGTCCGCATGTTGAAGGCCGGGGCGCGTGGTCGCTGTTTGTGCTCTTCGATAAAAGCAATCCGTCCAAACCGTTGTCGATCGGACTCGATGAATTGCCCGGCAAGAACTCCAAGGAACTATCGTACAAGGGTGTGTTGGATGCTCAAAAAGAGCCGTCCACGCGTCGCACTGAACTGGCGCGATTGGATGCTAAAGATTTCGCAACCGGTTCGCTGGAAGTCCGCGAGAACAATTTGCTCAGCGTAAAGGTCGCAGAAGCGGTAAACGGTTTAAAACTCAGCGTAGATGCGCGCATCGGTATTGATGACCGATTTGTGTTTGGCGGGCCTGGGGGCAACCACGGCGAACTTCTGGTGAAATACAGTGGCGTGTATCAATGCTGGCAGACGCAAGCGTTGCGACTTGAGAACACGGACGGGCGGAATGTCGTCGGCAAGTACAACCTGACACTCTCGGGCATTATTTTCAACGCAGGATCGACGCGTGTTTCGCGCATTTGCGCCGTGGATGAATACGGTTGCCCGACGATTTTGATGGATCGATAGAAAGATGTTTTAATACGAACGGATTTATCAGGAGGGGCGGCAGGATTGCCGCCCCTCCTGTCTTGCATTTTTCCATTTCAAAACGATTTCCAAAACCTTTACGATACGGCATCATGTCGAACATGGATGCGACTGTATCGAGCCCGTATGAGAGCCCGCGCGTGGTGGTGCCTTCGTTGTTTTTTGCGGCGGCGGTTTTGATTTGGGCGAATTGGAACAGCCCTTTTTATAATTACGACGATGCCGATCACGAGCAACAGGCTACCGAGAATTCAATTGCATGGATTTTTAGCTTGGGTAGCGGACAGACGTTTATGCCGGTGACGTGGCTGTCGATGCGTTTGGATCGAGCGCTGTTTGGGCCGCCGTTTTCAGAAAAATATTTCAGTTCGACTGAAGAAGGCGGTGCGCCGCTGGACCCCGTGAAGTTCAGGGCTCAGCGGTTGTGGGCGACGGGGTCACGCGTGGAAAGCGCGATCTTGCATGCGCTGGCCGGGGTTGCGTTATGGTATTTCTTGCGACGCATTGGAGCGACGCCGCGCGTTGCGTTTTTCGTGGCGGTTGCGTGGACGGGCCACCCGATGGCGTGCGAATCGGTGTGCTGGATTTCCGAGCGCAAGAATGTTCTCTCGGCGCTTTTTGGATTTGGCGCGATGTTGGCATGGACGGCTCCGCGCGGGACGTGGTGGCGCTGGCCGCTGGTCTCGCTGCTTTATCTTTTGTCGACGACGAGCAAGCCGACGGGAGTGGGATTTTTTCCGGTGCTAGCGGCGCTTGAAATCATTCAGCCGTTGGATGGATCGACTGAATGGAAGAGCGTTCGCGGATGGCTTTCGATTCTGGGGCGACTTGCCGGGCCGGGATTGATCACGGTGTTGATTGTCTGGGCTGGGATTTCGATGCATCGCGTCCATTTTGTTGAGCACGCGGGCGGGTCGCTTTTCAACGCGCTGTTGACGGACGTAGACATCGTTTCGAGTTACATGCTCAATACGCTTTTTGCCGTTAATCTCAGTTTCTTTTATGGCGTCGACCCTGTTCGCTCGATCAGCGACTCGCGCGTGTGGATTTATGGTCCGTTGATTGTTGGGACGATCGTGTTGTTGATTGCGGTGACGGAAGGACGCGAAAGGCGTTTGACGATTTTTGGAATCGTCTGGTTTTTCGCGGCGCTGGGACCTGTGGCGAATATTGCACCGATCCCGTTTTGGATGCACGACCGCTATGTGTATACTGCGGCGCCGGGATGGTTACTGGCGGTAGTGCTTGGATATTGGGGCGTGATAAAATGGCTACTACTGGAGCGGCATGCGCGGCGATTCGAATTATCTGCAGAGAGCTTTGGCGCTACGCTACTTTTTTTTCTGCTGCTCTCGACGGCACGTCGTTCAACGGACTTCATCGATACAGAACGGTTAAGTTTTCAGGCGGCGAACCTGTATCCAAATTCGAGCTTCGCATTGGTCAATGCGTATGCGGGTGCACGGTATCGATTGGATGATGCGGCAACAATGCCGGGGCCGGAAGTTGTTGAGACGCGCGCGTTGTATTTGAAAAAGGCGGATGCTTATTTTGCGGCTGCGATCGCTCGTGAGGATTTGACGCAGTTTCGTGAGGCGTTCAAATTCCGTGTGGATCATGCGGAGTTGCTGTTGCAAAACGGGAAGTTGGACAAGGCGTTGGACTGTTTGACTGGATTTCTGCCGCCGGCGCATTTGGCGATGCGCGACGTGTCGCAGGAATTTCGCGGGGCTGAATTCAAGACGTATTACGCACCGCAAACGCTGGCGCGGGCGTGGTTGATTCACGCTCAAGTCACGTTGTCACGAGCCAATCCGCCGGAGATGACACTTGTCGCGTTGCCAGTGAAACGGCGTTTTGAATTGTGCGACGAAGCGGAGGCGTCTCTGACGAAATCGCTTGCGGTCTTTGATTGGAACGGACAGGCACAATTTCTGCTGGCTGCGGTGGATTTGACGCGCGCGGAGATCGCGAAATTAGGCGGGCAAGCGGCGGAAGCGGCAGCGTTCTCGGTGTCGGCGCGAAGGAAACTTGAAGCCATTCCGCCACGGTCTCCTTATTATGCGAATGCGCGGCAGTTGTTGGGGACGCTCGGGCGGTGACGCTTTGAAATCTTAAAAATTTGATCCCAGCCAGCGCATGATGTTGTTTAAAATCGCATTTCAGATTAAAACAGATTATTGAATCCTTTAAACGTTTACTGATTGGAAGACCGTCATGGCAGAAACTGCAGAAAACCTTCCGCGCCTCTCCGTCCCGGCGCTTGACGAGATTTTGGGGAAGCCGTTCAAAGTGCTTGATGATGGCTTCATTCGCGTCGTCGATTATATGGGCACGGATTCCGCGATCGTTCAGGCTGCGCGTGTCTCCTACGGTTTGGGGACGAAGAAAATCAGCGAGGATCGCGGCCTGATTCGCTACCTGTTGCGCCACCGCCACACGACGCCGTTTGAAATGTGCGAGATCAAATTTCACGTGCGCGTGCCGATGGATTGCTGGCGGCAATGGATCCGACATCGGACTGCGAACGTCAACGAATATTCGACGCGCTACTCGGTCGCGATTGATGCAGCTCAACGGACGACGCCGGATTTGTGGCGTCAGCAAGCCGCAGAAAATCGCCAGGGTAGCGGCGGGTATTTGGACTCGACGCTCGGAGCCGAATTGACGTTGAAAGAAACGGAGTTGCAGAACCTATCGCGCGCGTTGTACGACGACCGTTTGGCGAAGGGTGTCGCTCGCGAACAGGCGCGCAAGGACTTGCCACTTTCGACGTACACAGAAGCGTATTGGAAGTGCGATTTGCATAATCTGCTGCACTTCGTCGGGCTGCGCATGGACAGCCACGCGCAGGAAGAAATCCGCGCGTATGCGACGGTGTTGGGCGAAGAAATTATCAAACGCTGGTGCCCGTATACGTGGGAAGCGTTCATGGATTACCATTTCAACGCGGAACATTTGTCGCGTTTGGAAATGGAAGTGCTGGCTGCGATCACGTCGGGGAAACCGGATGTTGCGGTGGCCAAGGCGCAGGAGTTTGGCTGGTTGATTCGCGATGACAAGGGCACATTGAAGCGGCATCGTGAGCGGAATGAGTTTGAAGCGAAACTCGTGGAGCTTGGATTGACGCCGCCGTGGAAGTAGAGGTTGCAGTTCCCCTCTCCCGGGGGGATAGGGGGAACTGCAACGCGGCGTAGATTAATCAACACGCGTTGAATCTTTCATACACTTTGAAGCGACAAAATTCACAAAGCAACTACAATGTTCCTTTCGGTTCTGGCGGCGCGGCCGCCTCATTTGAAACATCAGCAAGGATGACAGACATGTCCAAAACCACTCCGCCTGCGGGCGAAAAAGTTCATATTAAAGACGGCGTCCTGCATGTGCCGAACAACCCGATCCTTCCCTTTATTGAAGGCGATGGCACAGGCCCGGATATTTGGAAGGCGTCGCAATACGTCTTCGATCAGGCGCTTTTGAAGGCCTACGGCGGCACGAAAAAGATCGCGTGGTACGAAGTTCTCGCCGGCGAAAAGGCGTTCAATTTGACGGGCAATTGGCTGCCTGACGAAACCGTCGCCGCGTTCCGAGATTTTCTCGTCGGCATCAAAGGCCCGTTGACCACGCCCATCGGCGGCGGAATCCGCAGCTTGAATGTCGCGTTGCGCCAGATGCTTGACCTCTACGTCTGCTTGCGCCCCGTCCGCTACTTCAAAGGCGTCCCGTCGCCGGTGAAGCGCCCGGAAGCGGTTGAGATGGTTATCTTCCGCGAAAACTGCGAAGACATTTATGCGGGCATCGAATGGATGGCCGGTTCGGCTGAAGCGAAGAAAGTCATCGCCTTCTTCCAAAATGAAATGGGCGTCAAAAATATTCGCTTCCCGGAAACCAGCTCCATAGGTGTCAAGCCGGTCTCGAGCGAAGGCAGCGAACGCCTGATCCGCGCGGCGATCACGTACGCGCTCGAACAGAAGCGCAAGAGCGTGACGCTGGTCCACAAAGGCAACATCATGAAGTTCACGGAAGGCGGCTTCCGCGATTGGGGCTACGCTCTGGCCGCGAATGAATTCCGCAACGACACGGTCAGCGAACGCGAATCGTGGATCCTCGGCAACAAGGAAAAGAACGGCGCGTTGACGGTCGAAGGCAATGCGAAGGAAGTCGAACCTGGCTACGACATGATGACGCCCGCGCAGAAGAAGAAGCTCTGCGACGAAATCGAACGCGCGTTGAAGTTGTGGGACACGCACGGCGGCGGCAAGTGGAAGAGCAAGCTGATGATTCGCGATTCAATCGCCGACATCACGTTGCAGCAGGTCCTGACGCGCCCGAAGGATTTCGATGTCATCGCGACGTTGAATTTGAACGGCGATTATCTGAGCGACGCGTTGGCTGCGCAAGTCGGCGGCATCGGCATCGCGCCGGGCGGCAACATCAACTACTTGACCGGCCACGCGATTTTCGAAGCGACGCACGGCACGGCTCCGAAGTACGCAAACCAGGACAAGGTCAATCCGGGCTCGGTGATTCTCTCCGGCGAAATGATGTTCCGCCATTTGGGCTGGAACGAAGCCGCCGATCTGATCATCAAGGGCATGGACGGCGCGATCGGTGCGAAGACGGTGACGTACGATTTCGAACGCCAGATGGAAGGCGCGAAGTTGGTGAAGTGCAGCGAATTCGCGCAGGAAATCGTCAAGCACATGTAACGGAATGTTTCGGGTTTCGGGTTGAAAGCGGGCGTTGGGATGAATGATCCCAACGCCCCAGTTTTTTTGACGAATTACGAGACCGTTGTTTTTGGCATTATCGCGCGGGCGCTTTCTGCATAAGCCGCTGCATCAACCGCGTTGATCGGTTCGTTGAATCCTGTCGCGGCGCGGGTGAATCATCGCTCTCGGAATTCGTCAATGTCGTCCATGGCGAACTGCGCTGGCCGTGGACTGGCTGGCGTTGGAGCCACGCGTCAATAAACGTGATCTGCTTGCACTTCATTCGCCGTTCTCACTTTCCTGGAATTCTGCCGCCGGCCACCACCGGAATGTTTTCTTGAATTTGCCGCTGCCTGATTGGCCCCAGCGCGAAATGAATCCGCGGCAATCGATGTGAACGTGGCTGCGCACGGAGTCGTCACCGCCCCATTCGTAGACACCGATGCCGCCGGGAACCACTGCGCCTTCGAGTTCTAATTCTCGGCACGCGTTGGCGATGACTTCACCGTCTTTTCGATCAAATTTTCCGTCGCCGTTTAAATCGTCCATGTGGTGGTCGTTCTTTTCGTCGATGTAAATATCGACCGCGTCGCCGTAACAATGACGACTGAATGGCACGCCGCCGATCTGCTTGTTGTAGTCCGGTGTCCGGAAGCCGCTGGTCACCGCGAAGCTCGTGATCTTGACGCCCTTCTGTCGCAGGCGTTCGCGCAGCTTGATCAACTTCTCGATCAATTCGATCCGCAGCGGCAGCACATCGGTGTGGCGGTTCGTGGTGAAAATCTTGTGGCCATCTTTGTCGCGATCATCCATGTACGCGATGAGTTGTCCGAGTTCAAAATCCGGCCCGAGACGAATCTTCGCGGCTTCAGGCGTCAGCGTCGCAAAGAAGCGCGGGACCTTATACTGCGACGCGTTTTCGCGCACGCGTTTGACCGTCGATTTGCTCGGATCCAAGTACGTGCCGATTGTTTTGCCGCCGACTTTCAGAATTGTCTTTTCGCCTTTGATTGTCGATTCGGATTCAGCGAGAACCAGAACGTCCAGGCCAACTGAAGGTGTGTTGGTGGTGGTTGAAACGGAATTCGCTGCAGCCGGGACGAGCGATTTCATAGTGCTGGGATTTGAATTCCATCTCAGATGATAGAGACCTGGTTGCGTGGGCGCACGTAGAGGCCCTGCCGTATCGCCACCATTTTTACGCCACGTTCCTGTCGCGCTGTCGTCCTCCAATTCGCCACGTATTTCCTTTGGCTGAGGAGTGACTATAAATCCTGCCCCAGCGGGAACGAAAATTGTTTTTCCAAGTGGATACACGCGGTTGAAAGCTTGAATGGCGTCGTCGCCTTTGGGAGCAGCAATCATGACCTCCCACTCATTGATGGTAACAACAGGCGCCACCGCAACCTCGCGTGTCAAAGGCTTCCGATTGTTATTGAACAGCACGGCAATCAGCGGAAGTGCTACTACTAACGCGCAGACGATGACCCATGCCTGAGTTGGGACTGTTTTTAGAAAATCGAGCACACGTTGAGCCATCATCACGCCTCGGGGACAAAGATTCGACCACGAAGGTATTATCGACAGAACGACACCGTGGATTGAGTCTCAGTTCCGTCATAATTGAACCGTGACTGCGCAATGGACAAGTCGGTAAAATAACTCATTTTTATTGCGCGAAAGCTCACGGCATGTTGGAGTATAGTATCTCAGCGTAGACTCGACGTTCCGCGACACCGTGTCGTAAACCAATTTTGAAGGGCCGCACCCATGTTGCATGTTTCTTCTATGAAAACAACCCGCGCCAGCCATTCGTTGAGCGCAGCCAAACTCCTTCTCGTCTTCTGTGCCGCGCTTGCATTTGGCGCGTTTTCAGCCGATGCTGCGGCGGGGAAAATAGTAAAGGCTTTGTTCCTCGGTGACGCCAAGAGCCACCACACGCCGGTGAAACTCTTCAACGCACTTGAAGAGCCGATGAAAAAAGTGGGCATTGACATCACGTTTACCGAAAAGAATTCGGACCTGAACACCGAGAACCTCGCCAAGTACGACTGCGTGATCATGTACTCTAATTCGGTTCATGCTGAAGAGAGTGAAGTCAAAGCGCTGCTTGATTATGTCGAAAGCGGCAAAGGCTTCGTGCCGATCCATTGCGCGTCCGCCTGTTTCGGGAATTCGCCGCAATTCATCGCGCTCGTTGGCGGGAAGTTCAAGCGCCATCAGACCGGCGTCTTCGATACTGAAATCGTCGCGAAGGATCACCCCATTATGAAGGGCTTCGCGCCGTTTCAGACGTGGGACGAAACGTATGTCCACGACAAGCACAACGACGTCGGTCGCACGATTCTTCAAGTCCGCAAAGAAGGCGCGGGTAACGAGCCGTGGACGTGGGTCCGCTCCCAGGGCAAAGGCCGCGTCTTCTACACGGCTTACGGTCACGACGGTCGCATCTGGTCGAATCCCGGATTCATGGAATTGATCGAACGCGGCGTCAAGTGGGCCGCGGGTGACGACAACGTGAGCGAACACGTCAAAGCCTATCCGCGCCTCGCGCGCGTCGAAGTCGCCGCGCAACCTGCTGCCGAAACGCCGAAGACTCCCGCTTCAGTCAACGATCTTCCGAAGCCTCAGCCCAAGCGCACGGATGTCGCGCCGTTCGAATTCGAAACCGCAGATGTCCCCTTCTACTCTCCGACCGGCAAACGCACGGGCGCGGATCCGGGTTGGGGCAAAATGCAGAAGCCGTTGCAGCCCGCTGAATCCCAAAAGCATCTCGTCCTTCCGGAAGGATTCGAAGCTCAACTCTTCGTCTCCGATCCGCAAATCGTGAAACCGATCTGCATGGCGTGGGATCACAAAGGCCGCTTGTGGGTCTCCGAAACAATCGACTATCCGAACAACAAACAGGCGATGGGCGAAGGCCACGACAGAATCACGATCTGCGAAGACACGAACGGTGATGGCGTCGCGGACAAGTTCACCGTATTCGCCGACAAGCTCAGCATCCCAACGAGCATCACGTTTGCCAACGGCGGCGTGATCGTCCAGCAAGCGCCGGAAACGCTCTTCTTGAAATCCACGAAAGACGACGACCACGCCGATGAACGCAAAGTGCTCTTCACCGGTTGGGGCGTTGGCGACACGCACGCTGGGCCGAGTAATTTGCATTTTGGACCCGACAATTGGATCTGGGGCATCGTCGGTTACTCCAGTTTCAATGGCGACGTCAGCGGTGAAAAATTGAAGTTCGGAGCCGGCTTCTACCGCTTCAAACCCGATGGTTCGAAACTCGAATTCATCCGCAGTAACAACAACAATTCCTGGGGTCTTGGCTTCAGCGAAGAAGGTATCGTTTTCGGATCGACGGCGAACGGAAATTCGAACGTCTACATGCCGATTCCAAATCGCTATTACGAATCGGTGCGCGGGTGGTCGAGCAGTGTGTTGCGCACGATCGCCGATGATCTCTCCATGCACCCAGTCACGGAGAAAGTTCGCCAAGTCGATTGGCACGGCAAGTACACCGCTGCCGCCGGTGGCGCGCTCTACACCGCACGCACGTATCCGAAAGAATTCTGGAACCGCACGCAGTTCGTGAACGAACCGACCGGCCACGTGACCTCGACATTTATTTTGGAACGCAACGGAGCCGATTTCATTGCACGCAACACGCCCAACAATCTCGTTGCGAGCGACGACGAATGGACCGCGCCGATCAGCGCTGAAGTCGGCCCCGACGGCAACGTGTGGGTGATCGATTGGTATAACTACATCATCCAGCACAACCCGACGCCACACGGTTTCAAAAACGGACGCGGCAACGCGTACGATACGCCGCTCCGCGACAAGTCGCACGGACGCATCTATCGCATCGTCTATAAAGGTGGCAAGACGAATCCGCAGCCGAAGCTCGATCCGAAAGATCCGGCCACGCTCCTCGCGGCGTTGAAGAACGACAACATGTTTTGGCGCACGACGGCGCAGCGGCTGCTTGTCGAACGCGGCAATACCGATGTCGTCCCCGAATTGATTAAACTGACGCAAGACCAGACGATTGATGGTGCGGGCCTCACGCCCTGCGCGATTCACGCGCTGTGGACGATGCAGGGACTCGGCGCACTCGATGGTAAAAATGCCGACGCGACAGCCGCTGCCATCGCCGCGTTGAAGCATCCCAGCGCGAGCGTTCGCCGCAATGCGCTGCATGTGATTCCGCGCACGGAAGCAGCGTTGAACGCCGTGCTCGCCGCCGGTTCTATCAAAGATCAAGACGCTCAAGTCCGCCTCGCCGCATTCCTGGCTCTCGCAGAAATGCCGCAATCGGCGGTAGCTGCGACAGCTTTGTTGGACGCGTTGAACGACACGGTCAACACCGGCGACAGCTGGATTCCCGACGCGATCACCAGTGCCGCTGCAGCTCACGATGTTCCGTTCTTGAAAGGCATGATGGAGAAGAAATTCGCAGCGTCTCCCGAGAAGAAAACGCTCGATCTCGTCGCCCGAATTGCAGAACACTATTCGCGTGCCAAGCCCGAAACAGTCGCAACGCTTATCTCCAGTTTGGGCGGAGCCAATGCGAAGATTCAAGAATCGGTTCTCGCCGGGATGGCCAAGGGCTGGCCCAAAGATGGCAAGATCAAAGTCGATGAAGCCTTCGAAAAATCGCTGGCTCAATTAATGACGCAAGCCTCGTCCGGATCAAAAGGATTTCTCTCCACGTTATCCTCGCGCTGGGGCAGTGTTGAGATGGAAAAGCACAGCGCTGAAATTGCCAAGTCGTTGCTCGAAAAACTTCAGACCGGCAAAGACAGCGACGCGGAGCGAATCGCGACGGCTGAACAATTGATCGGCCTGCGCAAAACTGACGCGCAATCTGTCCGCGACCTTTTCGCGTTGATCACGCCGCGCTCATCGCCAGAATTCAATGTGGGTATACTTGAAGCTATCCGCCAGAGCGACGCGGTTGAAGGCGGCGAGATTCTCGCTGGTGGATTGAAGTCGCTCCCGCCGTCCGCGCTTGGAACCACGATTTCGATTCTGATGGAAAAGACGAATTGGACGCCCGCGTTGATCACCGCGTTGGAATCCGGCAAGGCACAAATGAGCGATTTATCGCTCGATCAAAAGCAGGCGCTCGTCGCGCATCCGAACAAAGACCTCGCTTCTCGCGCTAAGAAACTTCTGGCCAGTGGCGGTGGGATGCCGGACGTGGATCGTCAAAAAGTCATCGACGAGTACGCGCCCAAAGCGCTCCTTAAAGGGGACGTCGCGAAGGGCAAGGAACTCTTCAAAACCAATTGCTTGAAGTGCCACACGCACAACGGCGAGGGCGGAAAGATTGGTCCGGATTTGAGCGGTATGGCGACGAAACCGAAGGCTGAATTGATCGTCGATATTCTTGATCCGAGCCGCAGTGTCGAAGGCAATTTCCGTCTCTACAAAGTCTCGACGACCGAAGGCCAGGTCTTCAACGGCCTGCTCTCATCCGAAAGCAAAACGACCGTTGAACTGCTCGACGCGGAAGGCAAGACGCATCCGATTCAGCGCGAAGACATCAAGAAAATGGAGACCTCAAACAAGTCGCTGATGCCCGAAGGATTTGAAAAGCAAATCCCCGCCGAAGGCTTCGCCGACCTGCTCGAATTCCTGACGCAGAAAGGCAAGTATCTGCCGCTCGATTTGCGCAAAGTAGCTTCAGTTGTGACAACGAAGGGCATGTTTACGAACCGCGAAAACGACGCTGAGCGCCTTATTTTTCCGGACTGGAAACCAAAGACGTTCGAAGGCGTTCCGTTCAATCTGGTTGATCCTCAGGGCAGCAAAGTTCCGAACGCGGTGATGCTGAATTCGGATCACTCGGCGCTGGTCAAGGCGATGCCGAAGTCTGTTGTGCTGCCTTGCAATACCGCTGTGAAAGCGATTCATTTCCTGAGCGGCGTGGGTGGTTGGTCGGCAAAAACCGAGCGCAAAGACGGCAGCGTCAGCATGATCGTGCGCTTGGATTATGACGACGGCAAGACGGAAGACATTCCATTGAAGGATGGTGTCCATTTCGCGGATTACATTGGGCATTTCGATGTGCCGGAATCGAAGCAGGCGTTCAAACTGCGCGGCCAACAGATTCGATATTTCTCTGTGAAGCCACAACGCCCGGACGCGAAGATCAAACAGATTCAGCTCGTCAAAGGGCCGGATCATACAGCGCCGGTGGTCATGGCGGTCACGGTCGAACCGGGCGAATAGATTCGTTCCCCTCTCCCCTTGGGGGAGAGGGGTTAGGGGTGAGGGGTAATGCACGATCCATCGTCAACCGTTACCCCTCTCCCC
>JBAXUS010000167.1:0-13981 GCA_037129555.1 Planctomycetota bacterium
ACATCAAGATTTGTTCCAGCAGCGCGGAGATGACGGCGGGCGTCCCGCCACGATGGGCGTGAGCTTTCATTGCGCGCCGGATAAGTTCGGACTTTTTTTTCGAGGTCAGGTGGTAGCCCAAATCAGATACGTACCCGTCTATCAACCCCTCAAAGTCGCCCTTCTTAGCAAGCGCTTCAAAATCTTCGACGATGGTCCGCTCCGGGCATTTCTTCTTCTTTGGCTTCGGTGTGGCAGGCGGGGTGGGTGTGTTCTGTGGACTGGCTGCGTTTTCCATAAATGGCTCCCGGAATGCGATGGCATCAACTGCCATAGTTATACCAAAGGCGACGTGGGAAAAATAGGCCCCCACGTCGGAGGCACTATTCACGACTAATTCATCTGTGACAGAGAATCCCTGTTCAGCTTCAAGTATTCCTCATGAGCGCCGATGAAGTACCGACGGGTTTCGCGTCCCCGTGTGTTGCACTCTAAAATCCCGATTTCCTTTGCCAAATCGAGCGTCAGGAAAATGTCGATCCGCGCGCTTCGTAAGTTCGTGTCATGAATCGCGCCACCGCTCGTCGTGTCTTGACTGCGACCGATTCTGTAATCGACCCCCTCCTGTGCGTCCAATTCATGCAAGAGCGGAGTCAGCCATTGCGCGAAGTCCTTCTTGACGTGCAGGAACTTCCACAACTTCTTGGCCGAAACCTCACCGTGCTGGCCGCGCCAGAACTCCTTCGCCGTGAGTTCACCAGGATCGAGGTCCGTTCCCGCCCCATACTTCTCGTCGTTATCAAACGTCATGTTCTCATCCTTTCTGGGTGCCTAATGGGCACGCGTGCCACCATCGTCGTTATCGTGAATCCACTTGATTGTGGCCCTCACTGCTGCGTGATTTGAACGCGATTACGATTTAACCGTTCCGACCAACGCCATGATCGCGGAGCGGATGTGTTCCGGCAGAGATGGCCACGCATTCAGAACTTTCTGAACGTCAGTGGAGATCACAACCGGTGGTGCTGAATTTTCCTCTAGAAAAATCTGCACACCGGTTGCACACTTTTCGTGGAAAATAGTGTTGCCGATGGACTCGGCGGCTTGCTCGACGGCCATTGCCAATCGGGCGTGGGATTCTTCCGCGCGCCGAATGGCTGCGTTGCTTTTCATCAATTCCTCGGTTTGAAGCCGCAGTGAACGGGTTAAACCGATGATGCGAACATAGGATTCAACCCGTGCCAGCAACTCGCGGTTCGCGATCGGGCGTACGATGTAGCCATCCGCGCCGGACTCCATCCCTTCCGATTGTTCGTTGCTTTCCGTGAACGAGCCTGACGCGATGATGACGAGTGTATCTTTCAAGATCGGGTCCTGCTTGATCCGGCGGCACAGTTCGATGCCATCCATGCCTGGCATGTCACGATCCGATAGCAGCAAGTCAGGGTGACGGTCCTGAACAGTCTTCAGCGCCTCGACGCCGTTGGTCGCTGTATTTACGCTATAGCCGGCCTTTGTCAATGCGCGCGCGGTGCCAACCAGAATATCAGGGTCATTGTCAACAACCAGGATTCGAAAGGAATGATTCATGTCATTTCCTCAAACAAAAAGTAGAGGCCCTTTCTCGATACTAATGTAATTGATGTCTCCCGCGCGGGAATTTTTTCTTAGGTATGAGAATTAACATCGCTTACGTCACGAACAAAGCGCCATCAACATTCACGATTTGTTTTTAGCGCACAGGGCGTGCCGGAGTGAAATCGTGATCGCTCATGCGGAGGCATGATCACGTCGGTGATCATCAAATCGATCATACCTTCATGTCTGCTTGCTGTTGGGAGCGTCAACTTCATTCAATACGCCTCGCACCTTTCTCAACATGTCGATGGGGGAGAAGGGCTTTTGGAGGAAGGTGACGTGTTGGTGATGGATGCCGTTGCGTAAGATGGAGTCGTCGATGTAGCCGCTCATAAAGAAGAATTTTTGGGCGGGGTGAGTGCGCAGGATGGCGTCGGCCAATTCGCGGCCGCTCATGCCGGGCATGACCACGTCGGTCAGGATGAGGTCGAAGGGGGCGTTATTTTGGGTGATCGTGGTGAGGGCTTCGGGGCCGTTGGCGACGGCGGTGACGCGGTAGCCTTTGGTGTGCAGGCAGTCGGCGATCATGTTGCGGAGGGCGGTTTCGTCTTCGACGACCAGAATCGATTCGTGGCCGGAGAGCGATATTGCGCTACGCGGAGCGGGGGTGGGGACGAGGGCTTCGGTGCTGATGGGGAAATGGAGGTTGAAGGTTGTGCCTTCGCCGACGCGGCTTGTGACGTCGATTGATCCGCCGCTTTGTGTGATGACGCCGTGGACGACGGCGAGGCCGAGGCCGGTGCCTTTACCGACGCTTTTGGTGGTGAAGAAGGGTTCGAAGATGCGGGGCAGGATATCGGGCGCGATGCCGGTTCCGGTGTCGCTGACGGTGAGCATGACGTGGCCGGAGACGGGGGCTGTGGAGATGGTCAGGCGGCCACCGCGCGGCATGGCGTCGCGGGCGTTGACGGCGAGGTTGATCAGGACCTGGCTGATTTGGCCGGGGTCGATTTTGATGGGTGGGATGGATGCGTCGAGCGACTCGATCAACTCCACGTCTTCGCCGATGAGGCGTGCGAGCATCTTGGTGGTGTCTTGGATGACGGCGTTGAGGTCGAGAACTTTGGGCTCGAGGACCGTTTGGCGGCTGAAGGCGAGGAGTTGTTTGGTGAGCGAGGCGGCGCGTTCGCCAGCGGTACGGATTAAATGCAGTGCGGCGCAGACGGGTTCGTCTTCGGGGAGTTTCATCAGCCAGAGTTCGCAGTAGCCGTTGACGACGCTGAGGATGTTGTTGAAGTCGTGTGCGACGCCGCCGGCGAGGAGGCCGAAGGCTTCCATTTTTTGGGACTGGCGAAATTGGGCTTCGAGTTGCATTTCGCGAGTGATGTCGCGTTTGACGGCGACGAAATTGACGACGGTTCCGGAGGTGTCGCGGATCGGAGAGATCGTGGCATCTTCTTCGTAGAGCGTGCCGCTTTTGTGGCGGTTTGAGAAATGACCGTGCCAGATGTCGCCGCGTCCGATTGTCTCCCAGAGATTGCGATAAAACGCGGCGTCTTGTTTACCGCTTTTTAAGAAGCGCGGATTGCGTCCCAAGATTTCGGATTTGGCGTAACCGGAGCTGCGTTCGAAGGCGGGGTTGACATAGATGATTGTTCCGTGAAGATCGGTGATGACGATGCTTTCGGCGGCTTGTTCGACGGCGGTGGCGAGGCGGGCGTTGGAGTTTTCGGCGGCTATGCGTTTGCTTGTTTCCATGACGAGGCGGCGGTAGCGGTTGAGGCGTGTGATGGTCTTGACGCGCGTGCGGAGTTCGATGCGGTTGTAGGGTTTGCTGATGAAGTCGTCGGCACCGGCTTCGAGGCCTTGTAGTCGTGAAGCTTGGTCGTCGAGCGCGGTGACGAGGATGACGGGGGTTTCGGCCAGTTGCGGATTGGCGCGGATGCGGCGGCAAACTTCGTAGCCGTCCATGCCGGGCATCATGACGTCGAGGAGGATCAGGTCGGGGGAGATGTCGGCGGCTTTTTGGAGCGCGGAGGGGCCGTCTTCGGCGGTGGCGAGGGTATAGCCCTGGCCGAAGAGAAGTTCTTCGAGCGCGTCGCGGCCCATGGGGTTGTCGTCGACGATTAAGATGCAGGCTGGATCCATTCGGCCTCCGCTCCTTTTTTGGAATCGTGTTGCAATGCCAGGACCTGTTCGAAGGTCGTGACGACGCGCGGATCGAAGTGGATGCCGGATTGACCCTGGATGGTTTCGAGTGCTTTTTCGCGCGGCCAGCCTTTGCGGTAGGGGCGGTCGGACGTAAGGGCGTCCCAGACATCGACGATGGCAAACAAGCGCGCGGGGAGCGGGATGGATTCGCCGACGAGGCCGCGCGGGTAGCCGGAGCCGTTCCATTTTTCGTGATGGCAATAGGGGATGTCGAGGGCGGGGCGGAGGAATTCGATGGGGGAGAGCCATTCGAAAGCAGAGACGGGATGGCGGCGCATGATGACCCATTCGCTGTCGGTCAGCGGGCCGGGTTTGAGGAGGATGGAATCGGGGACGCCGAGTTTGCCGATGTCGTGCAGGAGCGCTCCGCGACGGATCTGGACCAACTCGTCGTCATTCATGCCCCAGGCTTGGGCGAGGCGTATTGATAAGGCGGTGACGCGTTGGGAGTGGCCTTCGGTTTCTTTGTCGCGCAAATCGAGCGCGGCGACCCAGCCTTCGATGGTGGCGTCGTAGGAGGTCAGCAACTGTGTGTGCGCGGTTTGTAATTTGGCGCGTTCGTCGAGGAGGCTGCGGTAGCGGTTGAGACGGGTGATGGTTTTGACGCGAGCGCGGAGTTCGGCACGGTTGATGGGTTTGGTGATGAAGTCGTCGGCGCCGGAGTTGATGCCGTCGAGGCGCGAGGCTTGGTCGTCGAGTGCGGTGACCATGACGACGGGCACTTCGGCGAGCAGCGGATCGGTGCGGAGGCGGCGGCAGACTTCGAAGCCGTCCATGCCGGGCATCATGACGTCGAGGAGGATCAGGTCGGGTGTGAGTTCTGCGGCCATCTGAAGGGCTTGGGGGCCGTCGGCGGCGAAGGACAAGTCATAGCCTTGACCGAACAGCAACTCGTCCATCGTTTCCCGGCCGATAGGGTTATCGTCCACGACCAGAATAAGGCACGTTCGTTCCATAGTGTCTGATCCCCCGCTAATTCGCTTTGACCATACTTTTAATCTTCTGGACCAGATCGTGCAAGCTCACCGGTTTGGTGAGGTAGTCATTGGCACCGGCGGCGAGGCAGCGTTCCTTATCGCCGAACATGGCGAGGGCGGTCAGGGCGATGATTGGCGTCTTGGCAAATGCGGGGTTTGCGCGGAGCCGACGGGTGGCTTCGAGGCCGTCCATGACGGGCATTTGAATGTCCATGAGAATCAGTTTCGGATGCATCTCTTCGGCGCGTTGAAGCGCCTCTTCGCCGTTGCGCGCGACGGCGACCAGGAAGCCGCTTTCGGTGAGGTATTCCTCTGTGATCTGAATATTCATCTCGTTGTCTTCGACGAGCAGAATCCAATCGGGGTGTACAATGACGGCGGGAAATTCGCCAGACCTTGGCAACGTTGGGGGTTTCCCGGACGTTGAGTGGGTGGAACGCGCGGTTTGGTATTTGGCCGATAGGTAGGGGATCGAAATCGTGAAACAACTGCCCTTCCCCAATTCGCTTTCGATCGCGACGCTGCCATTATGCAGTTCGGTCAACCGGCGCACGAGGGCCAGGCCCAGGCCCGTGCCTTCATGTTGGCGGCTGAGGCTGGAATCCAGTTGCAAGAACGGCTGGAACAACTTGCTCTGATTCTGAAGTGCGATGCCGATGCCGGTGTCGCTGACGGTGAACTGGACGACCCCGCCTTCTGGATTCACGTTTACGGCAAGACACACCGAGCCGCCGGATTCGGTGAACTTCACGGCGTTACTCAGGAGATTCACGAGAATCTGCTTCAAGCGCTTGGAGTCCGCTTCGATCTTCGCGAGCGCATCGTTGAGTTTGAAGTCCAAATGGATGTTTTTCTTGGAGGCCAGCTCCTTGACGAAGATCATGCTTGCTTCGCAGACATCGGAGAGCTGAATTTTCTCCAGATGCAGTTCCATGCGACCGGCTTCGATTTTAGACAAATCGAGAATGTCGTTGATCAATGACAACAAATGTCGTCCGCTGGATTCGATGTTCCACATGGACTGTTGCTGGCGTTCGTTCAAAGGACCTCGCAACTGTTCCAACAGACTTTCGCTCAGCGCGAGGATCGCGTTCAGCGGAGTGCGCAATTCGTGGCTCATGTTGGCGAGGAATTCGTCTTTGGCGCGGACGGCTTGGCCTAACTCTGCATTGATGCGGCTGAGTTCGGAAGTGCGGTCGGCGACGCGTTGGGCGAGCAGGTTGCGTTCGTCAGCCAGGGCCGCTTCGGCGTTCTTGCGCTCGCTGATGTCTTCTTTGATCGCCACGTAATGAGTGATTTTATTATCAGTCCCCATGACGGGTGCGATCACCGCGAGTTCGACATACAGTTGCCCGTTCTTTTTCTGGTTGCACAATTCCCCGCGCCAGACGTTGCCGTTTTTGAGCGTCTGCCACATGTTCGCATAGGCTGCTGATGGCGTTTTTCCTGATTTCAAAATACGCGGATTTTGACCCCGGGCTTCCCCAAGCGAGTAGCCGGTTAACGCGGTGAAGTACGGATTCACGTACTCGATTTTTCCATCCAGATCGGTCATGACAATGGAGACGGGCGCCTGTTCGATGACGCTGGAAAGCTTGCGCATTTCGGCTTCGGTCTTCAAGCGGTCGGTAATGTCGGTCCATAAACAGGCGAAGTATTTTTTATCACGCAGCGTCAAGGCGCGGGCGTGAACATGGACGATGCGAATTTCGCCGGTTTTGGTGACGTGGCGAGCATCAAACGAGACTCTGCCATCATCCAGTATTTGCTTGCTGCGCATTGCGACCAGATGCTCATTGGGTGGCGACTGGTCCACGATGTCTTCGAGTGTGAGTTGCGTGAATTCCTGGCGTGAATAGCCGAGGTCCATGTGTGTGGAGTCGTTGAATTCGACGAAGCGGTGGGTGATCGCATCAATCAAGCTGATCGAATCGACGGCCTGGCGGACGGTTTCGATGGAGAGTTCTTTTCGGAACTGGAGGTCTTCTTCGGCCTGCTTGCGTTCGGTCACGTCAAACCAGCATCCGGCGATTTCTTTCGGGGTGCCATCGCTTGCTTTGATCAGCCGCAGTTCGTCCTGTATCCAGAGATAATGTCCGGAACTGTCGCGGAAACGGTAGGTGGCGACGGCCTTTCCATCCGTCACCACTTTGCTGCACTTTTCAACGGCGGCGACGCGGTCGTCCGGGTGGATATTGTCCTGCCAAAAAGTCGGTGAGTTCAAGATGTCGGTGGGAAGGTATCCGAGAATCGCCGAGATATTCTCGCTGATGAAGGTCGTATGGAAGTTATCCAGCTTGGCGGTGTAAATCACGACGGGCGTGGCGGAGAGGAGGAAGCGCAGACGGTTTTCGCTGGCCGCGAGTGCGGCTTCGGCGGTTTTGCGTTGATCGTCGCGTTCAAGCACTTCGTAGGCGAACGATAAATCGCTGGCCACTTCCAACAGGAGAGCCATTTCGTGGTCGCCGAAAAAGTTCGTTTCACCGGCGTAGATGGACAGCACACCGATGGTGTTGCCGTGTTTCGACAGCGGCAGCGCCACGCTGTCGCGGATGCCTACTTTCTGGGCTTCGTCCCGCCATGCGGTGGTCCGAGGATCGGTCATAAAATCATTGGCGATACAAGGCAGGCCCGAGCTGAAGGCGGTCCGGCTGGGACCTTTCACCACGTCCGCGTCGCTCTTACCGACATACAACTTCGAAAGATAATCATTTTCATCGCCAAATTGCGCGACCGGCACAAGCACTCCTTTAGAATTCGGGCAGCCGATAGCTGCGATTTTGAATCCGCCGGATTGGACCAGAATACGGCAGACACGCTGATTCAATTCGGCGCGATTGGAGGTGTGGACAATTGATTCATTGACCTGGCTGAGGGCTGCGTACATGCGGTTCATGCGCTGCAATTGCCATTCGTAGGCCTTGCGTTCGGAGATGTCGCGAACGATGGACAAGAGGTACTTTCGTCCGGTGATGTCAACGGTTCTGGAACTGACTTCGACCGGAAATGTCGAACCGTCTTTGCGGCGGCCGGTGGTTTCGAAAAGGTGGCCATCCGACTGTTCGATGGATTTGAGTGTTAAGTCCAGGGTTGCAAGCGTTTCGGGTGCGCGCAAATCGTGCGCGCGCAGTTTCAGCATTTCATCCGTCGTGTAGCCATACATGGCTGCAGCGCGTGAGTTGACTTCCACAACGCGTCGATCTTGATCCGCGAGGATGATTCCGTCATTGGCGTGGCGCATGACCAACGCGAGGCGTTGGTCGGACTCGGAGCGCAAGCGTTCCTGTTGAAGCTTATGGCGTAGTAGCTGTTGCTTCCGCTGTCGCGCGAGCGCGACGACGACCATGCTTGCCAAGCCCATAATCAGAGCAATGCCGCCACTCAACAGATGAGCCTCTACCACTGCTTCTGCATACGCTTCAGTCGTATCTATTTTTGTCAGCAGCGCCCAGGACGTACCCGGAATATTACGCGAAACGGCCAGCACGGGTTGATTGCGGTAGTCCAAGCCTTCGACGACATTCTCCTGATGCTCAAGGAGGAATTTCGATGTAGGCAATGTGCGACGGTCAAGCGAAAGGCGGAAGTTGAGCGGTGCATCGGGACGATGTCGCAACGGGCTTAGATAGAGAACGTCGTTGCCCTCGCGTTTGAAAACGATACTTTCGCCCGTGCTGCTTGGAAAAGGCATTTTGGCGAGCTTTGGGTAAATGAAGTGTGTCGCATCGAGCCGCAACACGATCACGGCCACGATCACATTACTGTCTGCGGCAAACACAGGCGATGCGATATCCATGAAGATCGCACTATCGCCTTCACGAAACAATTCGCCGCCTACCACATTTTTTTGGGTTAGCGCCATTTGCAACAGGTTCTTCGGCACGGAACGTACTAACGAACTGTCGTTCGAAATTTCAAGAGAAGGCTTCATGTCCAGATCAAACATGGCAACACATTCGTAGTCATAAAACGCCCGAACGGATTCAAGATACGTTTTGATCTGGGCATTCGAGACGCTGTTTACAGTGGACTTGCCGTTCAACGTAAACAGAGGCATACGAGACAGTATGAGAGCGTCGCTGATGCGATCGCGGTACCAGTCTGCGATCTGCCCGCTCTTGAATTCCGAAACGGTGGATAGTTTAGCGTCCAATTCAGCACGTTTGGAGCTGATTTCCGATCGCAAATAAACCGTACCCAACGCCAGGATCAGAAACAGAATCGTAGCCACCCCCCGCAAAATCCAGTGCATTCGGCTGGTTTCCTCTGGCGAGATCTCAACGTCTGCTTCGGGAGATCCGAAGATCAGATCCTTGATGTGCAGTTTCAATCCCGATGCACATGAAAGAGAGAAACAGAGGATAGTGAGGGTCATCGCCGTCAACTGGTACATGGGTAAGGTGCCGCTGGAAAAAAAGAGCGGGATACCGGTCACCACACTGATGGCAGATGCGCCGCAGAGGAGGGCGGCAAGGAACGTCAAGATCGCGGTCACACGTCGGCAATTGCTGTTGGCGGATTTATTCATGCAAAACGGCAACAGCGCCAGCGCCGCGATGATGATGACACTGGATGTCGAAACCGCCATGTAGACGTGTTGGTTCGTATTGACGTCAGTCGTAAAAAGCGAAACGAATTGGAATTCGAACGTCCAATGCGAGTTAGGCCATACGAGCGTCCGAATGGCACTGCTCAAGGCATAGACCAAAACACTTAAGGAAATAACCGACGTACCGATCCGAATGCGACGGGATTCTGGCCTGAAATGAAGGATTGCAAAGACGGTCGAAAGAATGAGAATCAATGAAGCTGTAATGGGCGACATCATCGCCCTTCCGTTCTCCATTAAAACGCGGGAGTCGCCTAAACGCAGGGCGATGAGTGTGGCCAAGGACATGCAGAATGTGGCTGCAATCCCGACTACGACGAGGAAGCGCTCAAAACGAGATACACCATAATTGTCTACTGCCATTTTGATATCAACTTTCCATTGGCATCCAATACCAATAGAGACTGCGAGTTAAATTGACTCTGCACGATCACGAGATTTTTATGAAGAATACGCCATATTATATTTCGCTCCGTATCCACCATTAAAAACAGGCACGGTCCGTGGCATATCATTGAGCAATTTTAAGTCCAATCGATGTTCATAGGGTATGTTACCGGTAACGTAACCCGAGGCGCGAAACGCCTTCTTGTTTTTGAGAAAATATTGGAAAGTAAGCTTTGGGGCGCAGGTATCAGAGGTGTGAAGGAGCAGCTCAGTGTGCGGGGTGCGGCGACTTGCCGGGCATTTCGGAGAGCTTGATGATGGATTCGAGATCGCGGGATTGGCGCGTGGCTTGAGCGAGGGCGAGCATGTTGGAGATGCGCCGCCACAAGAGCAGGCCGTGGACGGGCTTGTTGAGGAAATCCCATGCGCCTGCGGCGAAGGCGGCGTCGATGGTCTCCGCATCGCTGCGGCCTGTCAGAATCAGGATCGGGACGTCTTTGGTGAAGGAATTCGCGCGGATTTGACGGCAGGCGTCGAGACCGTTCATGACCGGCATTTCAATGTCGAGCACGACAGCGTCGAACGGCAGGAGCGCCGCGCGCATGACGGCTTCGGCGCCGTTGACTTCTGCGGTGACCTGCGCGCCGAATTGGGTGAGAATCTCGGCGATGAGTGTGCGTGTCGGAGCTTCGTCGTCGGCGATCAAAATGCGGGGGGCTTCATTCGGGTTCATTTCAATTTTGTCCCCGTCAAGGAGGAAAGGCGTTGCTGAAAGTTCTCAAATTGGGATTCAAGCCGGACCAACTCGCGCATGGCGCGCGACAGGCGAGTGAGGCATTGTACACGCCCGAGGACTTCGGCGGGTTGAACCGGCTTGAAGAGGTAATCCGACGCGCCTTCGTGGAGCGCCATTTTCAAAGATTTCGACGACATGTCCTGCGACAAAAAGACGACGGGGATGTGCTTGAGGAGCGGATTGGCGCGCATCATCGAGCAGACTTGGAGGCCGTTCATGAGCGGCAGGTCAATTTCGATCAGCACCAAATCCGGAAGCGTCGTGCGCATCCGGTTCAAGACTTCGGCGCCGTTTGCAAACGCCTCGACCCAGTAGCCGGCCTCGAACAACATGTCGACAACCTTTGTGAGCGCGGTCAAATCGTTGTCGACGCAGAAGACCATGGGGCTTTGGTTGTCGGGTTGCGCTTTCGGCTGCACAACCGGCTGCAGATTAGGCTTTGCATCCGGCGGATAGTAAGGCGGTTTGAACGCCGACAAAATTTTGGAAACCGGCGGTATCGGAACGTCGATCCGGATGCGTTTGGAGACGTTGGCCTGTGAGACCGTCGAGAGCGCGGCGAGCGATTCCATCGCGCTACCAAAACGCTGCATGGGATTGATGCAGACGCAGCGCGCAATCCACTCCGCCGTCCCGCTGCTCACGTCCGGGCGGATGGAGCGGATGTCCGGCAACGGGACTTCCGACTGCAGCCGAGCGGCATCATTCCAATCTTCCGAGTGGTAGGCGCGCCGCCCTGAGAGCAGTTCGAAAGCCGTTACGCCGAGGCTGTAGATGTCGCTTGACGGGCCTACGGTGTGCAGTTGCAATTGTTCGGGACTGGAATAGCCGGGCGTGCCGCCCGCAACCGGGTCCTTGCCCTTCGGAGGCAGCGCGCCGGGAACGTCGCGCGGATCGAAAGGCTGCGCCAATCCGAAGTCGAGGATTTTCGTCACGCCATCGATGCGGCAGACCATCAAATTGACCGGTTTGATGTCCAGATGCAAATACCGGAGCGTGTGAATCGCCTCCAGTCCGCGGGTCGTATCCGCCGCAATATTCAGCACGAATTCTTCGGACAGCGGAACCGATCGCTCCACCGCATCGCAGAGTCGTTTCTCCGCGCTTTCTCCGTCCACATATTCCAAGACGATGTATTGGAACCCTTCGTCCTTGTTGACATCGTAAACGCGAACCACAAAGGGGCTGTTGATGTGTGCGGACAACGCGGCTTCATTCACAAAACGCGAGATGTTGTCGCTATTGTTGGGATCGTCAAAGAGAAATTTGACCGCGACGGGAATGCGCAGCCGCAGGTGGCTGCCGTGATACACGACACCCATACCGCCCGATCCAATGACACGATGCAACACGATGCCGCCGACAATCGGCGGGCTACCCTTGGTCAGGGCCAGCTCCCGGCAAAAATTTGTGGCCGCATCCGTCACGTGCACGTCCCAGGTAGATACTCTGAACGACAACTCAAAAACTCTGTACGCACCACCTCTTAACACAGCCGCCGGGGAAGCGCACGAACAAATTCAGAGGCCGGATACAAATTTGCATTCCGCAATTGCACCGCAGGATTTCGAACAGGTGCGTTTCTTTTAAGGGCTTGCTGAGATAATCGTCCATGCCCGCCAACTCGCATTTCTGACGCTCACCAATCATGGCGTTGACCGAATCCAATTCCTCGCGGTCCTTCGAGACGACGATTCTGACGGATCCCTGTTCGGTGAACTTGACGGCGTTGGCGACGAGATTGAGCAGTACCTGCCGCAGCCGCATGCTGTCGCCCAGCAGTTGGCTGAACCGGCCGGCGGGAACCTGGTTGGTCAGCTCGATTCCTTTTTTGTTTGCGCTGACGTGCCCAACGCTGATTCGTTGAACTCAATTTAACGAATTTCAGGGTCCGCCCAACACGTACACGGAAATGGAAAATCATATCCGTGCGACCACGCGTCTTCCTCGACGACGATTTTCCATTTCGAAGCGAAAGGCCAGTCCGGGAAAAATTCACTGCAAACGTCCAGATACAGCGATTCCATCCGAGCCTTTTGGATCGTCACAATGCTCCTCCCTTCTTAACGTCCTCGACCGGTGACGCCCTCAAAATTTCAGTCAAATTACTGCCCAGTGCGGCTTGACAGTCCCAACACAGGCCCTTGCGATGAGACTTCGTTCGTTCCTTCTTGGTCCTTTTCACGGCCTCCGCCAACACGTCCAGAAAAGACTCTGTGGCGCTTTCAGAATTTTGGAAACCACAAGCCTCGCGCAGCTTCGAAACGGCCTTGTCAATTTCTGTATCCATGACATCATCCGGCTTTTTTTCATTGATGTTTTGCAGCCCGCGCAGTGCGCGCTGCGTGATTGATCGAGACTACGTTTTGACTGTTCCGACCAACGCCATAATGTTGTCGAGAACATCCCTCTCCGTAAAATGTTGTCAAAATGTTGTCACAGGTTTATGGTAGCAGATGTTACTCGATGGCACTCAATGGGAGTTGTTGCCAATCCAACATTTGCTCAGTCAAGGGGTTGCATTGTTAAACTATTGATCCATAAAAACTTACAAAATAGCAAAATTCGAATCCCTGCCTCTCCGTTAGTTTTTAACTCGTCGTTGTAACCTTCTGTATCATCAACACGTTCCGTATTCATCTTTTTGCCTCCTACCCCGATTGTGCTAAAATTGTGCTAGATTTTGCTAGCCTCTTTTTCCGGCGCGGGAGTTGGCGTGCTCGCCGCGCTGGCCTTTTCCATCGCCCGCTTGGAGTCCGTCTCCAGCAGTCGGAAATACCGCATCACCATTTCTAAGGTTGAATGGCCCAGCCACTTGGCGACCGTGTACGGATCGACGCCCTTGGTCAGGCAGTGGACCACGAAGAAATGGCGGAAGGTGTGCAGCTTGCCTTCCGTGATGCCGATCTTCTTCAAAATCTTCTTCAGCATGTTCAGCGCCCGGCGCTCGGCGATCTGCTGAGCGCCGGGCGAAGTCTTCGACCAGGCGGGGGCTTTGAAAACCCAGCCCGGTGACTGTTTCATCTGGCTGAAAAGTTTCACCAGTCGGGCGTGCAATGGAATTTTGCGGTTTTCTGAATCCTTGATGTTCCAGCCGGCTTTCGCGCGGATGTGCAGGAAGCCCTTCGCCAAATCGATGTCGTCCCACGTCAGCCAGGAAAGCTCGCCGATGCGCAGGCCGGCGAAGGCAAGAACCTCGAAGATCGAACGCCACGGTTCCGGGCTAAGGCTGAGAATTTCGTCCACCTGCTCCAACGTGAAGACGGGTTCGTCGTGCTTGGGCTTCTTGAGCTTCGCTGTGGCCAGCGGGCTTTTGGCAAGCATCTCTCGGCGTATCGCGAAATTCAAAAGCTGCTTAAAGAGCGTGCATTCGTGATACAGCGTCGCGGTTGCGGCCTCCTCTTTGGTGCGCCACGCCCGGTATTCGTCGAGCAGCGTGATCGA
>JBAXUS010000168.1:0-13971 GCA_037129555.1 Planctomycetota bacterium
GGCGTGACTCGATTATTGGCTTCTGTCGGCGGGGCCGGTTTGGGCCACGCGATGTACGTGATGATCGCAAGACACGCGGCGGCGGCCAGTACATAAACGGGCAGGCGGGACGCCTGCGGTACAGGGGTCATCGCCGTTCGGGCGTCGATCAGAACGTCGAGAAGTATCGACGCATCCGCATACCGCTGGTCTGGTTTCTTCGCCAGACATCGGTCGATCAATTTCGCAGTGTGTTCTGAAATGTCAGGCCGAATTTTGCGAACGTTCGGATGCGCATCACTCACCGTCGATTGCAAAATCGCAAATCCATTCGTGCCCGTAAAAGGCCGCGCGCCCGTCAACAATTCAAACACCGTCGCGCCCATCGCAAACACATCCGACTGCGCACCACACGTCGCCGCGTCTTTGCATTGCTCCGGCGACATATACCCCGGCGTTCCCATCGCTTGATTTGCGCCTGTCAGCAAGCTGTTGTCGCTGGTTTCGACGCGTGCGATGCCGAGGTCGGCCAACTTCGCTTTCTTAAACTGAAACGGACCCGACGCCCCGTCGCGAGGAATCAAAATATTGTCCGGCTTCACATCGCGATGAATCACACCCGCCGCATGAGCTGCGGCCAAACCGGTGCAAGCCGCAATACAAATATCCAACGCGGTTGCCTCGTCCACTTGCGCGTTACCAACGTGCTCGCGTAAAAACTTTTGAGCGGATGCTCCGGCGACGCATTCCATGACGAGATAATAGAGGCCGCTTTCTTCGTTGACATCGAAGACGGTGACCAAATGCGGGGATTGAATTTTGGCGGCGATCCTGGCTTCGCGTTTGAACCGTCTGACAAAATCAGCGTTTTTATCGGCTAGATGCGACGGCAACACTTTCACAGCCACATCGCGTTCCAAGCGCGGATGAACGCCCCAATACACCGCCCCCATTCCGCCTTCACCCAACTTCTTCCGCAACGGAATACCACCCAACGACGGTGTCGTCGTCCCGTCGCCGCAATCCACGCGCGGTGCATCCCGCAATAATTTTTCAGTCGTAAGATCGTCAAACCCATTCGTGCCGGGAGCCGTCTTCATCCCGCCCGTCGCAGGCGCACCCGGAGGCAGATCATCCGCAGGAACGGTCGGTGGCGTATGGGTGGAATCAGATCGCACGTCAGTTCCTCCACGTAAAATTAACGTACCGACTACACACTTTGACGAATGCCTGACGTGCCACATACGCGCAAAGGCACGGAGCAGGGTACTGCTCCGTGGCACACGGCAAACGGATGACGAAAATATCTGAAAATAAATTCACTTCCGAACCATCCCGGCGTGTTGGACTGGCACAAGCACCGACTTAAAGCGCATGTATATCCTTCCAATGTTCCGCAGGCACGAATTGGGAGAGGTGCTTTTTGTTGAGCGTGGCAATCACCACAAATTCGCCCTCGTTCTGCATCATCCGCGCTTGCGCCGCAAGAATTACGTCAATATCCAACGCCGTTGGCATGGCAGTCGGCAACCCGCGCCACCGCGCTTCAGCCCAAAATTCAGCGGCTTTCAACAGCGTGTCGGTATCAATGGGCAAAAATGTGTAATTCGCCTTGAAGTCGTCCAAACGCGACAAACCCTTCGGTTTCTGGCTCCGCATTAATTCACGTCTGATTTCATAATCGATAATTTCAGGCACAACGATTTCATTGCCCGCAGCCAAAAGCGAGTCCAGCCACGCTTGGCAAGCCATCGTTCTAACGAACGCTTTGGATTTGTGACAAGGCCCACAGGTCCCGAATCCATCACCACTTTCATTACCGGCTCTCCTGATTCGATTCCCGCGCCTCCGCCAGCGCCTTCATCAGTACGTCGCCCGTTTCGCGCTGCTCTCCTTCATCCCCTTCTTCAATCCAACGTCGCATTGTCGCCCGCGCACGTTCATTGCGCTTCTTCAATTCCTCCGGCGAAATCTTCAATTCCGGATGCCGCTCGTAGAGCGACGGCTTGTATATCAACGTGTCCATATCCATGCTCCTTCCCCAACAAAATAATGACCGAAATTCATTCCGATTCTACTGTAATTTCAAACCCAAGTATACCCCAAACCATCCCTGAAAATAAAATCGAACCCGCTCCCCCCTCACCCTCCTCTGGAATCTCCGCCGCAACCCGATTAAACTCACATCCATCATTCCGGAACCGTGCCGTCCATGTCACTCCCAACCCCGCCGCTTCATTCCCTGCCGCTCCCAGAACTCACCCCGTTTCTGGCGCAGCATGACGTGAACGCGTTTCAGGCGCGGCAGGTGTTTCAAGCACTGCACCGCTATGGAGCCCGATCCCTCGACGCCATGCCCGACGTCAGCGCCTCCTGCAAGCGCGTTCTCGAAACGCTACCGCCGCTCCCCACGCTCAGCATCGACAGCGTCCACCGAGCAACCGACGGCACCATGAAATTGCGCATCCTCGTCGCAGGCGGAAATGCGATCGAATCCGTGATCATTCCCTCGCCCAATCGCGTCACCCTCTGCGTCTCCAGCCAAGTCGGATGCGCAGCCGGATGCACGTTCTGCCACACAGCGACGATGGGCCTGATGCGCAATCTCGAATCGTGGGAAATCGTCGAACAAGTCCGACTCGCCAACGCCATCTGGGCCAGCGAAAATCCACTGAGCGGCCAGACGATTTCAAATCTCGTCTTCATGGGCATGGGCGAACCGCTGCATAACGAAACCAACGTCGTCCAAGCCTGCCGCATCCTAGCCGATGTTGCCGGCCTGGGTTTCGCGAACCGGCATCTCGTCGTCAGCACCGCCGGAGTCGGCGCGCGCATCCGTCCATTCTGGGAACTCGGCGTCGGTGCGCTCGCGATCAGTCTCCACGCCACAACCGACGACGTCCGCAACCAAATCGTGCCGCTCAACCGCCTCTGCGGAGTCGCCGAACTCCGCCGCATCCTCCTCGACATCCCCTGGCGCAACCGCGAATCACTCACCGTCGCGTACCTGCTCCTGGATGGCGTCAACGATTCACGCGACGACGCGCAACGGCTCGCCGAATGGATCGACGGCCTCCCGGCGAAAGTCAATCTACTCGAATTCAATCCCTACCCCGGCAGCGCCTTCCGCCGCACCAGCCCCGAACGCCTCGCCCAATTCCGCGACTGGCTCCGCGAATTCGGCGTCTTCAACACGCTCCGTCGCTCGCGCGGAGAAGACGCCATGGCCGCCTGCGGCCAACTCGCATCAGCCACCACGCGCCGCTCACGAAAGGAATCGCTCGCATGACGACTCCGCTCACCGACTCCGACCGCGCAATTCACGAATGGCAGATGTGGGTCCCAGGCTTCGGCGAAGCCGGTCAACACGCTCTGAAAAACGCAACGGTATTGATCTCGCGCTGCGGCGGCGTCGGCGGAAATGTCGCCTACCAACTCGCCTGCGCCGGAGTCGGAAAATTGATCCTCGCCCACGCCGGCGACCTCCGAGCCAACGATCTGAACCGTCAAATTTTGATGACGCGCGACTGGATCGGCAAGCCGCGAGTCGAATGCGCCGCCCGCCGCTTGCGCGACTTGAATCCTGATTTGAAAATCGAAGCCTTCAACGAAAACATCAGCGACGCGAATGCAGATCGCCTCCTCGAACAAGCAGACCTCGTCGTCGATTGCGCCCCGCTCTTCTCCGAACGCTTCGCCATGAACCGCGCCGCCGTCCGCCAAAACAAACCGCTCGTCGATTGTGCGATGTACGAACTCGAAGCGCGCATCACCTCAATCCGCCCAGGCGTGACGCCGTGCCTCGCCTGCCTGCACCCAGAAAACCCACCCGGCTGGAATCGCGAATTCCCGGTCTTCGGAGCCGTCGCCGGAACCATCGGCTGCATGGGCGCAATGGAAGCAATCAAAATCATCTCAGGCCTGGGCGAACCCTTGTTCGGACGCCTGGCCGTCTGCGATTTGAGAACCATGAATTTCTCCACATTCAAAATCGCTCGCAATCCCGCGTGTCGAGTGTGTGGAACCGTCGCCAAAGCATGACCCCATTTTCAGATAGCAGGACCGACAGAGCGCATCCCGGTGTAAATTCCTCACGAAAGGAAATCGTTATGAATCGTATTTCATCATTCGTCTCCATCGCCCTCTGCTCGTTCACGCTGCTCCGCGCCGCCGACACCCTGCCCCTCTCGTCGCCGCTCAATTTCCAAGTCATCCAACGCGCCTCAAAAAGCGCCGGGACGATCATCATCTCCGGCAAAATCGTAAGTTCGAAAACACCGACATTTGAAGCCAAACTTGGCACCGAAGCCAAGCCCGGCGACTGGAACAAACTCGACGCTACCATTCAAGACGGAGCGTTCAACACCAAACTCGAAGCCCCCGCAGGTGGCTGGTACCGCCTCGATCTCCGAGCCTCCACCGACGGCAACATCATCGCTGAATCATTCGTAGAACACGTCGGCATCGGCGACATCTTCGTCGTCACAGGCCAATCCAATTCCGCCAACCACGGCGCTGAAAAGCAGACGACCAAGTCCGGCCGCGTCGCGACATTCACCGGTAAAATCTGGCAACTCGCCAACGATCCGCAGCCCGGCGCAAGTGGTGGTAACGGCAGTTTCATGCCGCCCTTCGGCGATGAAATGGTCAAGCGTTTGGACATCCCCATCGGCTTCATCGCGTGCGGCATCGGAGCGACCAGCGTCCGCGAATGGCTGCCCAAAGGCACGACCTTTCCGAACCCGCCGACAATCATGAGCCGCGTCGAAAAACTCCCCAGCGGCGAGTGGGCCAGCAAAGGCCAGGCATACGACGCCTTCATCAATCGCATCAAACCGCTAGGCCCAAACGGCTTCCGCGCAGTGCTGTGGCATCAAGGCGAAAGCGATGCAAATCAGCGCGACACAACGCGAACTCTCGCCGGAAAACTCTACCGCGAGTACCTCGAAAAACTGATCCGCGATTCACGCAAAGACATCGGCTGGGACGCGACGTGGTTCGTCGCCCAAGTCAGCTACCACGTCCCCGGCGACGAAGCCTCGCCCGACATCCGTGACGCCCAAGCCTCCCTCTGGAAAGACGGCATCGCGCTCGAAGGCCCGGACTCCGACGCACTCAAATCCGAGTTCCGCGAAGGCAACGGAAAAGGCGTCCACTTCAGCGGCCCCGGCCTGCGTGAACACGCTGCTCGCTGGGCCGAAAAAGTCGCGCCGTGGATTGATAAATCCGTCAAATAATGAAGCCAATCCGCGCCACGGCGGCAGGATTGCCGCCGCTCCACAATTTTAAAAAACGCGCATGAAAGTGGGGTATTCAACCGTGTGCATCATTTGTCACACCTCAGCAACCACATCAATAAAGGAGCGATCATGAAGTCGATTCAAACATACGTTGGAAAGCTGTGCCTCATCCTGTCAGTCGTCGCTGCATCATCCGCCTTCGCCGGCCAACGTGCGCCGAAATCCACCGATGAAGTCTTGAAAGAAGAGTACGAACTCATCGTCAAAGAATGCAAAACCAGTGATGATCAACAAGCCAAGTTGAAAGAAAGTTTCAAAGTCAAACACGACGCGCTCGACGCCTGGGACAAGACCAACGGCGAGAAGATGAAAGCCGCCCAAGCCGCTCAAGCCGCAGCGCGCAAAGGCACCGATGCCGACGCCAAGAAAAAAACCAACGCGGACATGAAATCGCTTCAGACCGAACGCGAACTCGCCACCGCCGAAGCCGACAAGGCCATCCGCACCGTGTTGAGCGATGAACAGAAAAACATGCTGGCCGGCGCGGAGTTGACCGCAGCCACGCTTGCGAAATACAAGAAGAACAACCTGACCGACGAGCAATCCAAGAAAGTCAAATCAGCCTGTCTCGTCGCAGCCAAAGACATCGCCGCGTTCACCGGCGACGACAAAAAAAGCAAATCCGGCCGCACCGACGTTCAGAAGAGTCTGAAGTGGGCCATCGACAACGTCATCCTTGCGACGGAAGAACCGGCCAAGCCAGCCGCCACACCTCCACCCGCCGCTCCCGCAGCAGCGCCAGCACCGGCACCCGTTCCTGCCACACCGCCACCTGCCATTAAGGCACCGGAACCAACAAAATAGCAATTCAAAAAGAAGAGCCGAATTTAATTCGGCTCTTCTTCTTTTCAGGGTTCACTTCATGCCTTCGAAAACTCTACCCGCATCCGCTTCAAAAAGTCGTCGAGCGCAGCGTAGTTCGTCACCACGTCCGGCAACGGCGACACTTCCGATGCGGGGTCGAGTTGCGCTTCGAGACGTTTCGCTTCGTCCATCAAATTTGCAAATTCGTGAGCTTCCAAACGTCCCTTCTCCGTGCCCGACACTTTGCGCGCGACAAGTTCCGGAATGAACGGCAGTTCGAAAATCTCGTTCAACTTCAAAATATTCGTCTCGACGTTTTTTGTTCGTAGCAGATGCAATCCGGTCATCACCACACGGAACAAATACAACACAGCCTTCGCCGTCGGCAGCGGATCTTTCATCACCAGCTTTTCCTGCCCGTGGAAAAATCCTTTGTAATGATGAACGACATGCTTCGTAATTGCGCCGTGGGTCAACTCGCGCAGCTCCGTCAAATGTCCGCAGTCATACACCACCAGCGGCGACAGAATCTGCTCGAGCACATAGCCGCCGTTCTTAATCAGAATTTTCAGATACTTACGCAGGTCGTGCGAGACACAATCGACTTCCATTCCGTCCACGATCGCGCTCGTCGATTGGAACGTCTCCTCGACATCTTTGAGTCCGATCACGTCGTTAATCGGCAGCACGTGGCATCCGCGCAAATCGATGTCCGAATCCTTGGACGGAAATCCATACAAATGTGCGCCTGAAATCGTGACAAACAGGTACTTCGGAAGCGTCTCAGCAATTCGCCCCGGGACGAGCGCGTTGCGTCCACATTCGATGGCTTTGGCATTGATCTCATTCATGTCCGGCTCCTTCGCGCTTCAATCAAAAATCGATCCACTGCGGCCACGTCCGGACGGTCTGGCAACGTGGTGCGATCAAATTCGGTCTGCATCGTCGCACTCAACGCGATGGCTTGTTTATGAATTTCATCAAACGGAACTCCGCCCTGTTTGATGCGCAACAGCTCGTCGCGGTACGCTCCGACTTCCACCAGAATTCCCTGCCCTCGCATCGCTTCAATTCCGGAGTACAACAACCGGATCAAATGCATCGCATGTTTCGGGCGGAACGTTTCACCGGTCTCGACCGCGCGTTTCATTTTCTTGAATTGCGAGAGCACGTAGCCGGAGTATGTCTGATAAATCAGCTTCGACAAAAACAATCCGCGCAAATCGCGCAACTGCTGCCCCATCTCGTCGATGAACAGGATATGCTGCTCCGGAACGTAAAGCGCTTCCAGCACGTTCGGATTCGCTTTGAGCGCCAGCCGCAAAAATTTCTCAATCTCCCACCAGCAAAAATCGTCGGCGTCCGCAGGCGAATTGTGATCGAGAACCAAGCCGTCCGCCGTACGTTTGAATTCAAGCTGCTCAGGCAGCGGCTGCATCGACCAGTGCCAGTCGGCAGGTGGTAGATACACGCCGCGTTCGTCCGTGTCGGACGTTTCATCCGAAAGTCCAAACGCGCGCGAACCCATGCGGACTTTGTAAATCACGTACGATTCGTACAGCGCCATTTCGCGGTTCGGAAGCCAGTCTTCCGGAGCTTCCGTGCGACGCACAGCCAAATCCGCTTTCTTCGCGCGGACGGTGTGCTCGTCCGGAAAGCGCACGAGGTATGTGTACTCTTGAATCAATGGTGCTTCAATCACGACTCCAACGCTACCGGACTTTTTAAAAACGTGTTCGCCGTCAGTATCAAACACCGCGCCCATGACAGGCAGGTCTTTGCGCAAGACAACCTGCGTACCGATGGGAATGACGTAATTGGGGGAGAGCTGTGACGTGTCCATGTGCGCATTCTTGCGCTAAGACAGGAAATTGCAAATCCACGCCGTACGCAATCCAAAGCCTGCGGCACGAATCAAAACCAACATCTACTTGCCTTGTGAAATGAAATAAACAATCGCGCAGACCGCTCCGGTGAACAGAATCGCGGTCGCAGCGGCGATCCACATCAAGCGGCGCTTTTCGTCATCAGCGGCTGGATCGCCCAGCAAGCGCGCTTCGGGATCGTCACTGGTGAGCTGCCGATTGGCGTCGTGTGTGATCGGCTCGAGCGCACCGCTGGTGATTTCAAGAATGCGGCTGGTGACCTTCGAATCGAACTCCTCACCGGGCGTGGCCCAGCCCAACGCCTCTTGGATGAGCTCCAGAGAGCGGGTCGCGGAGTAGACCTTCTCGCGAATCGTTGGATCCGTCTCCATGCGCCGCTCAAACCGCTGGCGCGCGGGACCGTCCATCCGTCCGTCGAGGTAGTCCTCGATTAAAATATCCAGTTCCTGTTCCATTATCTTGTTTCGGTTTTTATTTATCCGGTTCCATCAACTTCGCGAGCTTCTCCCGCAACAACTTGTGCGCCCGGCTCAGACGGCTGGTAATCGTTCCCAGCGACACGCCCAACGTCTCCGAGATTTCTTCACAACTCTGCCCGTTCACATGCCTCAACACAAGCGTCACGCGGTACTCTTCACCCAGCGAATTAATCGCTGCCAAAATCGTTTCGCGCGTCTCCTCCCGTTCGAAATGCTCCGCCGCGCTGATCGTCTTCGTGTTCGGAAGCACGATCTCGCCCTGGCTGTCATGGTCGTTGTGCATCTCCAGTGGCACCGTGCGCGATTTGTTGCGCATATGATCGATGCAGACGTTGTGCGCAATCGACAACAACCACCCCGAGAAAGCTGACGGTTTTTTGAGGTTGCATAATGCTTGAAAACCGCGCACAAATACTTCTTGCGCCAAATCTTCCGCCGTCTCACGCTGCCCCACGCGGCTGTAACAATACGACGTCACAAGGCTCTTGTAACGCCGCACCAGTTCGCCGTAGCGCTCGTGCAGCCCCAGCGATACGGATTCCACCAATTCGGCGTCCGTCCGGAGCATATTGGTTCGCGTGGTCTCGCCGGGCAAAGAAATGGGCCTCATCCAGAAAGAGAAACTGCAGTGCCACTAATCATAGCGCCCTGCGCGTAAACTATGACGAACTTTTTCCATTTTCGCTGCAACGAATACGGAGCGATTTGAAAAGCAGCATAGTCACCTTATTTTAGCATAACAATCCATCAAGTCCTCCATGCCCCACACCGATATAAATGCCATACAACTCTTCGGTCTCCGATGTGGCCCTGAGTTTTTTTATAAAAGTTCCATTTTGACCTCAATCGGCGCTTTGAATCGAGCCATTCTTTAGTATAGTTCTTGCCCGTGCTTGGAGCCTTATTTCAGCACAAATGCGTCTGTGGAATCGGAGTGTTTGAAACGTGCCGAATCGAGTTTTTCGATTCAATTTAATAGCGGTGTTATGTGGCTGCCTGTGCGTCTCTTCATTGAACGCAGGCGAAGCCCAAGCTCCCCCTGCCAGCGCCCCTGCCGCTGCGCCCGTCGAAAAAGATGCGAAAGCACCTGCGAGCAAGGACACACCCGAAAAAACGGGTCCCATTGATCCTTTCGCTGAAGCAAACAAGATTCCCGACAACGATCCCAACGGAACCGTCCGGCTCATCGGCGTGACCACCGACGTGGGTAAGCGTTTTACGTTTCTGGCTCCGCCAATCCCCTTCCCGCCTTTCAGCGGCTACCGAAAATGGATGATGGATCATCAAGTCGCCGTCCATTGCTCCTTGGAATGGAAAGACGAAAAAGGCAAATGGTTCAACGCCGAATTGCGATCTTCAAAGTGGGACGGCACAACGGAACATCGCGTCGGCTGCGGTCAATTTCCATGTAGCGGTTACATTGCATATGGCATTTTCATCATGCCCGGTCGTTACCCGCGCAGCATCGACAAGCTCGGTCGCCCGATTGAAGTCACCCTCGACGAAGTGATCAAGTGCGACTACAAAAAACTTGAAGCCGAAATTCGCAAATACGGTACCTTCAACAAGCACCCCGGCGATCCGGGCACAGGCGGCTACGGCAAAGAAAACGTCGGCCTCGGCGGCCCTGCTTACAAACCTGCGCAGAACAGCAATACCATGATCAACTACTGCCTGAAAAAATGCGGCGTCCAGCATTGCGCCCCGGATTTGACCGCAGGCTGGGACGTGGAACCTACTTTCCCGTACTCCACCAACACCCGCTATCCCAGCTACAACGACTAAGCAATGTAGAGCCGAATTCCATTCGGCTCAATCGTGTTTGAATGATAAGCGAGCCGAATATAATTCGGCTCTACTTTATCCATCCTGAAATCAATACATCACGCCGATGCACCCGAATAATGCCGGATACCCACCGTCCAAAACCAGCGCGACAACACCAGCATAAACGCAGCCAGTCCGAACGACGCAATCACCATCACCGGATCCAGCCGCCCGACCAGCATCTCAGCCGGGACCGTCACAGCAAACGCGACCGGAACGAGGAACGTCAGCAGCAACCTCAACCACCCCGGATAAATCGACAGCGGCCAGCGCCCTGCGTCGTACATGCTTTGAAAAATATAGAGTATATTGTCCATGCGCACGAACCAGAACGTGCACGTCGCCAGCATGAGCCAGAAGCTGTAAACGATCGCCATCCCAGCCAGCAACGTCACCGAAAAAAGCGCCAGCCGTTCCGCGCTGACCGTCGCCCCCAAGCTGAACAGCGCCTGCATCAGCACCGCTGTTCCCAGCACAATGTCCGTAAACTTCCAGATTTCAAACTGCCGCACACTGACCAGCGCTTGCGCGTCTTCCGGTTTCGTTAACGAAAAATCCAGTGTGCCCAGTCGCACGTCTTCCATCAACCGCCGCATGCTCGGCGCGACCAGCATGTTGATAAAACCGCCGACTATAAAAAACACGCCAAGCAGCGCACGCAATTCAGCAGGCTTCCACCCACCCAGTTGATCCGTCTGCGAAAAAATGACATGTTGTTCCGCCAGCCCCGCCGAGACTTCGAGCACCGACAGAAATCCCTGAACAAAAAAATTCGCGCGGTATTGCAATTCGTTCTGCAAACCGAGGCGGAGGTACACATAGAGGATCTGGAACAGGCGCATGAAATGTTCCGCAGGCACACCATTTACACTTCGTCGGTCTCGTAATTCAAACAGCGGCTCTGCATCCAGCGCACCGAAAACGCGTCTCGCAACGCTGTGAACGTTCGGCCAAGGCCCTGGCCGTACTTCGGAGTGCCTTTCGGGCGCGGACGGTGATTTACGTCCACTTCCACAATCGCACCGCCCTGCATGCGCACGAGCGTCGTCAAAAAGCGGTGCATCCCCTTGAACATTTTCATGCGTTTGGCGTAGCGCGCCCGGAACGCTTTCAGACTGCATCCCGTGTCACGAATCGGATCTTTCGTCAGCCAGATGCGCACGCCATTCGCGATCTTCGACGACACGCGGCGAACAAAATTATCCTGCCGTTTCGCACGCCGCCCCGCCGCGCAAGCCGGTGTACCCGGCCCTTCAAGCGCGGCGATCAGCTTTCCAATATCCGCCGGATCGTTCTGCATGTCCGCGTCGATCAGCACAATGTAGTCGCCACGCGCAGCCTGAATCCCCGCTTCAAACGCACCGGACTGCCCCTGATTGCGCGACAGGCGCACAACTCTGAGCGCCGGAAATTTCGTCTTCAAACCAATCAGAATTTTGTCGGATCCGTCTTTGGAACAATCGTCAGCGCACACAATTTCATAGGGGCGCCCGAGCTTCTTCAGCTCCGCGTCTGCTTCGGTGATGAAGTCCTCAATGCACTCCTTTTCGTTATAAACTGGAGCGACGAGCGAAATGTCAATGGCGGCGGTGGACATGGGAAAAAGAGGGACAACGATTGTTCAGATCGTTCCTATTCAAGAGAGCGACGCAGCGTCCGTCGATCCAAACGATGTAAAATGGCGCACAAATTCGAAGGCAATAGTTTAATGACTCCAGCACAAAAAGCCACTGTAATTGAAAAGCCTTTTTTGAAGACTGGACACGCGCACAATCCTTGGCACACTGCATTCTCACCTGCGTCGTGATCCGTCACGTAGAACGGGCTTCTAGCCCGTTCACACAAACGCCGCGCGCAGACGCAACCAATTCGACCACCGGATTTCGGCCATGAAATATCGTGTCCTGCACAAGACCACCTACAAATACAGCGACATGGTGTCGCTATGCCATAACGAAATCCATCTGGCTCCGCGCAACTACACGCAGCAAACCTGCCACTTCAGCCACTTACAGATCAAACCAGCGCCATCAGTCCTGACCGAGCGACGCGATTATTTCGGAAACACGTCGGCTTTTTTCGCGATTCAAGAGCGGCACCAGAAGCTCGAAATCACCGCCGAAAGCAAAGTGGACGTCCTGCCCTCGAACGCGCCCGCTGCGGCCATGACACCCAACTGGGAGGACGTGCGCGACACGCTAGCCGGTCCCGACGCGCCCCGACATTTGGACGCCACACAATTTCTGCATGAATCGCATTACGTGAAATACAACGATGAGATCACCGCCTTCGCGCGCGAATCGTTCCCGCCCGGGCGGCCGATTTTGGAGTGTGCGCTGGAACTCACGCGCCGCATCTTTACCGATTGGGTCTACGATTCAAAAGCAACGACTACAAATACATCCGTGGCGCAGGCGTTCGAATTGCGCCGGGGTGTCTGCCAGGATTTCGCACATTTGGAGATCGCCTGCCTGCGCTCGCTGGGTTTGGCCGCGCGCTATGTCAGCGGCTATTTACTCACGCTCCCCCCGCCCGGAAAAGAACGCCTCATCGGTGCCGACGCCTCTCACGCGTGGCTCTCTGTTTACTGCCCCGGTTTTGGCTGGATTGATCTGGACCCAACGAATAACATCATCCCATCCGACAAACACGTCCTCGTCGCGTGGGGCCGGGATTACGCCGACGTCTGCCCCGTCAAAGGCGTCATCCTCGGCGGCGGCCAACACGTGATCCACGTCTCGGTCGATGTCGCACCGATTTAATAACATGTTCCGGGTTTCGAGTTTCGAGTTTCGGGTTTCGAGTTGTGAACTTAAAACCCGGAACTCGAAACCCGAAACGTATTTTTATTACCCGAACGAATGCAACTCTTCCGGCATTGAATTCAGCGTGCTGGCGATGCGTTTCAGATGGCGGCAGGCGAGCACGACTTCGACGATCGATTCCGCGTCGGTTTTTTCAGTCGAGATGCTCGACATGATATGGTTTTGAATCGCCAATATGGACACTTGTATCCCAGCGAACAACTTGACCTGCTGCGCGGCCAGCATCTTCAAATCCGCTTCAGCCTGATTGCGTTTCCACAAATGGCGAACGAGTTCGTGCATCGAGAGAATGTCCGCCATCACGCCCGTCATGTCCTGACAAATACCCTTGAATGTCGACGTGCGCAGAATCGCGACGCGCTTGTTCAGCGATTCGGCAATCTCCTGAATGCGCTCATAATCATGGCCGACGCGCAGCGCCCCCATCGCATACTTCAAGTCGCCGGCGAAGGGATGCTCTTTGGCCAACAGCATCAGGCAATTATCGCGCGCAGCTTTCGCCAGGGCATCGAGGTTCTTCAACGGCAGGTCCGCCGCCGCTTCGTCGCACGTGAGTTTGTGCAACAGCGCGCGCAAATTGTCATCCATCGCCGCCGACAAGTCGTCCAGAGCGTTGCGCATTTTGTCGAGCCGTGTTTCAAGAATCATGTTCACAATTGCTTTCTCCGTGACGCGAAAGAATCCACAGGTGTTTATTACATCGTTTGGCTCCAAATTGAAAGAGGGCTTGTTTTATTGAATGGCCTTTATATGGTGTTTTCATAGGAGAAAACTCAAATTTAAAGAATGTGTGTGTAAGCTTGCTTTAGCTGCTTCTCCCTGTTCCAATACTCAACAGTTCAAAGTTCAACAACGGGGACCGGGTTATATG
>JBAXUS010000169.1:0-13858 GCA_037129555.1 Planctomycetota bacterium
GGTTGAAAGCCGGCGATCTAATTCGTGGACGGTTGATGAAGGTAAACGACAACGTCCTGACGCTGCGCACATCGTGTCTCGGCGACAAGGATATTCAGCGCAGTCTGCTGGCCGCGCTGTTCCTGTCCGCGTCGCCAAACGACAAAGGACTTGGGCTGACGTGGCTGTCATCCATGAAGCCGGAGAAGTCGTTCCATACGCCGGTGTTTGACGCGGAATTTGCCGCTCGATTCGATACGACGGTGGACGGCGGCGACATGATGATTCAAGGCCAGCCGATCGAGCGAGGAATCGGAGTGCATTCGAAATCGGAGTTGACGTTCAAGCTCGACGGCACACCGCGCCGCTTCTTTTCGCTCTATGGAATCGATGCGGAAACGAACGGGCGCGGCGGCGTGACAGCTCGCGTTTTGGCGGACGGAAAAGAAGTCTGGAAATCCGGCTACGTCTCCGCGAAAGACGCTGCGAAGATCGTGAGCGTCGATCTCGGCCCGGCAAAAACCCTGACGCTCGAAGTCGACTACGGCTCAGACGGCGACGACAGCGGAGATCATTTTAATTGGGGATGGGCGAGTGTGATTAGAAATTAGGATTCAAATTTGGACGGGGGGTGAACGGCTGATTTGTCATTAGTTATTAGTCATTTGTCATTTGTCATTTGTCATTTGTCATTTGGACTGCGCTATCAGCTCTGCATGGGAAGCAGTTAAATGAAAAATGACATATGACTAATAACTAATGACAAATGCTGTCGCAGTCATCTATCGCAAGACGTCATAAAGCACCCGCCCATGAACGTCTGTCAGCCGGAAATCGCGGCCGCCGTAGCGGTACGTGAGGCGTTCGTGGTCGACGCCGAGTTGATGGAGGACCGTGGCCCACATGTCGTAGACGGTGCATTTTTTCTCGACGGCGTAATAGCCGAGATCGTCGGTCGCGCCGTAGATCATGCCGCCTTTGACGCCGCCGCCGGCCATCCAGACGCTGAAGCCGTAGGGGTTGTGGTCGCGTCCGTTGCTGCCTTGCGAGAACGGCGTCCGGCCAAATTCGCCAGCCCAGACAATGAGCGTGTCGTCGAGCAGGCCGCGTGATCGCAGGTCCTGGATCAGCGCGGCGATGGGCTGATCGACTTGTTGAGCCATCGCGGCGTGGCCCTTTTGAAGTTCGCCATGTTGGTCCCACGGATTGGCCGCACCGCCCGCGCCGATGCCATGCGTGAGGCAACTGAGTTCGATGAAGCGCACACCGCGTTCGACGAGACGCCGCGCGAGGAGGGCTTGGCGTGCGTACGCGGCTTTTTGCGGGATCGGGGAATCGATACCGTAGAGTTTCTTGGTGGCGTCGCTTTCGCCGGAGATGTCGCAGAGTTCGGGAACGGAGCTCTGCATCCGAAACGCGGTTTCGTAATTGCGGATGGCGGCTTCGACTTGGGAATCGGCAGAGGTCTCGGCGAGGAACGGCTCGTCGAATTGACGGGCAAAATCGAGACGCCGTTTTTGCGCGGAGACCGAATCTCGCGAGCGGATGTTGCGGACGGCTTCAGGCTGGTCGGCTTTCATGACCGAGCCTTGATGCCGCCCCGGCAAAAATCCGTTGCTGAACAAACTGACGCCGCCATGTGGCGCAACGGCGCTGCCAGATTGGAGGACGACGTAGCCGGGAAGGTCCTGATTGGAGGTGCCGAGACCATACGCGGCCCACGCGCCAGCGCTGGGGTAGCCCATGATCGGGAAGCCGGTGTGCATGAAGAAATTGGCTTGCGCATGCTCGTTCAGCGGTGCGGTCATCGAGCGGATCACGCAGAGTTCGTCCGCGCATTTGGCAACTTCGGGGAACATGCTGCTGACCGGCATGCCGCATTTTCCGGACGGCGAAAACTCGAACGGGCTGGCCATGATGTTGCCGTTATTGTTGAACATCGTCCGCTCAACTTTGACCGGCATCGGCTTGCCATGCAACGTCTTCAAGAGGGGCTTCGGATCAAACGAATCGATGTGCGAAACGCCGCCGGACATGAAACAGAAAATCACGTGTTTGGCTTTCGGCGCGTGATGCGTTTTCTTCAGCGCCGCGCCCTGGGGCAAATCGCTGGCATCTGCTCGGGCAGCTTTGCCGAGCAATCCAGCAAGCGCGACCGCTCCGAAGCCGGTCGAGCAGGTGCGGAGCATGTTGCGCCGGGAGATGTGGTTGAGATGTGTGCAGTCACTTTTCATAGACGAAAACCTTCTTCGGATCGGAGGTCATTTGATATAGATAAATTCTTTAAACGTAAACATCGCCCGAGCGACGTCGGTCCAAACGGCTTTGTCGCTCATGCCGTCGGGTAGCGGCCCGAGTTTCGACATCTCCGATTCCAGAGCCGAGATTTGCGCTTTTAATTCAGCGACATGTTTGCGATCCGTTTCGCTGAGTGCGGCTAGAATTTGGGCATCCGAAACGTACGCCGCAGTCGAGCCGGATGTGGCGCGAATTTCGTCAGCACTGAGAGCCCGGTCGTACAAATTCGCGCGGAGAATTCGTCCAGACAAAAACGAATTCGCGCCGCCGGGAAGATGCCGATTTCCGAAACCGACAACAGCCTCGCCGGCTTTGAATTCGACAGGCCCGTCGCTCTTGTAAGCAGTGCCGTACGGTGAACCGTCGCGGTACATGGCGATCTGTCCGTCAGCGTGATACGCAATCGCGAGGTGAATTGGGCGACTGGACGCGTCCTTTTCAGTGGGTCCGGCGAACGATTGTGTGCGCTTGAAATTGTTGCTGCCAGCGAGCCATTGATGCGGGTCTTTTTCGGCGAAGACAATGGAATCGAAGACCGCGCCGGTGGGTGTTTCAATAGTCATGACGCCTCCGCCGCGCTGGTCCAGCGTGTCCAGTTGCACCCAGGCCTCGAGTGTTTTTTCGGTGATCGTTTTTGAGAGAGGAGTCGTGACAACATGCGCCTTATTCTTGACGACAAGCGCTCCATTCTCCGAGCGTGCGCCATTCTTCGCCGAGCCATGAGCCGAGCCGATCACGTCCTTCAAATCCGATTTGAAATCCCAATGCGCGAATGGCTTCGGGAGGTTCTGATCGGCAGTCGCCTTCGGTTTTCCGGCGAGGTCCACTTCCAACTTCGCGCGGATCGGATCGACCACTTTTCTCAAAGCATTGTTGAGTTCGTCGATCTGTTTGCGCAATTCGGAGTACTTGACTGCTGCCGCCGATTGGCCGCTCTTGGCTTCAACCAGATAAGTCTTGATGCGCACAATTTCCCCGGACAATGCGGGCCGCGACAATGCGGTCATGAACATGCCGGAAATCCGTGCGTCGTCCGTCGTCAATTTAGTATCGGACAACACTCGCCCAGCCCACGCCGAAGCCAGCGACGCGACATGCTCGTCATTCATCAGCGTCAGCGATTGCGCCGGAACGTTCGTCGCATCGCGACGCCCAACCGTTGTAAATGGCTCAGGAAAATCGAAGACGCGCAGGAACGGATCCAGCGCATTGCGTCGCACCGCAACATACACACTGCGCCGCACCGAATTTCCATCCGACGGTGCGCCGTACAAATCCGCATTCAAACTACCCGACACCGCCAGCAATTCATCGCGAATCGCCTCGGCTTCCAACCGCCGCACAAACGCATGCGAAAGCAACGAATTGTCGGGATCGAGTTGCGCCGCCTTTGTCGAGGGATGCGACGACATCTGCCACGTTTTCGACGTGACGATAAATCGGATCGTCTCCTTGAGCGACCAGTTCTTTTCTTTGAATCGCGTCGCGAGAAAATCGAGGAGTTCCGGGTGCGTCGGCTCAAAGCCAAGCTTCCCAAAATTATCCGGCGACGCCACAATTCCGCGCCCAAAAAGATGGTGCCACAACCGGTTCACGATCACACGACGCGTCAGCGGATTATCGTCGCGCAGCACATTATCCGCGAGCTGTTCGCGCCCGCTCAACGACGTCTCATATGGCTTCGCATCAATCGCTTCAAGAAATCTCCGGGGCACCATATCGCCGGGCGTCTTGTGATTTCCGCGCACCAAAAGCGGATGATTTCGCCCAGCCGTCTCCTCCAATCCCGGCACGCGCGTTGGGACGACGAGCGCCTCATCCAAGTCACGGTATTCCGCGATCAGCGCTTGTGCCGGCCCCAGCTTATCGACCTGATTCGGCAGCACGTTTTGCTTCAAACAGGCATCCAAAAACAACGCTTGCGCGTCGCTCATTGCGCCGGATTTCCACGCCAGAATCGCAGTATTCAAAGAGGTTGTATAAAGCGTATTCAAATCAGCGAACAACTTCGGCGGTGTCTTTTCTGCCGCTTCAAAAATCGGATCGAAGAATTCGCGCGGAGCCACAGGCGGCCCACCCTCTCCCTTTTTAATAATCGCCGCGCCCCGAATTCCGAACCACGACCGCGCTTCATTATTCACCAAAACCGGCGCATCTTTTCCAGCCGTGATTTCCAAATGCAGATCGTCGCCATTCCAATACGTCGCATCAAACCTCTGCCAGTGCCACTCTTTTTGCGTCTTCGCTTCCGGGTAAACCGTCCCATTGCGCGGATAGTCCTGAACCACGTATCGCGCCGCCGATGTACCGTCGCCGATCACGTTCATCCAGACCTCATAATCGCCGCCGAGATGCACCAACCCCGACGACAATCGCGCCGGACTCTTCGCCGAAATCAAATTCGAATAAACGCCGCCCGGAAATATCGCCGTCAGTGCATTAGCACCGCTCGATGCAAGCGCGAACTCCCCTGCCCTGCTCGGCTTTTCAGCGAGGCCATTTCCAGCGCGGTACCACGTCGCTGCATCCGCCTCGCGCGCCAAATCCCAACGCTTATACACGGCGCGTTGAGCGAACTCCTCGCGCTGCTTTCGCTCGGCTTTCCACTCAGCATCACGTCGCTGCCAACCTGCATTGAAATGCGCGTCGTCCACTCCTTCTTTATGCAGCTTAAAAATCGGATGAAGCACATCGCCGGGCTTCTCTGCTTTCGTCCACGCACCTTTATCAGACTTCAAATCATCTGCCAACTTCCCTGCCGCGTCTGTCCAAACATCAGCAAGCGCCGCGCGAATTTTCGGCTTCAATGCAGCCAACTCAGCTCGATTGGCGTTGAGCTTTTCGGGTGAGGTGATGACCGTTCGACCAGGTCGGCACGACGCAAAAATTCCATACAACGCGTAATAGTCCTTCTGACTGATCGCATCAAATTTATGGTCGTGGCATTTCGCGCACGAAACGGTCAGTCCCAAGAACGCCTTCGAAAACGTGTTGATTTCATCGTCGATAAATCGCGTCTTTTCTTCCAACGCATCCGTCGGTGCGAAGCCATGAAAAACCATCCGCCAATGCGCCGGACCAATGGCCGATTCATTGATTCCCTGCTCCTTATTTATGCGCGGCGACTTCATTAAATCGCCCACGATATGCTCGCGCACCAACTGGTCGTACGGCACATCCGCGTTCAACGCTCGAATCAGATAATCGCGATACATAAACGCGTTATCAATTCCCGGATCGCCCTCCGACCCGTGCGATTCCGCATATCGAATCCAGTCCATCCAATGCCGAGCCCAACGCTCACCGAAATGCGAGCTGGCCAGCAGGTGATCGACAAGTGCCTCGAAACCGTTACGCTGAGTCAAACGCGCGGACCATGTCTCTGCCTCCTCCGCGCTCGGTGGCAATCCGATCAGCGCAAAGAATGTCCGCCGCACCAACGTCCGAGCATCAGCTCCGGCATTCGGCTCTAGCCCTTTTTCGTGAAGCTTCGAAAAAATGAATCGATCGACCGGATGGTCCGACCATTTATTCTCCGGCAACACCAGCGGAGTCGCTGCTTTGATCGGCTGAAAGCTCCACCACTTCTTCCGTTTTTCGAGCATCGTTTCCCACGACGTAGCGTTCGCCAATTCAGTCGCGCTCGGTGGTTTGTCGCGCGGATCAACGGCACCGTCTGCGATCCATTTTTCAAAATCTGCAACGATGCGTTCGTCTAATTTGCCGCCTTTCTTCGGCATGAGAGTCCCCTTGACTTCATGCCGCAAAATAGGAATCAGCTTGCTAGCTTCCGGCTTCCCCGCCACAACAATGACTCCCTCATCGCCTCCCTTAAGGAGCGACGCCCGATCATCGAGTGCCAAGCCACCGTCCTGCGTCTTCGCGGTATTGTGGCACGAGTAACACTGTTCAACCAACACCGGGCGAATACGCGTTTCGAAAAATTCGAGCTTCGCCGCCAAGCTCGTTTCAGCAGCGCATGACACACCCATCATCAACCCGCAAACAAGCGCAAAGTCGAAGACCATGGACTGCGGCAGCCCGCTGCCGCTTTTGCCCACCCAGCCCTGCTGGCGGAAGTTGACGCTACTTTTCCCAATCGACATCACGCTTTTCCACCCATTCATTCTTTGCGCCTTTGCGTTCCAAACACCAACCTACAGACGCCAAATTACTTCCCGTCCAGAACCCACTCCACCCCAAACCGCGCGAACACAATCCGTCCATAATTGTCCGCTTCAAACAAGCAGCCGACATCGCCATTCGGCAACCGCGTCAACACCGAATAAGCAAACGATTCCTTGCGCAGCACGCGTTTAACTGGCCACGTCTTGCCGTCATCAGAGCTCGCGTACACAGTTCCGTTGTCGCGCTTCAAACTGTCCGGACCGGAATAAAGAAGGAGATTCTTCGCGCCATTTTCTCCAAACGAATAGCGCAGAATCGACGCCATGCAACTCGGATCGCGCAATTCAGGCACATCTTCAACACTCGACCACGTCTTGCCGCCGTCATGACTGATCGACTTCTTTCGCACCTTCGTCCCAGCGAATTGGCGGCTGTTCAAAAGCACCGAACCATCGGACAATTCTGCAACCTGCACTTCATTAATCTGGCTGCGCTTACCGCCCTTCGCAACATCAACCAGCGCGCCGGGAACGTTCTCACCCATCGCCCACGTCGCCCCGCGATCATCGCTGTACACCGCGTAATTGTTCCATACGCCAAAAGGGCCTTCATTAAAAGGGAAGATAATCCGCCCTTTATTCGCCCCATGTTCCAACTGAATCGCGATCCCCGGACCACTGGCAATCGTTGTCGCCAACGTCGGGCGTTTCGTCGTGGATGTGATGTCCAATGGCTTGCTCCACGTCGCGCCGTCGTCATCCGAAGTCGTCAAAAAATTGCGATACACATTCGCGCCGTCGTATCCCGTCGCCGTCTCTTTACTATGCTCCTTCAAGTGCCCAGGAATGCGCTGATACATCAACAACACGCGCCCCGTTTCGCGCTCGACAATAGCCGTCGGATTATTCAACGAATTCGCACCATCATCGTGAACCGTTTGCACCGCCAACCACGTCGCGCCATTGTCCGTGCTCCGCTTCAAAATAATCTTATTCTGAGCCTGATCCGCATTCGCCGCGCGACCTTCAGCAAACGCAAGAATCGTCCCCTTCTTCGTCACAACAACCGACGGAATCCGGATCGATTTGAAACCATCCGTCTTCGGCACAAAACAATCACTGAACACCGGCTCCGCAGTCTGCGCCGCGAATGCTGTCACCAACAACGCCCCAACATAAAAAATCAATCGTTTCATCGTTTCTCCATAAAAGCAGGTCCTTTTCCTATCGGGTGCATCCCGGACGTGTATTGCTGTTCCCTCTCCCCTTGAGGGAGAGGGCCGACGAGACAGCTGTTCCGTCTCGCGGGGTGAGGGGTAAACGCTGATTAATCTAAGCGCGTTTTATGTATCCACGCATTCCCCTCACTCGGGAGCGAGTACGCTCGTCCGCCCTCTCCCGCAAGGGGAGAGGGGAATGGCAACCGCAAGTCCGGTAATGCACCCTTTCCCTTCCAACTACCCCGCGATGCAAGTCCCGGCTCGCATGAAAAAATAATTCCGCTTCCTGTCCAAAATGACTTGACGCTGTGCTATGATCGGTTAAAAGACTCTAGCTAACCGCACAATTCGCACGTCCTACCTTTTAAGAAGCCGCGGATCCGTTCGGTCGAAATGTAAACAAGCCGCCTCTGTATTTTTTCAATTCAATTCTTGGTTATGTAGTTCGCGTTGGCCTCGTTCGCTTTGACCCTTTTTGCTTGCAATTTCCGGCAACCCTATAATGCCTGACAAGCCCCAAACACTCTACCTGATCGATGGTCACGCGCTGTTGTACCGCTCGTATCATGCCATCCGCCCCGGCACCATGATGGCCGCCGACCGCAAGACGCCAACCAACGCCGTCTTCGGTTTTGGCATGGAAATTCGTAAGCTTCGCAACCGCTTCAAACCTGATTTTATGGCCGCCGTGTTTGACCCTCACGGACCCGTCTTACGCGAAGCGCGGTATGACGAATTCGCAACCCAACTCGGCCAGGCATTCTCCGGTTACAAAAGCCATCGCGACGCCATGCCCGACGACCTCCGTCCGCAGATCGACATTGCGTTCGAACTCTGCGCTGGCTACGGCATCCCCTCATTTCAAATCGAAGGCTACGAAGCTGACGACGCCATCGGCACCTTGGCGATGCTCGCACACAAGCAAGGCCTCAACATCGTCATCGTAACCGGCGACAAAGATTTGATGCAGCTTGTCCAACCCGGCATCGAAATTTACGATCCCCTCAAAGACATCGTCTTCGATGAAGACACCGTCTTTGCCGTCAAAGGCGTGAAACCGACGCAAATCACTGATTGGCTCGGCTTCCAAGGCGACGCGGTGGACAACATCCCAGGCGTCGCCGGCGTCGGTGGGCAAACCGCCATCAAACTCCTCGCCGAACACGGCACCATGGACGTGGCGCTCGCGTTTTACCAAGACAAATTCAAAGACCGAGCGCAGGAAATTCTCGACTTCGCCACCGCTCACGAAACCGAATCGTTCAAAGAAAACAAAGAAGACCGCAAGACGATCAAGCCGCCAAAGGGCGTCAAAGTCGTCGAAGCCTACCTCTTCGCCCAAGCCGAACGCGCTCGCGCCTGCCGCGAACTCGCGCGCCTCGACCTCAACGTTCCGCTAAGCTTTGATCTCGCTTCAATGCGCTTAAATCCACCCGAAGTCCTGCGCCTCGCCCCCTTATTAAAGCGCCTCGATTTCAAAACGTTCCTGCGCGATCTCGATCAAGAAGGCCTCGTAGCCTTCGAAAACGCCGCAGCAGTCGTTGCCGCAAGCCAGCCCCAAATCGGTCCCATCGCGCCGACGATGCAGTACTCAATCGTAGACGACACTGAAAAGTTCAGCGCGTTCATCAATGCGTTCGCTCAACAGTCGCGCTTTTCGATCAGCATTGAAACCACCAGTGTCAGCCCGCGAGCATCTGAAATCGTCGGCCTCGCGTTCTGTTGGAAAGACGCCGAAGCGCATTACCTACCGATTCGCGGTCCAATGGGCTGCCCGACGCTCGACGAAAAAGCCGTCCTCGCCTCGTTGAAATCGCGCATCGAAGAGCCGACCGTTCAAAAAATCGGTCACGACATCAAGCACGAAATCCAAGTCTTCCGCAATCACGGAATCGAACTGCGCGGCGTTTCATTCGACACACTGATCGCAGGGTGGTTGCTCGAACCCGCAGCACAGAAACTCACGATTGACGAACTGACGCTCGAACATCTCGGCATCCGCGACGACCGCACCACGTCCGCCGCCGCATCCAAAAAACGATCCGCTGCAGACGACATGCTCGGAGGCGAAGAACTCGGTCGTCAAGCCTGCGTCTCTGCCGATTTCGCCTGGCGCTTGTCCGAATGCCTCGCACCCAAAATCCGCGACGCCGGACTCGAACCGCTGTTGCGTGACATCGAACTGCCGCTCATTAGCGTCCTCGCGGACATGGAGTGGCTCGGCATCCGCGTCGATTCCGAATTCCTCCGCGCGATGTCCGTCAAACTCGAACGCCAACTCGCCGAACAAGAAGCCGTCATTTACGCCATGGCCGGCGAACGCTTCAACATCAGCAGCCCCAAACAACTCGGCGGCATTCTCTTCGACAAACTCGGCCTCGTCTCAAAAAGCACAACCTCAACCGGGCAGGCGTCCACGTCCGAAGAAGTCTTACTCGAACTCGCCAAAGAACACGAATTACCCCAAAAGATCCTCGACTATCGCGGCGCGTCGAAACTTAAAAACACCTACGTCGATGCGCTCCCCTTAATGATCCTGCACTCGACAGGACGCATCCACACGACGTTCCATCAGACCGGTGCCGAAACAGGCCGTTTAAGTTCCAACGATCCGAACTTGCAGAACATTCCGATCCGCAGCGAACTCGGCCGCTCGATCCGTGCCGCATTCAAACCGGGCTTCGACGGCTGGAAGATTCTCAGCGCCGATTATTCACAAATCGAACTCCGTATCCTCGCGCATTACAGCCAGGACAAAGCGCTGATGGACGCGTTCTCAAAAGGTATCGACATCCACACCGCCGTCGCCGCGACCTTAAACGGCGTCGCCGAATCCGACGTCACGCGCGAGCAACGCACGCAAGCCAAAGCCGTGAACTTCGGCATCCTCTACGGCCAATCCGCATTCGGCCTCGCCAAAGTCCTCGACATCGGACGACGCCAAGCGCAAGAGATCATCGACGCCTACTTCGAACGCCATCCCGGTGTGCGCAATTGCATCAACGAAATTATCGCCGTCGCACGCGACAAAGGTTTCGTCACAACCGTGCTGGGCCGCCGCCGCTTCATCCCTCAATTAAACGCATCCGACCGCAATTCAAAAATGCTCGGCGAACGCCTAGCCGTCAACACCGTCTTCCAAGGCTCCGCAGCCGACTTGATCAAGAAAGCCATGATCGACATCCACAGCGCTCTATCCAACGGCACACACCGAGCAAAACTACTTCTACAAATCCACGACGAACTGCTCTTCGAAACACCGCCAGACGAAGTCGATTCACTCAAGGTCCTCGTAAAATCAATGATGGAAGGCGCCCTAAAATTAAACATCCCGTTGCTCGTAGAAGTAGGAGTCGGAGACAACTGGCTAACCGCAAAATGAATTCCGCCGTACGTCCCGTCAGGGACCGAATGAAAGTAGCCCAGCACTTCAGTGCTGGGAAGCCGCGAAAGAGTCAGCTAAAAGGGCCGCATGCGTGCCAAGTGAAAAATTTGTAGTAGGTCTCGTCGGTCAAGTCTGCGCCGGAAAAAGCACCGTCGCCGACGCTTTCCGGCACCTAGGCGCGCGAGTGTTCGACGCCGACAAAGCCGTGCACGACATGTACACGCGCCCGGATGTGATCGCGGAAGTCACGGCGATGTTTGGACCGAGTGTGTTGGACGAAGCAGGAAACGTGGATCGAAAAGCGCTGGGAAAAATTGTCTTCAATGACCGCAAGCAACTCAAGCGGTTGACGACGGAGATCGTTTTTCCCAGGACAGACGCAGCGATAAAAGCGGCCATTGAAGCGTTCCGAACATCGGACGCCTCAGCGCTCGTGATCGACGCGCCCTCGCTTTTCGAATCCGGATGCCAGGACCTGTGCGACACGATTGTCTACGTGTCCGCACCGCAAGAACGACGCGAGATGTGGGCCAGTAAACGAGGTTGGTTGCCCGGCGAATTGTCGCGCCGGGACAGCATGTTGGAAAACGATGAAGGCAAGCGCCTGCGCGCCGACGCCATCATCGTCAATGATGGAACGTTGGATAATGTGGAAAAACAAACAGGCCGCCTGATGCGGCTTTGGACTATGCAGCATTAAACTCGAAACCAGAAACTAAAAACCAGGAGCACGTCATTCATGTCAGACCATCCCGAACACTCCCATCCCTCCGCCCCGCGCAAAGGTCGTCCGCGCAAGAATCCAGCCGCACCAATGAAGCCACGAGGCGGCGATTCGAACCCAGACGATTTCATGGCCCCCATGTCGCATTCCCAGCCCGCTCAGGAATCCGGCTACCCCGTTGACAACGAACCCGCGCAGCCGCCCTCAACCCAAACGACCTACATCGCACCTGCGCCAGCTCCCATCGCGCCACCGCCGATTGTCGCCCCGGTCGCAGTTCAAACGCACACGGTGCCGTCAGCCGCTCCAGCAATCCACGCAGCGCCTGTTGCAATCGCTCCCGTCGTCGCCCCTGTGCCCGGAACCGGCGCTCAAGTGCCCGTCCCGCCGCGCCCGCCGCAGCAAATCGCATACGTCACCGACATGAAACGCATGTCGATCACGGACCTGCATCTCATGGCCAAAGGCTTGAACATCGAAGGCTACTCCGCGATGCTCAAGCACGATCTCATCTTCCGCATCATCAAAGAACGCGTCAGTCAGAACGTCGCATTGATGGGCGAAGGCGTCCTCGAAATCCTTCCGGATGGTTTCGGATTCCTGCGCTCACCCGACTACGACTACCTCCCATGCCCCGACGACATCTACATTTCGCCGAGCCAGATTCGCCGCTTCAATCTCCGCACCGGCCACGTCGTCACCGGTCAGATCCGTCCGCCAAAAGAAAACGAACGCTACTTCGCCCTCTTGCAGATCAAAGCGATCAACGGCGAAGAACCCGAGAAGGTCAACGAAAAGATTCCGTTCGACGACTTGACCCCGATCTTCCCGAACCAGCGCTTCCTGCTGGAAACCGGCCCCGAAAACATTTCGATGCGTATCCTCGACTTGGTCGCGCCCATCGGACGCGGGCAACGCGGTTTGATCGTCGCGCCGCCGAAAGCCGGTAAGACCGTCATCCTCCAGGACATCGCCCACTCGATCGCGAAGAACACGCCCGAAGCCGTTTTGATCGTATTGCTGATCGACGAACGTCCCGAAGAAGTGACCGACATGGAACGTAACGTGAAGGGCGAAGTCATCGCCAGCACATTCGACGAACCCGCCGCGCGCCACTGCCAAGTCGCTGAAATGGTGATCGAACGCGCCAAGCGCCTCGTCGAATACGGCAAGGACGTCGTGATTCTCCTCGACTCCATCACGCGCCTCGGTCGAGCCTACAACACGGAAGTCCCGCACTCCGGCAAGATCCTCACCGGCGGCGTCGACGCCACCGCGTTGCAAAAACCAAAGAAGTTCTTCGGCGCTGCGCGTAACATCGAAAACGGCGGCAGCTTGACGATCATCGCCACCGCGCTGGTCGATACCGGCTCAAAGATGGACGAAGTCATCTACGAAGAATTCAAAGGCACCGGCAACATGGAAGCGCATTTGGATCGCCGTCTGATGAACCGCCGCTTGTTCCCGACGCTCGACGTCAACTTGAGCGGCACGCGTAAAGAAGAGTTGCTGGTCCACAAGGACGAACTGCAACGCATGTGGCTGCTCCGCAAATACATTCAGGATTTGAACGTCGTCGAAAGCATCGAATTCCTGATTGAGAAGATGAAGAAAACCAAGAGCAACATCGAGTTCCTGTTATCGATGAATATCTAATAAAAAGAACCGTTGAAGCACACGAGAGCCGAATTGATTTCGGCTCTCGTCGTATTGACATTCACGCGCAACATGGCGACAATGCGCGCGAATGACGGAGCGGAGATGCCAGACATGCTGAAGACTACTTTGCAATTGTGAAAAGTCGAAAACACGCTATTCTAAAGATCGGAGAATCGACCACATGACACGCACCGTTGATGTTGCGCATCCAGACACAGCTCTTGCCGAACTTGTCCGCCTTGCCCGTGAAGGTACAGATGTTGTACTGACCCTTGACAACCGGCGCATCGGACGGGTCATTGCAGAATCTGATTATAAACCAAAGAAACGCATTGCAGGCCTGCATGCAGGATTAGTAGAATTTTCCGACGATTTCGATGCCCCCCTTCCCGACGAATTTTGGGAGAATGAGTAATGCATTATTTGCTCGACTCCCACAGCTTTATATGGTGGGATTGCAATCCGG
>JBAXUS010000017.1:0-51316 GCA_037129555.1 Planctomycetota bacterium
GAGGCAACGGTGTGGCCGCGTGAAGGTGAATTGAAACATAAAGGCACAACGAAACCGCCACTGCAATACGAGTCTGCATGATTTACCCCTCCGAAAATGTTGGCGTGTGAAAATGGATTCGACCGCTTGCGCGTATAACGCGATTGTGTTTGGAGCTGGCGCGTTCTGCGGCTCGGAGTTCCGAACGGCGGGACGGTGTCGCGCGTGAACGGGTGAGGCAATCCGGATGATCGTGTTCGCGAATGGCTTTTGAGAACCAGTGGGCGTCTCGGCGGCGCTTTCGCCAGCGCGCTATTTCAAAGCGCGGCTAGCGGAAACACCATTTAAAAACGGCCAGTAGATCGAATCCTGTTGCGAACACAATCACCCGGACTGCCTGCATGTTCCGAGCGATCAAGGAAGGCGGAGAACCGACTCGTTCCGTCTTCACCAACAGAATGTCAGTGCCGAGTCGTGCGTTATCACTATTTTGAAAAATAGTTTAACAATTCGATTTCTGCGGTGTATCAGCGGTCGTTTTATCTATGAAAAAGACCGCACTTAAGATCAACTGCTAGGCGCTTACTTTTTCTTTTTCGCGAGATCAGCCTTCATTTTTTCAGCCTGCTCAGGCTTCGGTTTCGTCCAGCCAATCTGCGTGTTCGAGAGATCTGCTTTCAACTTCGACATGTCGTCGTCTGAAATCTCGGTCTCTTTCAGAACCAGTTCTTTGAGCTTCGGTAGCTTTTTCAGATGCTTCAATCCGCCCTCGTACGTGAGCAGCGTTTCGTTGATTTCCAGCTTCTCCAGATTCGGAATTTCAGCAATTGCCGCCAGGGATCCGTCGCCGATTCGGACCGAGAATTGAGTGCTCAGAGTCAGGCTCTTGAGATTCTCCATCCCTTTCAAATGCACGAATCCAGCGTCCGTCGCAGCCGTGTGATGGAAGCGTAACGCCGAGACTTGTTTCAATGCCGCGCACGCTTTGAGGCCTTCGTCATTGAACGTCGAACCGTCACACGCGTACGATTCCAATTTCGGGAGCGCGGCGAGCGCTGCCGATCCACTGCCGTTGAATTGCTTATTGAAGCAATGCCACAGCGTCAGCTTTTTGAGGTTCTTCACATTCGCGAAATGCGACATCCCGGCATCGCTGATCTTCAGCGCGTTGATCGCGGCCGACTCCAACGTATCGAGGCCGTCGATAAATCCGATCGTCTCATCCGTCGCACCGCAGTTGTTGTAAATCGTTAGCGATTTAAGGTGCTTCAATGTTCCCGTTTGAACCAGTTGCTCGGGCGTGGGATCGCGCGGTTCGTCTTTGCTCTTGCTCGAAAACAAAATGGAAACGGCGTTCTCGCCTTCGTACTTGACCTGCGCGCCACCTTTGATCAGCGCGTCGCCGACATCTTTATCGCTGGCATGAAGCACTATGCTCAAAATGAATTGCACGCAGAAAAGTTGAATTCTCAATCGCATCTTTTTCTCGCTTGTGTTAAGAATCCTATGGAAATTATGTCTTAACCCAATACACCAGACTTGAGTACTTCAATCGTTGCAAAGGAAACTTTCGTATGCGCTCATTCTCCATGACACTTATTACAATCACTGCGATGCTCGCCATCGTCTCTGCTCAAGCCGGGGAAAAGAAAGCAGCTGGTGAAAAAGTTCCTGTCACCGCGACCCCGGTGGATCGCATCCGGACGCCAAAGGATTTCAAAGTCGAACTCCTTTACAGCGTTCCGAAAGAAACGGAAGGCTCGTGGGTCAGCATGTGCGTTGATCCCAAAGGCCGCTTGATCACCTGCGACCAATACGGCAGTCTGTACCGTGTCACGCCGCCCGCACTCGGTGGGAAATCGACCGAAACGAAAGTCGAAAAAATGCCCGCCGAAATCGACAGCGCGCAAGGCTTGCTTTGGGCGTTCGACAGCCTCTATGTTTGCGTCAATAAAGGGGGCAAGAACAAGAAGGGTGGCGGGCCACTCAGCGGACTCTTCCGCGTCACCTCGTCCAAGAACGATGACGTGCTCGATAAAGTCGAATTGCTGCGCCACCTCGAAGGCGGCGGTGGCGAACATGGGCCGCACAGCTTGCTGCTCGCGCCAGACGGGAAATCAATTTATCTGATCGCCGGAAATCAAACGAAGCTGACGGACCTCGCCGGCTCGCGTGTGCCGTTGCGCTGGAGCGAAGATCATCTGTTGCCGCGCATGGCCGACGGAAATGGATTCATGCACGGCGTCCTCGCGCCCGGCGGTTGCATTTACAGCATCACACCCGATGGAAAAAACTGGACGCTCATCGCCAACGGTTTCCGAAATGAATACGACGCCGCATTCAATCGCTACGGCGATTTGATCACGTATGACGCGGATATGGAATGGGATTTCAACACGCCGTGGTACCGCCCGACGCGCGTCTGTGTCGCGGTCAGCGGTGCTGAATTTGGCTGGCGCAACGGCACCGGAAAATGGCCGACCCATTACATGGACGCAGTCCCGCCGATCATCAACATCGGACCGGGTTCGCCGACGGGTGTCGTCTTCGGTTACGGCGCGAAGTTCCCGGCGAAATATCAGGACGCACTGTATTGCTGCGATTGGAGCTACGGAAAATTGTACGCCGTCCATTTGAAGCCTGACGGTTCGGGCTACTCCGGTGAGAAGGAGGAATTCATCGCCGCGTCGCCGTTGCCTCTCACCGACATTGTCATCAATGCAAAAGATCAAGCCATGTACTTCACCGTCGGCGGACGCAGAACGCAAAGCGCGTTATATCGCGTGACATACACGGGAGCGGAATCGACGGATGTTCGAAAGCTTCAAGACGTGGCGTCGCCCGAGCGCGATACGCGCCACACGCTCGAAGCGTTTCACGGCACGAAGAATCCCGCCGCAGTAGCTGCCGCGTGGCCGAATCTGTCGAGCGCGGATCGCTTGATTCGCTTTGCTGCGCGCGTCGCCGTTGAACACCAACCGGTCGCGGAATGGCAGGAAAAAGCTCTCGCTGAAACAGACGCGCAAGCCTCTATGGAAGCGCTGATCGCACTCGTCCGCAATAGCTCGCTCGATTCGTTCCATGCTAAAGAATTCAAGCCGAATCCAGAACTCCGCGCGAAAGTGCTCGCATCATTGGATCGTATCGACTGGGCGAAATTGAATGACAATCAACGCCTCGAATTGATCCGCGCTTACGGGCTCACGTTTATTCGCTTGGGCGCTCCGAGCGACGACGAAGCCAAGAAGGTGATCGCTAAATTCGATCCTCAATTGCCGTCCCAGAAAATTGAATTGAATTCGATGCTGTGTGAGCTGCTGGTGTTCTTGCAGGCACCCAGCGCCGCGCAAAAAACGCTCGCGTTGATGGACGCGGCACCGTCCCAGGAAGAACAGCTCGACTACGCAAAATCGTTGCGCATGTTGAAAGCCGGCTGGACGATTGAGAATCGCAAAGCATACATGAATTGGTTCCTGAAAGCGGCGAGTTATCAGGGCGGAAACAGCTTCACAAAATTCGTCTCGAATATCAAAAAGGAAGCCGTCGCTGTGTTGCCTGACGATGCGAAAGCGGACAAGGGTTTGATGGAGATTGTGAACACCGTTCCGAAGATTAAATCGCCCCAGGAAATCTTCGGTGCGGTTTTGGCCGGACGTACTGCAATCAAAGAATGGACCGTTGACGAGCTCGCCCCGAAGACCGAAAAGGCGCTCGCATCCGGCCGCGATTTTGAGCAAGGCCGCAAAATGTTCGGTGCCGCCGGCTGCGTCGCATGTCATCGGTACAACAATGAAGGCGGAGCCATCGGTCCGGATTTGACAGGAGTCAGTGGCCGATTCAGCCCGCGCGATATGCTTGAATCGATCATCCTTCCCAACAAAGAAATCAGCGACCAATACCAGCAGATCATGATCACCACAACCGATGGAAAGCGCATCGTGGGCCGGATCATTAATCTGAACGGCGAAGGTTATAAAGTCAGTGAAAACATGTACGAACCCAACACGCTGACCGCTGTAAACGCGTCACAAGTCAAATCCATCGTCCCGTCAAAAGTCTCCCCAATGCCCGAAGGATTGTTGGGCCGCTTGAAAGAAGAAGAGATCATGGACTTGCTCGCCTACCTGATTTCGCGCGGCGACAGGACGGATAAGATGTTTAAGAAATAAGATCGGTCTATCACTCGGAGCGCGCGATGGATAACGAAGATGAGGAATTTAAACGGTTTGCCGCGAAATTGGTGGACAGAACTTGTCCATCTTGCCATGTCACCGTGAAATTACCTTTCCTTCCCCTGCCAGGCGATGAGATGGTGTGCTCCGCTTGCAATTCAAAGTTGGATACAACATGCCTTGATCCGGTTTCGCACCGAATCGAAGAAATCATTCGGAAGAAGCGGCCAATATGTTTAGGTGCTTTTAGTATTATCTTTTATGCTTCGCATCAAACCGTTTGTAATATCTGCGGATATACGTATTCGAAGGAATTGTCCGCGTGTCCAGAACTCGTTTCAAATGCAAATAAGTGGTATTTTGAACCCACACAAAAGAAAGCCGCTCGCCGGAAATTACTCACATTTCTGTTTGCACACTTCGACGTACTTAAGCGTATTGCACCTGAATTGCGGGAGGGTCGTATTCCTTCGACGGATGCAGAACTCGAAAAATTACTGCATTCGGATATGATGTTCGATTCAATCAATTGAGAGAATATTCGTGCATTTAGGTGGAACTCCCTGGCTCGTCCTCCAACTCGCCGACTCCGGTTTCCCCGTCGGCGGCTTCGCGCATTCAGCGGGCCTTGAAGCTGCGTTGCAATTGCGCGAGGTAGGAACCACGCGCGAGTCGCTCGGCCAGTTTTGTTCGGAGCTCGCCAGTCAGACCGCGTACGCCGCGTTGCCATTCGTCAACAGCGCTCACACCGAGCCACAGCAATTTCCAGAGCTTGATGAGCGGCTCGACGCTTTCTTAAGCAACCACGTCGCAAACCGCGCGAGCCGGGTGCAGGGGCGTGCGTTTTTAGCGACGTGCTGCCGCTCGTTTGAATTGCCCGAACTCGACGTATTGAAACAATCCGCGCGTGACAAAAAATTGGCGTCGCATTTCGCTCCGGTGTTTGGATCCACGTGTCGCATGTTGAATATCGCCCTTGCCGACACGCGGCAGTTGTACCTGCTGCTGACCATTCGCGGAGCGCTCTCGGCGGCGGTGCGCATGAATGCGATTGGTTCGTATGAATCGCAGCAAATTCAAGTCGCACTCATCCCAACATTGGACCGCATCTTGGATGAAACGGCGCGACTTGAAGCGACAGACGCAGTGCAAACATCCCCGCTGCTCGAACTCTTCCAAATGAGCCACGACCGGTTATACTCGCGTCTGTTCCAGTCGTAACAACACGCAACCTGGAAACTCGAAACCCGAAACGGAGTTTTTATGAACGACCACGGACATTCGCACGGCCCTCACTGTGACCACTCGCACTCGCACGGCGGCCACGGTCACTCGCACGAAACGATGGAGCACCCTGGGCTTTTCAGTGAGCGCGAGCCGCTGAAAAAGCGCGACTACAAGCAGCGCTCGTTCACCGTCGGAATCGGCGGACCCGTCGGCAGCGGCAAGACGGCACTCGTGCTGCAACTCTGCCGCCTGTTGCGCGACACACACAACATCGCCGTCGTGACGAACGACATTTTCACAAAAGAAGACGCCGAGTTTTTAATCCGTAATCAAGCGTTGCAAAAGGAACGCATTCGCGCAGTCGAAACGGGTGGTTGTCCTCACGCCGCGATCCGCGAAGACATCAGCCACAACCTCGCCGCGCTCGAAGAATTGATGGACGATTTCCATCCGGAATTGATGTTCGTTGAAAGCGGCGGCGACAACTTGGCCGCGCAATACAGCCGCGATCTGGCGGACTACACGATCTACGTCATCGACGTCTCCGGCGGCGACAAAATTCCGCGCAAAGGCGGCCCCGGCATCACGCAATCCGATCTGTTGATCATCAACAAAATCGATCTCGCTGAATTGATCGGCGCGGATTTAGGCGTGATGGAACGCGACTCCAAAAAGATGCGCGGCGACGGCCCGTTTGTATTCGCGCAGATCAACAAGCAACTCGGCTTAAGCGAAATCGCGGACCACATTTTGAAGGCGTGGAAAAAGGCGACGAGCAAGTCAACGTAGAGCCGAATTTTATTCGGCTCATAGTCTCATTGCGTACAATCGAGCCGAACGAAATTCGGCTCTACGAACGAGCTACTTCGCCGCTTCGCTGACCTTCTTCACATCCTGATCGCGCGCGAGCGGGCAAATCAAAATATCATCGCCGCTGACGACGACCGCGAGGTTTTCGACGCCCACCAACGCCACGCGCTTGCCCGGCGCGAAGACCAGATTCTTCACCGCATCAACCGAAATAATCCGCGTCTCTGGCCCCTGCGAGTTGCCTGCGTTTGCATCCATGTACGGCGCAACGGCGCTCCAGGACCCGATATCGTCCCAGTTGAAATCCGCAGCGACAGTCGCGACGCTTTCAGCGTGTTCCATGATCCCGAAGTCGATCGAGATTTTCTTCAGTTTCGGGAAATGCGTCTTCGCACAATCGAGCCATTCGGAATCGTTCGCCGTCGCGCTGAGCGCTTCAGCCATGGCGTGATGCTCGGGCAACTGACGCCCCATTTCTTTCATCAGCGTTGCGAGCTTCCAGATGAAAATGCCGCCGTTCCAGAAGTACTCTTTCGAAGCGAGATAACTCTGCGCGGTCGCGAGATCCGGCTTTTCTTTGAATGCTTTCACGCGGAACACGTGCGGCGTGTTATTGCCCGACGAATAGCCCGAACCGCTGTCATTGAACGCGACGGTTTCGCCGCGATGCACGTAGCCATACGCTGTAGACGGTTCGCGCGCGACGATGCCAAACGTCGTCAGCGCGTCGAGCGCGTCGGCAGCGCGAGCTCCGGCCAAGGCGCATTCAGCGAATCGATTCACCGGCGAAATAACGTGGTCGCCCGGCAGCACGAACATCTTCGCGGTGCACAACGCGTCGCTGTTTCCACGCAGCGTTTTAAGAATCGCGCCCGCCGCATACGCCACAGCACCGGACGTGTCGCGCGGCATGGGTTCAATGAGCAGATTCGCGGGCGGCAATTCCGGCAACGATGCGCGAACCAGCGGCACTTGCTCACTGCCGCAGACCACGAAGCAATGCGCCGCAGGTGCGACCGAACGCGCACGGTCCCACGCGCCTTCGATGAGGCTCTGAGCCTTCTCAGCGCCAGGCGCTTTAAACAGCCGCAGATCCCATTTTGGGCGTTCACGATTCGAAGCAGGCCACAAACGCGATGACGCGCCACCAGCGAGAATGACAGGGAAGATGTTATTCATAGTTTTTTCGATTTGATGATTCTTTTCTTCCACCACACCGGCCTCCGTTTATGGTGGGAAATGGCAAGAATCCAAGCGTGCCCCTCAACAATTTGATAAACCAAAGCGTATGGAAATTTACCCAGATTGCATTTCCTGATGGTGCGATATACCTTGGGCCAGCCGAGCGGAAACTGTTTTATATTTTCGATTCGGTCTGCAACTACGTCAATGAATTGGTCACCGAATTCGACGCAGTCGTACTGCTCGAGCAATTCAAAGTATTGTTTTCGAGCAGGTTCAGTGAATTCAACAATCATCGTTTCTTTCGATTGCGAGACTCGGCCAGTATCTCTGTCCATGGAACAAGTTTCATGTTGCCTTGCAGGCACGCCTGCAGTCGTTCGTCCGCTTCCGCATACCAGAGTTCGTCAATTTCTTCGCTCGATGGCTCATCGACGCTTTTCAAGAGTCGTGTCACCAGCATGTCTTTTGCACTATCCGACATGGACGTAATTTGAGGCGTTAAAGTCACCGCGTTCGTTGTCATGCTTTCCTCCGCTGGGTACTCCGCGTCGCGCCACCGTTCTTCGGCGTTGCGGATTGAGATTTCACACGCTCCCGCAAGAGTGGATCGCTCATGAGAACGCGAAGAAGTTCAACTCGGTCATCGTATGGCAATGCAAGGGCTGCTCGTGTGATTTCCCGTTCTTTTTGCGTGGACATTCTTTGACCCTCCCAAGTCTGACTTTATCGCCGGTGCGTTCTTTTTTCACATATTATTTCAAGATTTCATGCGGATGTCTTGACATGCGCCCTCTTTGTCATATAGAAGCGTAGTTCTAGTTTCATTGATCCATTTTTTTGCCGGATGCCGCATCGCCGCAGTTGAAAAACGACGGTCAGATTTGAAGGAGTTTGCATGAAATTCGAAGGAAAAATACTCGTGATCGGCCTCGGCGCGGTGTCGCGTTGTACACTACCGCTGCTCTTCAAGCACGTCGAAACCGACATCAAGAATTTTTTCGTCATGGACTTCAACGAGATTGAAGAGCACACTCGCTTCGTCCGGGACAGTGGCGCGAATTTCATCAAAGACCGGGTCACGCGCGAGAACATGGGCGACCTGCTCAGCAAGTACGTCGGTAATGGCGACATTATCATCGACTTGGCTTGGAACATCGGTTGCACCGACATCCTTCAATGGTGTTACGCGAACAACGTCCGCTACATGAATACGTCCGTCGAATTGTGGGACCCTTACGACGGCGCGCCCAACCAGCCCCCGACGGAGCGCACGCTTTATGCGCGCCAGATGTTGATCCGCAAGATGGTCGCTCAATGGAAACCGAAACGCGGTGCCACCGCCGTTCTTGACCACGGTGCCAATCCGGGCCTCGTGTCGCATTTCACCAAAGCTGCGCTCGAAGACATCTGCCAGAAATTCCTGTCCGAACACGCTGAACACGGCGAACGCCGCGACATGATCGAAGAAGTCTACAAGAAGCGCATGTACAACCGCATGGCGCAGCTTTCAGGCGTCAAGGTGATTCACATCAGCGAACGCGACACGCAGATCAGCAGCGTGCCGAAGAAGTTGAACGAGTTCGTCAACACGTGGTCGATCGAAGGCTTTTACGAAGAGGGTATCGCACCCGCAGAAATGGGCTGGGGCACTCACGAACGCACCCTTCCGCCGTGCGCTCAGATGCATTTGTCCGGCCCGTTGAATCAGATTTGTCTCGCGAACATGGGTGCGCGAACGTGGGTGCGTTCGTACGTTCCGTGCGGCGAAATTGTCGGGATGGTCATTCGCCACGGCGAAGCGTTCTCGATTTCAGAAAACTTGACGGTCAAAGAAGACGGCCTGCCGATCTACCGCCCGACCGTACATTACGCGTACTGCCCGTGCGATGCCGCGATTGCGAGCCTCCATGAATTGCAGATGCGCCATTACAAATTGCAGCACGACCAGCGCATCATGAACGATGAAATCATCGACGGCCGCGATGAACTCGGCTGCCTGTTAATGGGCCACGATTTCAAGAGCTGGTGGATCGGTTCGTTGCTCGACATTCACGAAACGCGCAAACTCGTCCCGCACGTCAACGCGACGACGCTTCAAGTCGCAGCATCCGTCATGTCCGCCGTGTTGTGGATGATCAAGAATCCGCTGCAAGGCGTCTGCGTTCCCGACGATTTGCCGCATCGTGAAATCCTGGGAACGGCCAAGCCGTATCTCGGACCATTCGTATCCCAGCCCGTCGATTGGAGCCCGCTAAAAAATTGGAATTCAAGCTTCGAACGCTACGGCACGCCGCGCCCACCGGAAGAGGACGTGTGGCAGTTCAATACGTTCTTGGTGCGTGGATTGAGTTAATCCGCCTTTCAACCGCGTCAGCGGTGCAACATGAATAGCCGTGGGTGTAGTGAGCGAAGCGAACAAGCCCACGGCGGTGTGCTGGGGAATGGCGGATGATGACGCCCTACGGCACCACCAACGGGTCCGGAAAAATGTGCTTGGGTGAGAGTCGTTCCAACGCCGTCCGGACCAACTTATATTCTTCAACAGCCGCTTTGAATTCTTCTTTTTCAATCGTCTTGTTCACGTTCGACAACACGATGAAACCATCCGGTCCCGCGTCCGGATCGCCAGGTTTGTAGTTCTTGGGAAGCTCGGATTTATCGACGCCTTCGACAACATTACCCTGCGGACCGATGGCGATGGTTTTGCGGCGGTACGCATTCAAGCGGCCTTCGGAGTCGCGCGTTTTGCCTGCGTTGCGCAGGTTTTCTTCGTGAAGTGACATGCGTTTGCGCAGCCCTTGAAGCACCGTGACGAGTGCGCTGATCACGTCTGCATCTTCCGCGTCGGCTCCAATGCTCGTGCGGTCGTTGGTCTTTTCGACAGGAATTTTCAGCGCTTTTAAATGCTCCGCCGTCTTCGGCAACGGCGTGTGGATGATCAGTGGCAGGAGGTCTTCATCGGCGGCTGCGGCGTTCAATTGCGCAGACGCGTTGACCAGTCCGCTTTGCAGCGCTTGCAAGCCGTTGCGGAATTGAATTGCGTTTGCCAGAGCATTCAACGCCGACCCGTTTGGCAGTTCCACATATCCCGGCATAAACGGCTTCTTGCCAGATTTTTGAATCCACTCATCAAGCGGTGCCGTCTCACCGGCAACATATCCGCCGTCCACTTTCTTGAATTTCTTGATGCGAACACAGTCGATGCGACCGAGCTCCGTCGCGAGTCCTGTTGCATCGTATGCCGTGATGATTCCGTCACTGTTCAACGCGAGATGCGTCGCATTTGCCGGGACGCTTTTTGGGACCAGACGGTGCAGCAGATTGCCAGTTACGTGGAGCGCGCCGTTCAACACAACAATACGTCCGCCGCGCGCGAACTGGTGCGGCAGGTTACGCAGCTTTTCCTCGGAAATGCCTTCCGGTCCGACGCTGATTTGCGGGCCGCCCAAATCAAGGAAAAGTTCCGGCGTACCAGACGTGTCGGCGAATGTGAAATCGAGAACGTGGCTTGTCGAGATAATAGTCCCCGAGCTTGGAGAATCCTGAAAGAATGACACGTGTCCGGCGGCATCGTCGCTGATTTCGTGTGTGATGTGCTCGAGTTCGGTCGTCGCGACTGATAACGCGTTGATGGTTGCGAGTTCCAATGCCGCAACGTCTCGGTCCGTGACGCTACGTTCCCACGTGGTGTTTTTATGTTTCAAAAACCCGTGAGTGGCAAGCCACTTTTCACCTTTATCGCCGAACGAACCGACGCCGTTCAATACGACTTTTCCGCTCTTGTCGAGACGCGTAGAAAACGGAGGCGGCGCGATCAGCGCGTGGTGTTGGATGACGGTTTGAATCGCTTGTACTTGAGAATTGAGCGGTGAAACAGCAAAACGAAGCGGTGCGGCGTGGAGCGGAATGGGAGCGGATTGCGACGGTTTTTCAGTGACTGAATCCAATCGAGATTCGACGACAGCGACACGATTGCGCAGAGCCGACTCGTTGCATCCGGAGACGACGGCGAGCGCCAGTCCGAGGACAAAGCAATCACGCAGCTTAGAAAATGGGCGTCGAACGTTTATCATTCACTGAACTCAAGCCGCACAATCAAATTTGAACCCGATGAAAATCGCCGCTCGGACGATCCTGGACGAAGCCAAAATACGGGATACTCCTTTATAACTCAATTCGGGCAAACGCCACTGAAAGCGCACGAAAATATCGGGCGAACGGTCTTGAAAATGAGAAATATTTAAAATCGACGGAAGAAACCCGGCGCGATGCGAGACTAGACTTTCGAACGAAATTGAGCGTGAGAATTTAACACCCATTTAAAAGGAGTCGGATCCATGAACTATTTGCAAAACCGTTTAGTGAAAGCTGTGTGTGCTACGGTGTTGGTGTCATGTGCCGCGTTGCGCGCTGAAGATGCCGCGCCGGACAAACCGAAAGCCCCGGCCGACCAGAAAAAAGCTGATGACCGCACTCGAGGCCAGGCCTTCGGACGCGGTAACTATACTCCGGGCGGCGGCATGACCGACATGATCGGCAACGCAATGGGCGGAGGCAACGGCATCGCCGGAATCATGTCCCGGATGTTGGGCATCAGCATTGACGATCCGAAAGCGCCTGTGAAACTCGACGCGCTTCCGCTCGGAGCAAGCAAGCGCATGGTCACGCAGATTCCTGTTGGCGGCGTGGACAATTTCATTTCGACAGGTTCGGGTTGGAAGATGGAGACCGTGTTTAAATTGACGCCTGAGCAGACGACTCAGACCGACGCGTTGCGCGAAGAATACGCCGCTGAACAAAAGAAGCTCAACGTGGAAATTCTGGAAGCCGAAAAAGCGCTGGCCGCAAAGGTCGCAGAACTGCGCGCGAAGTATGAAAAGAAAGCGAACGAACTCCTGAGTGGTGCCGACAAGGAAGCGAAAGAAAAGATGGATGCTCTGGCCGCTGAAGTGAATGCAAAGAACGCTGCAAGCGTTGCCGAAACCATGCCGTTGTTCGATCCGAAAGATTGGCAACAGAGCATGGCGCTGGTTAAGACGCTTCGTGAAAAGACGACGGTTGTGACCAAAGACGGTGAAGACAAATTGCTGGCGCTCATCCCTCAGGAAAATCGCGGGAAGTTTCAGGACATCATCAAGATCCAAAACGATCAGCGCAACCGCATGAACCAGTACATGCAGGGTGGTGGATTCCGCAACCGGGGCGGTCCGGGTGGTGCAGACGCCGGTGGACGTGACCGTTTCGACGGCCCACCAGTTGCACCGCCGAAAGCTCCTGAAGGCGATAAGTTCTAAACGATTCGAGACGGATTCTGAGTATTCAACGCGCGGGCGGCTTTCGAGCCGCCCGCTTTTTTATCGCATGTTTTTTGACAATTCGGTTGACTTAGACGCAGTCGGCTGCACCAACATTCCGACGAACCAGGAACGGTTGCCAACCGTTTGACGCGTCCGGCGTTGTAATTGTCAGGTTCTTCAGTAGGATCATTGGACACGATGTGCGTCATGAGAGCGTTGAAATGAATGTTAACAAACACCATCCTAAAGCATGGATTGCGTTGCTGTTCCTCGCCGTCGCGGCGTTGATGAGCGTAGCGTTTGTCGCGTGGAGTCTTCGCGAATCCAAACGCGATCAGGCCATTTCGAACGCAGATCGCGTCGTCGTGGTTCGCCCGATTCCGCATTCTGAATCGTCCGTTAATCCGCAGAATCCATCACCGTCGAACGAAGTTGCTGCAACGCAGTCGATTCCAACTGCACCTTCCATTACCGGTTCAAATACTCTGCACACATCATTCCCCTCACTGTCCATTTCGGTACCACACGCGAAAGTCGATGGTAAAGGTAAAGTTCCGTTCACCTTTCCGAAATCAAGCGATCAAGGCGACGAGAAGGTCACGGTGCTGGTGCAACTCAGCGGCCCGTCTGCGTTGGATGCTCATCTGACTGCGCGCCGGACGGCTGGACCGGATGCGAATGCGGCCAACGCAGCATCGAAGGACGCCGTTGCTGCTCAGGTTCAGACGATCAATCGTGAGCAGAACAATCTTGTCGGGGCATTGACGGGGGCACCCATTAACGGAAGCATCGTGTACCGGGTTCAGCGCGTTTTGAACGCAGTCGCGGTCAGCATTCCGAAAAGCCAACTGGCCGCAGTACGCACGATGCCGGGCGTGAAATCGGTGCGGGTGATTCAATTGGAATATCCGACAGGCGGGCCGGAACAGATGCAGCAGCGAGGCGCGGTCGGACGCGCAGAAAAACCAGCGAACGCCAACTCCATTCCGTTTCTCGGGACGGCAAACGTCTGGTCCACATTCGGCGCGTTGGGAAACGGAATCAAAGTCGGGATCATCGACACCGGACTGGATTATCAGCATCCGAATTTCGGTGGTTCCGGGTTGCTGGCTGATTATCAAGCCAACGATGTGACGCTGGCTCCGAACGCATTTTTTCCGTCGTTCAAAGTCGGCGGCGGAGTGGACTTCGCAGGTGATGCTTATGACGGCACGAACACGCCGGTTCCCGATAAAAATCCGATGGACCGCAACGGCCACGGGACGCACGTCGCCGGGATTTTGGGCGGACTGGGCGTGAAGCTCGACGGCACGACCTACACGGGTCCGTACACGCCAGCAGCGGCAGCAACGTTCGCATCAACGCTGCGCATTGGGCCGGGCATGGCGCCCGGAGCATTACTCTATCCGATCCGCGTTTTCGGAACGACAGGCGGGACCAACCTGACCGTGCAAGCCATCGAATGGGCCGTTGATCCGAATGGGGATTTCAATTTTTCGGACCACATGGACGTCGTCAATATTTCGCTAGGATCGCCGTACGGAACTCTCTCCGACACGTCCGCAATCGCAGCGGAAAGCGCCGCGCGGCTCGGTATCGTGATGTGCATCGCAGCAGGAAATGAAGGCGACACGTATTTTATTTCAGGCACTCCGGGCGTGGCCGAAGGCGGGATTTCAGTTGCGTGTTCAACCGACGCGCGTTTCACGTCGGCGGTTCTTCAAGTCAATTCGCCTCCAGTCATCGCCAGGAAGATCGCGTGTGTTCCTGCTGCGTTTGGAGGCGGTGCGCCGGGACCGTCAGGGCAGACCAGCGCCGTCATTCTGCCCGTTCCGGTTTTCGCCGACACGCCGTTGACGAACGCCGCAGCGATGGCTGGCAAAATCGCGTTGATTCAAAGTGGCGTGAATAATTTTCAGAACAAAGTCGCGAACGTTCAAGCCGCTGGAGCGATTGGCGCAATTGTGATGAGCGACGTGCCGGACGATCCCACCCTATATACGATGGCTCCTACGCCGGGCGAACCCGCCATCACCATCCCGGCGATTTACATTTCAAAAGCGGACGGCGACGCATTGATCGCGCAGATTTCAACCGGTGTCAATGTGACGTTGCAAGCTGCAACGAGCGCAGACACGCTGGCGTTTTTCTCGTCACGCGGTCCGCGCGCAGGATCGCCGCTGCATTTAAAACCCGACATCGCAGCTCCAGGTGTAGCAATCGTTTCGTCTCAGACTGGCATCGTCGGAACGACAGGCAGCATCGTCACGGACCCCAGTGGATTTTTGCCGAACGGAAAAGCGCTGACGTTATCGGGGACATCGATGGCCACGCCGTGCGTCGCCGGGACGATGGCATTATTGAGACAGATTCATCCGACGTGGAGCGTCGAGGAACTCAAAGCGCTGGCGATGAACAACGCGCTGCATGATCTTACCGTTGGCGCAGGTGGCGCTGGAGTGCCGTACGGCCCGGGACGTGCCGGAGCCGGGCGCATCGATCCGTCAGCGTCGGCAGCGAACACGGTCCTCGCGTTCAACGCAGACGACGCCGGCGCGGTCAGCGTGTCGTTCGGTGATGTGGAAGTCGTCGAGACGTTCTCTCAAACGAAACACGTACGCGTGGTCAACCGGGGCGCGACCAGCGTCACGTATCAAGTCGGATTCAATTTAACATCGACCGTTCCGGGCGTGACGTTTTCGACGCCGGGCGGATCAACGGTCACCGTCCCGGCAAATCAAAGCGTGGTAATCGATGTTCAATTGGACGCCATTGCAGCGCAGATGAAACACTCGCGCGATCCATCAGTGGCGGGGTCGCAAGGATCGCCGTCACCGCTCGAATCGTTGGGCACCGGTGCCCGACATTGGATCAGCGAACACGCGGGCTATTTGAATTTCAGCGCCAATGGACAGACTCAACTACGGATTCCCGTGTACGTCGCTCCGCGCCCGGCGTCATTGATGGCCGGACCCAGTGTCATCACGACAACTGGAAATTCGTCCGGGACTGCAACGCTGGCTTTACATGGAACGGGTGTCAACACCGGCTCGAATTTTCCGAACGACATTCGCTCGCTCGTCTCGCCGTTTGAATTGCAAGTGGTCCATCCATACGACCCCTTGCGCGCGCCGCCGGAAGCGAATATTAAATATGTGGGCGTGGCGTACGATCCGCTACGCGATTTAATTTTGTTCGGCATCGTCACGCATGGCGTATGGAATTCGCCGTCGCAGACATCCTTTCAAATTTATGTCGGCTCAGGTCCCGGCACCGGGTTTGATCACATTCTGTTTGACAGCAGCATCGGAGCGCTCGCGTCGGGTGTGTTCGGCGGGCCGGGCAGTGGGACGGACGTGTTTATCAACAGCATCATTGACGGAAATTTCAGTGTCAGTCTGGGCGGGCCCGGCGTGTACGTGAACGCAGACCCTGGCGCGCTCGACACTCAATTGATGAATTCAAATGTGCGGATTCTGGCCGCGTCACCCGCACAATTAGGACTCGCAAACGGCGTTACGTCGTTCCGCTATGGCGTCGCGACCGGGCCGGGATCGATGCCTCTTAGCAGTCTGCTCAATGGCTTCGATTACGACGAGGCGATCGGTCCGTACACGTGGAATTATGCGGCGCAAGGATTGAATTTTAATGGGGCGAATTTCGCGGACGACCTGGATGGATCGACATTGTTCGTTGCGTACAACACGACGGCACTTGCCGCGAATAATTCGCTCGGAGCGCTGTTGATTCATCATCACAATTCCGCAGGCAACCGTGCGCAGACCATACCGCTTCAAATAGGCCAGACCATGGGTGTGGACGTGGCGGTGACGCAGACGGCTTCGACACTCACGCCGGCTCCGAACCAACGTGTCACTCTGACGATCATCGCGACAAACAACGGCCCGGCGGCGGCTTCGAATGTGATCATCAACAGCACACTCTCCCAAAATCTTGCGTATTATTCTGACGACAGCGCTGGGAAATTTAGTGCGCAGACCGGCATTTGGACGGTGGGAAATCTGCCGGTTGGAGAGAGCGCGACAATTCATCTGGTGGTGCTTCCGCAGAACGACAGCGTTGCGACGAGCGTCGTGGCGTTGACGGGCGTTTCGCCGCTCGACACGAATCCATTGAACGATTCCGCAACCGTGACGCTCGCCCCGGTGCGCGCAGCGGACTTGCGCCTAGCGGTGTCAGCGAGTGTTCAATCCGTCAATCCGGGCGGCTCGATTTCGTATACGTTTTTCTTATCAAATGCTGGGCCGAGCACGGCGTACGCCGTCACGACTCAGGTGGCATTCCCAGTCGTTTCCGGATTAATCGCATCGAGTGCAACGGCCAGTGCCGGGACGTACAATCCGAGTACCGGACAGTGGAGCATCGAGAGCGTCGGCACGGGACTGTATCCGACATTGACGCTCGTTTATTCTGCGCCCAACATTGCCGGAACGCTCGCGCTGTCGAGCACGGTGACGTCGTCCACAGCTGAAGCAAATCCCACCGACAACACGGCAACAATCTCGGTCGCTGTCGTATCGCCGTCGAGAGTATCTGGCGTGAAATCCGTTTCCGGTACGTTAATGCCAGGAAGCGTGGTGACGTATAACATTGTGTTGCTCAACTCCGGCGCGTTCGACCAGCAGAACAATCCCGGCCACGAATTGGTCGATGTGCTGCCGCCAGAACTCGCGCTGTTGTCCGCGACGGCGTCGTCTGGAAACGTGATTGCATACGTGGCAACGAATACGGTTCAATGGGACGGTGTCGTGGCTGCTGGCGGTACGGTTTCGATCTCGATTAGCGCTCAGATTCTTGCCGGGACTGAGGGAAAAACGATCTCGAATCAAGGCACGATTTATTACGACCCGAACGGCAACGGCTTGAACAATGCGTCAGCCGTGACGGACGATCCGGTGTTGCCAGGATCGAATGATGCGACAGATTTTAAAGTGCCACTTCCGCTGCCGATATTCTTGAGCGGCCCGACTGCGACGCCAAACCCGGGAATCGTGGACGTCGCGGTATCGTTCAGCGCGTTGACCCAGCCAAATACGGCTACAGTGGAGTGGAATTTTGGCGACGGAACGCCGACGGCATCGGGCAAAACGGTGTCGCACATATTTACGGTCGAAGGCGTTTACAACGTCTCAGCGACAGCGACGGATCCTGTTTTCCACACGACAAAAACGGTGATCATGCCTCTGCCAGTCGGTCACGATACCGTCTATTCGCAGACGGAGGAAATGGTATCAGCTACTGGCGCGATCACGTTTGGAAAAAGACGCGACTCCGTCGCGATCAGCACGTTACTTGCGATTCCACCAAAATTCCCTATCGCCCCCATGTCGCTCGCAGGTACTCCGGTGACGATTTCACTGGGCGGATTGACGCAAATGTTCTCACTGAATAAATACGGTAACGCATCCACCTTGGACGGACACATCCGGTTCCGGCTTCTGCCTGGAGCAACAAAAAAACAAATGAGCATGAGCGTGTACTTTGCCGGAACGCTGAAGAATATCATCGTCTCCACTGTGGCTTTAAACGAAAAGGGATTTCCGCTTCGACTGCCTTTGGTGATTCAAGTAGGCGGAACGACTTTCAGTCTCGTATTGCCGTTGGATTTCAAACGCACACCAGCGGGAAATTCAGCGCAATTCAAACTTAAAGCACACCGGCCTGACCATCATAATTGAGAGTCATGAACGCAAAAATCCGCGCCATTTATATCAAGGAATTGACCGACGCACTGCGCGACCGCCGGACGCTGTTTGCGACGGCGATCATCCCGCTCTTGATCTATCCGCTCATGACGCTGGGTATGGCGGAAGTCGCACAGATGGCCAAAGCGAAACTGGACCGCGAGGATTTTCCAGTCGCGGTTCTTCCCGGCACACAAGCCAGCGTCGAACGTGTTCTCAGCCGCGCGCGAGCAACGAACGAACCTCTGCGAGGCTTGCCAGTACCCGAGATCAAAACAGACAAACCGCCGCCAAAGAAAAAAGAGTCTGCTACTCCAAAAACGAAAGACGCATCGCCATCGCCCGTTACTGACGAGGATGACAGCGAAGACGATGTGACGTTGGACACGTTTCAAAAAACACAATTTTCGTTCCGTGAAATGCCTTTAGAAGAGGCGCGCAAAGCACTCGCAGCGGGAACGATCCGCGCGGTATTATCACTCCCGGCAACATTCGAAAACGACATCGGTGCGCTCACCATTCCGGCTGTGGCGATCGAATACGATCAGGCCGAGCGCGTGTCGCTCAGCGCCTTCACGCGGCTCCGAGCCATGCTAGAGCGCTATGAAAGCGCGGTGGTCAAGGAGCGTTTGAAGACCCGCGCATTGCCTGCTGGTTTCCTGCATCCGTTCACGCTCGACGCGAAGAACACAGCAGTCGCGGCAAAACTCGGCGGGTCCACGCTGGGCGGAATTCTGCCGCTGATTTTCATCATCATGCTGATGACAGGCGCGCTGCATCCGGCCATCGATATGACAGCTGGCGAGAAGGAACGTTCGACACTCGAAACGCTCGCCGGTGCGCCGGTCCGGCCACTTGAAATCATCACGGGAAAGTTCCTCGCCGTCGCCACGCTATCGCTGGGTAATGCCGTCTTGAACGTGCTGAGTTTCGCCATTTCCATCGCGCTGCTACCGCTGCCGGCGACGCTCGATTTTCAATTTCCGTGGTCCGCACTGCCGCTGACGTTGACGCTGCTCGTGCCACTCGCGCTGTTTTTCTCCGCGCTTTTGTTAATGGTCGCGAGTTTTGCAGCGAACACAAAAGAGGCGCAAGTGTTCTGCATGCCGGTGTTCCTGATTCCAACGGTCGGGATGGCCATCGCCATGACGCCGGGAATCGAATTGCAAGGCCCACTGCTGCTCACGCCCATCGTCAACACCGCATTGTTGATCAAAGAATTATTCCTGTTTCATGGCACGACCCAGCAATTCGCATTCGTGTTTGTCAGCACGTGTTTGTATGCGGCTGGAATGGTGACACTGGCGGCGCGCGTGTTTGCGCGTGAGGAAGTCATGTTTTCTGCGCAGGGAAGTCTGCGGTTATTTTTGAGCCGCCGCTTTTTTAAAGAGTCTCCCACGCCGCGCCCCGGCGATGTGCTGATGGCGGCAGCGCTGTTGTTTCCGTTGAATTTTTACGTCTCGCTCTGGCTACAAAAAATGCTCGTGCTTGACGCATCGAAACCGATCGAATGGTCCGTGCTTGCGGCGCTGGTAATCGTTCCACAATACGGTCTCTTTCTCGCCGGACCACTGTGGGTCTCGACGTATTTGAAAGCGAATTGGAAGACGACGTTTCAGTGGAATCGTCCGAGCTTGAACGCGGTGATCGGTGCGGCGTTGATGGGCTGCAGTTCGTGGCTGATCGCGATTCAATTGATCACGTGGCAGAGTCGCGTGTGGTCGTTCGGCAGCGGCGACATGGGCATGGAACACGCGTTGAAGCAGCTCAGTTCAACCGCGCTCGGACAAGGCTTCTTAATATTTTTGATCGCGTTGACTCCGGCGATATGCGAAGAACATTTCTTTCGCGGATTCTTTCAGCAGGGTCTTGGACGGAAAAATAAATGGGCGACGATTGTGCTGGTCGGCGCGGTCTTCGGATTCTTCCATTTCCCCGTTTTCCGCATGCCGGTCACAGCCGTGCTGGGCATGGTGATGGCGTTCACCGCGTGGCAGACGCGCAGTATTTGGCCCGGCGTGTTGATGCACTTTCTTCATAACGGATTGAGTTTGGTCGGACCGGGGTTGTTGAAATTGGGTGGCGACGAAACGAAGTCCGGAGCCGCTGCATTCCCGATCATTCCCCAGAGTTATTTCGGGATCGCGGTGGTGAGTTTTGTGCTGGGATTGATGTTGGTGAGCCGTGCCGGAAAGCACGCAGTTGCAGTTATTGAGCCGACATCCGAAACTACTTTTTCGAATCGATCATCAACGTAACCGGACCGTCGTTGGCGAGATCGATTTTCATATGCGCGCCGAACCGCCCCTCAGCGATGGTGAGTTGCGTTGCGGCGCGCAGCTGTTTCATCCACTCCTCAAAAAACGGTTTGGCGAGCGCACTGGGCATCGCCGCGCCGAAATCCGGGCGAGTGCCTTTGTTCAATTCGCCGTAAAGCGTGAATTGCGACACGACCAGCAATTCCCCGCGAATGTCTTCCACCGACCGCCCCATTTTCCCTGCCTCATCTTCAAACAATCGGACCGCAAGCAATTTTTTGATAAGCCACTCGCCATCGGCGAGCGTGTCGTCACGATGCAGGCCAATCAAGACGAGAATGCCGGAGTTGATCGAGCCGACGATGTCGCCGTCGATAGAAACTCGTGCGGAGGTGACGCGTTGAATGAGGGCTCGCATTTAATATAAGAGGGCTCTGATGCTGAGAAGGACTAAGCACAATTCCTTGCGTTGTGGGATGAATTTTACCGTCCGTACACCGCTACCCAATGCGCCGGATACAGCATCGGGACGCGCGTGGTGGAGACCTCGTCCAGATTCGTGCCGGCGAGCTCGCGCAGGCGCTTCATCGAGAAGCGGTGCAAGTGGTAGTCGACGTGGAACGCGCTCTGTTTTTCAGAGACTTTTTCGCCGCCGAAGAGGCGTTGCAGGCCCAGTGCTTTGGCCCAACGCATGCCGCGTTCGATCTGGTCTTCGTCGGAAATTGAAATCACGATGCGTCCGCCCGGTTTGGTGACGCGGCGCAGTTCCGACATCACCGTGTCTGGGTGAAGCACGTGCGACAGGAGCGACGAGGCGACCACGCGGTCAAATCGAGCGTCAGGGAAGGGGAGGTGTTCGATGTCGCCTTGCACGATTTTGACGTCATCGCCGAGCAGGTTCCGCGCTCGCAGCGCCATGGTCGGCGAGAGGTCCACGCCGTAAGCTTCCGCGCAACTCAAGCGCTGTAGTAGACTGCCCGCTCCGCAGCCGGCGTCGAGCAAACTGTGTTCAGGGCGCAGGTCCAGGCCGTGGAGGATCGCGCGGACGCGCAGCGATTCCACCCACCGCACGGCACCGAACGGATGGTGGTAAAAAATCTCCGGATCGTGCCGCTGGATCATCTGCTCGTTCCAGCCCGCGAAATCTTCTGGCGCTTTCAGGTCATTCATAAAACGTCCGCCTGCCTCTCAAAAAAACGACTGTCCGCGCACCTGCGGTACGCGACCCTATAATGAAGGATGGTTTGAGTGTGGAATAATGAAGGAAGATTTCGAAATTCAAAATGCAAATTCGAAAAATTCGCAATTCGCGTGAGCACCCAAAAGGTTGTCCGAAGGAGCGTGTGAAATCAGGCGTCTTGACCTGTGATGAAAAATCGACTATCTTAGTATACCTAATTTTGTAAACGAGCGGGCGGCCCATGCGCCTGTGGAGAGCCGAATCACGGCGAATGAGGCGTTCGATGAGTGTATTTAAAACTGTGTCCGCGCGCGTTGTCGCTGGAGTCATGGCGACGATGGTGGCCATTACGCTTGCCGGGTGTTTGCATACCGATGAAGAGGGCGCAAACGTCGTCAAGAAAGATGTCCGCGATTATTACGAACATCACGCTCAGAATCTCGAAAACCTCAACCGCGATGTCCAACTCTATGTGGTGTTGCAGGAGCGGTTGACGAAGGAATTGATCTCGGATGTGAACGATTATTACGCGTATCACAACGCTCAAATCGACACGTTGAAGAGCGATGTCAAAGCGTATGAACAATTGCAATTGCGCTTGGCTGTGGCGTTGAAGCAGGATCTGCATTCGTATTCGGAATACCAGCGTTCGCTGTCCGAGGAAGTGCGCAAGGATGTGGCGAAATACTGGGCAAACGAAAGCGTGAAGCGGCCCACGGCGACGGCTGCGGATATTCGAAATTATTGGGAGTACCAAGACCAGCAGCTTGTTGATTTGAACAAGGACGCTCAGCGATTTATCGCCGACCAAATCGAGCGCTCGAAAAAAGTGCACGGATTATTTTTTGATTATCTCGACCACCAGAATCGCGACCTGCTTGCGACCAACCAGAACGCGAAATTGTATGTAAAAAACGAACGCGATCGGGCCGGCAAAACAAAGGACGACATTCACGCGTATTTCGCGAATCAGTCCGCGATGCCGTCGGAGTTGCGCGAGGGGGCTGAATTGTGGTGGCGCAATCAGGTCGAATATTCGGTCAAAACGCGTGGAAATGTGCATGCGTATTACGATCACCAGGCCGCGCTGATCGGGTATCTTAACGAAGATGCTCAGCGCTATGTGAAGAACGAAACGACGCTGCGAGTGGACCGCACAAAAAAGAATCTCCGAGACTATTTCGAAAATCAGGAAAACATGATTGGATCGACGAGCGACAATATCAAGCGCTATTTGGAAAATGAAAGCAAGCGCCGACCGATCAAAACGCGGGAGAATATTCAGGCGTATGTGGACGTGCACCGAGGTATGGTGGCGACATTGAATGAGCGCGTGAAGGAGTGGCTGAACAACGAAACGCGCGTCCGCCCGTCAAAAACGCATGCTCATTTTCACGAGTTTTTTGAGTACCAGGACAAGCAGCTCAAATTGACGAATGTGAACGCCCAGGAATTGCCGGACGGTACGTTGATGAATCGGAAATAATGGTTCGAATAAGTGAATCGATTTTACGCTTCGCGTCCGAGCGTTTTGAAGACGAGTCGTTCCATCACCGCGCGCGGTTCAGCACCGCCTCGGCGTAAATCGAGATAGCAGGTAAAAAGTGCTTCGACTGCGTTGCGCAATGATGCACTGGTTTGGCGACGCAATGCCATGCGCATTTCATCCGCGCGTTTTCCGAAAAGTTTGAATTCTCCAAACGCAGTGAATTCTGATTTGCCGCCGTCGATGGCTTCGCGAACGTCCTGCAATTGAGTCAACTTGTAGGTCAGCGCTCCGAGCACAACCATGACAATCGCGCCTTCCTGCGTGATCGGTTTGCCAGGCTTTTTTGCATCCACAATACCGCGATCAAAGAGTAGCCCGAGCGTTTCCAGTGCTCCGCGTGCGTTGCCGTCCAGCAGCGCGGTCGCGAAATCAAACGCGCTGGCTGTCCCGGTGGCGGAGCACAATTCCAGGATGTCGTGTTCGGAGACGTCCACCATCGCCGAAGCGGTTTTGCCTTCGGCTTCAGCAGCCGCTTTGATAGGCTTGAACGCGAGTGCTAGCTTGTTTAATTCTTCTTCAATCACGCCCAGATTTTTCGCACTGCGACCGACCAACGCCAGTAGCGCTCCGTGCGCGAGTTTCAATCCCAAAGCGCGCGCGCGTTTGTCCACTTCCTGTTCGAGCGCGGGCGAGTCGCCCCATTCACCCACGAGCGGATTGCATTCGACCACCGCCGGAAATGCCAACAGTTTTTTATAGAAACCGGTCGTCTTTAATTTACCGAACGACGCGCATTCGAAGACGAGCGTGGCTGATGTTGGGATGGTCTCAAGGTTGTCGTCGAAGAGCCGGTAGTGAGAACTCAGCAGGATGTCGGCGGAACGGACGACGACAATTTTGGGATCGTCGTCAGCTGCGAACATGGATCGGGTACAGACTTCATCCAGCACCGTCGCCGGGGTGAGCGCTTCCGCCTCGTTCAAATTCTGCGGACCGTGAAGGACGACCCAACCGTCGGATTGCCCCTTGGGACCGAACGCGACGGTCCGGATAGCGGTCAGCGCTTCTTCGCGAAGTGCCGACTCGGCACCAGCAACTAGCACGACGCGGGGAAGTGTCTCCCGCGTCCACAGCGATGGATTGACGACCGATGAAGCAGTAGCTCGTTTAGCCATGATGGAAGTTTAACGTTTCATGTTCCGCGTTTCCACGTCTGACTCGACACAAAACGCGAAACATGAATCTACTTCACCGGCTCCGGAATTTTAATTGAGCACAGCACGTCGGCGCCGACGGATGCCGTCAACGTACCGTAAGGCTTTTCCGGTTTGGGCAGTGAGACCTTGGCCACTGCGCGACCGTTGTCGGCTTCGAATTTGAAGTCCCCGAGAGCTTTGTCGCCATCTTTCACGGTCACCGATTTGCTGGTGAACGAGTCGCTTGCGACGATGACGATTTGGGCTTTGCCGTCGGCATCATAGTTGCCCGCTGCTGCAGCAATAACCGGAGCGGATGTTTTCGCATCGGAGAGTTTCAGCGTGTAGGTGTTGTGCGTGTCGGAGTGCGCATCCGGCTTCGGATACCACAGAGCTTGGTAGCGCTCGTTTTCTTTGTCGGCATCGTTTGCGTACAGTTGGAACGCGATTTCGGCACCGTCTTTGGCTTCGATGCCGAGATTCTTCCATGGCAGCAGCGCTTCGATGACGTAGCCCTTGTCGTTCGTCGTGCGAACGGCTTCGATCGTCAGCTTTTCCTTTTTAGCGGTGCCCTTACGGTAGTCGCTGATGTTGCTGCGCAGTTCCGGCTTTTTCGGATCGCGTCCCGGTGCGATGACGACTTGGTAGCTCTGGTCTGAACCGCGTTTGGTCGCCAAGAAGAATTCAATCGAATCGCCCTGCCACAGGTCTTCGAGTTTTTCGGCGGGTTCGAGCGCTACATCGTCGGTGACGGTCACAAGCACCAGCAAGCCGCGTTCGTCCCAGCCTAATTTAAAAGAGGCGTTGAAATTGGCGGGAGTGCGGGTCTTGCCGGCTACATCGCACAGCGACTCCACACTGAAACCTTTTCCCGCCCACTCATCGCCCTTTCCATCGATTTTGACATCGGTCAATTTGGGGATTTCGAACGCGGGAGATTCGTCGGCAGCGCGCGACATCGCGGCGAATGTCAGAATGGAAACTGCAAACAGACGAACCAATTTCAGAGTCATAGCGCCCCCTTGGAAATGAGATTTGAATTTATTTTCTATATTTCAGTACACTTTCGCGACGCAGAAAACAATAAAAAAAGGGGGAGTGGGTCGATTTGTCTTGAAATAGAGTCGGCATGCTGGACATTCCGGTGCTTGAATGCCGAAGATTGAATCGCATTTGTGATCGACACGAAGAAGAAAACGAAAGCATACGGTGATTGGTTCGTTATTAATTGATTGATAATGAACCGAAACAAAGACATAACGATTGAGTGCCTCAAGGGTACCACGAACGAGTAAAAATGTGCCGGGAAGACTTGGAGCCAATCGCGTGAATTTTAAAGCATTTTCAATTGCGCCGTTCTAAAAATCAGTGTAGAAGTATCAGAGTTGTCATAAAAAGTGGATGGGTTTATTCTCTCTCGGCACCGTGTTGGCTGGCTTAAACGCGCAGATTTCATAGGGGTGGGGTCATGATGAAAATCAAATTTCTCGGGATGGCGTTGGTAGCGTCATTGGCTTTTGCACTACACTCCGGTGAACGTCCGATTCAGCCCATCGGTTATTTCGTTGAGACTGTTGTCGCTGAAGACGATGCCGACAAACCGCAAAGCAAAGCGAAATTCATCCGCGACGGCGAAGAATACGAAGCTGAAGCTGGAATGGAAGTGTTCCCGGGTGACATCGTGAAGACAACTCCAACGGGCGGGATTCTCGTCGCCTTCCTCAATAATAATACATTGCAATTGTACGGTTCGTCCGAAGCCACGATCCATGGTTTGGCTGAATTGTCTGCCGCGAACGCGTCGCAGATCACCATCAACTCCGGTCACGCAACGTCGATTAATCGAGCTGAATCCGAGAATGGTTTCAATATTAGCTTTGGAGCCACGCGTGCGCCAGCTGGCCGCGCGACGGGTCCGAAGCCTGCGAGCCTAGACATCATCGTTAAAGCCAATGGCAGTGGCGGCTTTGTGACGAACGTCGCTGTTCTGGCCGGCACGGTGTTGTTGACGCCTACAAGTGGCGTTGCTCCGGTGAAGTTGTCGACAACGATCAATAGCGTTGACACTGCCCTCTTGACTTTTAATACACTTACCAATCCGCCGAGTGGCACAGTCCTCACGGGAAACTTGACGAAGGATCAGATTGCCGCTTTGAAGTTGGGTGGTTTTGCGTCGGAAACGTTTCTGAAAGTTGGAAAAACGTCTGTGTCAATCAAGTCCACGATCAACGGTACTGATGGTAGCATTACAAAAGGAACTGTGACCACGTCGTTGAGTGGAACGGTGACGAAGGATTCGTGGAAAACAGCGAACAAACTTACAAAATTCAGTGAATCGTGGTCCGAAGATGTGGTGAAAGGCAAGATCAGCGTCAAGCAAAGCTATTTGGTCAATGGTGCGACTATCGGGTTCTCCGCTTCACTTGTGGGTGTTACGGGCAATATCTCCACGACTATTAAAGCCACGATCAAGGATTCGGCTAACAAGCAGAGCTACACCGGCACGGCGACCTATAACAAATTGACGGGCATTATCACGTTTGTAACCACCAAGGCCGGAAAAGATGGAAGCACGGCGACGTACACATTCACTCCGGGAGCGAATGGTGCGCAAACAATGACGGCTGTTATTACGGGTGGTACGGCACCGGGCACCTTTACGAATGTTGTAGCAGGTGGCGCCCCCCCCGCAACAACGCCCGACGGTCGCGGCGTGACCCAGAATCAACCGCCCAAGAGCCAATGATTAAGACGGAATTATCTGTAAATTGTTTTATGTTTTAAGGTTATGAATAGTGTGTTGATGCGGCATATGTCTAAATGACAAAGTTATATTAACGAAGGAGACGGTCGTGTTAAAATCAATATTGAATGGGCTGGCGCTCGTGCTATGTGTCAGTTTCATTGCGACCGCAAGTGAAAAAGCCGGACAGACTCCGGTCTATCCCGTCGGCTATTTCATGAGTAACATCTCCAACGCCGATGGTTCGGAGATCGCTTCTCACGCAAAATTCATTCGCGACGGCAAAGAGTATGAAGCCATTCAAGGCGGTGAAGTCTATCCTGGCGATGTCGTGACGACAGATGAAACGGGTGGTATTCAAATTGCGTTTCTCGACAGCAGTGCGGTGCGGTTGCACGAATCAACTGAATTCCGAATTGAAATCCCGACAGAAGCAAAAGTAGCAGGTGCAACGCTAAGCTATGGTCACGCATCGTTCGGGACCGCTCCGGTGATTGCCAAATCAAACGCCAGTCCGAGATTGCTTTTGCTTGGCGACGGCATCATCAATCTCATCAATCTTGGTATCGGAACGCATAATAAAATTGCTGCAAGCACGCTGGCTAAGTTCGACATCCTGATCACACGCGATCCGAATGGAACGACGTTTACGTCGAATGTTGCAGTTCTCAAAGGTTCAGCTGTTTTGAATCCGATTGGAGGCAATGCCGTTCAATTGCTTTTCGGAACGAGTTTGCTGATGACCATGAATAATCCGGTCGCCGGCGTCAGCACCAATACAACCGTGAACCAGGGCAATTTGACTCAAAGCCAAATTGCGGCGCTGGCAGCAGTGTCTGTGTCGGATATGACAGTCAGTGTCAACACCAACGGCACGGTTGTGATCAACACGGCGATTCGAAATGCCGATGGATCCACGACAGTCGGTTCCACGACAGAAATTCTCAACGGTCGAGTCACAAAAAATTCGTGGACTACGAAAGACGCAAACAATAAGACCATTGCGACATGGAAAGAAACGGACAAGTCGATTGTGTTGTCTCGCGTGTTTAACGGCTATACACTGAAATCGACTGTATCAAAGACGAATAATTCGGGATCCGCGACGTTCAAGGGGCCGAATGGAACTGTGTACAGTGGTACGACCACAGTTAATCCGTTGACTGGTATTATTACGTTCAATTCAGTTGCTGCGAAAGACGGTAGCACGACGCACTACACCTACAACCCAAGTGGCCCGACTGGTGGACAGCAGTCTGTTGTGTCTGTAGGTAGCAACGGTGCCGCGACAATGAGCACTGTGTCATATAATAAAACCACCGGCATCCGAACGACCACGACGGAGCAAGGCCAGTGGGTTTCCGGAAACTTTGTTCCAACACCGAATACACTCGTGACGACAACTCTCAACATCGGTACAACTCCGTTTACGGGTTCGACACCCGATGGCCACGGCTTCGACCAGAATCAACCGCCTGTTACGCAGTAGGTTGGCAGAGTGGAAATTGTTAATGCATTGAAAACAGACCTTGCGAGACGCGGGTCTGTTTTTGTTTAATTTGATTACAGTAACTTAAAATAAAAGTGATATTGACTGAGCGGGGACGAATGTATTCACTGACTGGAAAAACAGCGTTGGTGACAGGAGCAGGAGTGCGGCTTGGCCGTGCGATTTCAGAGGCGCTGGCGGCGAGCGGTTGCCGTATGATTTTGCATTGCAACACATCGCGCCAAGGTACCGATGAACTCGCGAATCGTATTTGTTCTTCCGGCGGCGAAGCGAAAGTTTTGCGTGCGGATTTGTCTAAAAGCGGAGCCGGCAAGAAGCTCGCTCGCAAAGCAGACGCGCTCTTTAATGGCGTTGATATTCTTGTCAATAACGCAGCGATATTTTGGCCGACGTCGTTGGAGCATCTTAACGAATCCGAATTGGATACGTTTTACGCGGTCAATTTGCGCGCGCCTTTTTCGCTCGCTTCGGAACTTGGACGCGCGATGAAGCATCGCAGCGAGGCCGGTCGCGAAGGCTGCGCGATTTTAAATATCGCATGTTTGTCCGGATTGCGCGCATGGAAAACGCATATTCCATATTCGATCAGCAAAGCGGGCGTCGTGTCTCTCACTCAGGGTCTTGCGAAGCTACTCGCTCCAGGCGTACGGGTCAACGCCATCGCTCCAGGGTCAGTTCTTCCGCCAGAAAATGCGAGTCTCAGTGAAACACAGGCCCTGCTCGCGAAGATTCCCTTAAAGAAAATTGGGACTCCAAACGATGTTGTTGAGACAGCACTGTACGCGTTGACCGCGCCGTTCGTCACAGGGCAAATCCTCTGTGTGGACGGCGGACGCTGCCTAGTGTAAATGCGGCGGATCTCCACCTTGAATAATAATCAGCTTGTCGTGTGAAGAGGTAGTTTACATTCGAAATCGAATGAAGTAGAATTACCTCATTGTGTGGTTTGGGTTTTCAGTGGGAACATTTTTCGAATTCTAGAATGCATCGTCGCGCTATTATCTCCGACATCCACGGCAACCTGCTGGCACTCGAGGCCGTCCTCGCTGACATCCAGACCCAGAGCGTCGATGACATTGTTTGCTTGGGCGACATTTGTGGCTATGGTCCGCAGCCCGCTGAGTGCATCGCACGCGTTCGCAGTCTGGTGAAGTGGACGCTGCTGGGAAATCACGACGAAGCAGTTTTTCGAGAACCGTTGAATTTTAGTAAGAACGCCTACGACTCCATCGTCTGGCAGCGCACCGTTCTTGATCCCGAGAAAGTTGTGTCGACTACGGATGCTGAACGCGAAACAACGCGTGAGCGCTGGGAGTGGCTTAAGACGCTTGAGCCGTCACGCTCTGAAAAAAACGTCCGGTATGTTCACGCGTCGCCGCGCGATCCCATTCACGAATATATTTTGCGCGAAGATTTTGACATCAGTTGTGGTGGCCCGTCGAAGATGGGCACGGAGATCATGAAGAGCGTGGAGTGGCTGTGCTTCTGTGGCCATTCGCATCGCCCCGGCGTCGTCGCAGAAGATTACAAATGGTGGTTGCCCGAGAATCTTGCCGAGCATAAAAGTTTGATCCGTTCTGGATTCAAGACGATCGTCAATGTGGGTTCGGTTGGGCAACCGCGTGATGGTATAAAAGAAGCGTGTTACGCCATTTTTGAATACAATGCACCCATAGATCCGCCGCCGCCGCCAGCAGAAGTTCATCATGAGCCGGGCACGACGGTGATTTTAAACGTTCGAGGTTCGGCCGCGTCAACCATTGTGAATACGAAAATTGCGAAGCCTGTTGCCGATCCTTTGGAATGGACCGACGACGAGACGCGCAATGAGAAAGACGTGGAGTTACAACAGGCACGCGAATCGGTTATTTTGATGACACCCAAAGTGTATTTTCGACGCGTGTCCTATGACATTCAGGAAGCACAAAACCGATTTCTGGCCATTGCGGGATTGCCCCAGCACAACGCCCTGCGGTTGTCGATGGGAAAATAATGTGCCGCGTGGCACTGAAACGGTGGTGTGGTGGAACGCCGCACGACTTTCGAAAACCGAAAAACCAAGCGATTTAGGACTCCCATGAAGAAAGCGTTTATTACCGGTATTACGGGTCAGGATGGTTCGTATCTGGCGGAATTGTTGCTATCTAAAGGCTATGAAGTTCACGGACTCATTCGCCGCACCAGCACGTTTACGACCAGCCGCATCGAGCACCTGTACCACGACGTTCATGTGAAGGGCCAGCCGTTGTTTCTTCATTATGGGGATCTGGTTGACGCAGGTTCGCTCGTGACATTGCTACGCTCCATCCAGCCCGATGAAGTCTACAATTTGGGCGCTCAATCGCATGTCGCAGTTTCGTTTCTCAATCCGATTTTTACGGTGAATGCCGACGCGTTGGGTGTGCTGCATTGTTTGGAAGCTGTGCGTGTGTTGGATAAGAAGCCGCGGTTTTATCAGGCATCGTCGAGTGAAATGTACGGTAAGGTTGTTGAGACGCCTCAGACCGAAGCGACGCCGTTTTATCCGCGCAGCCCATACGCGTGCGCGAAAGTGTACGGCTATTGGCAGACGGTCAATTACCGTGAATCCTACGGGATCTATGCCTGCAACGGTATTTTGTTCAACCATGAATCGCCCCGACGTGGCGAGACGTTTGTGACGCGCAAGATCACGCGCGCCGCTACGCGCATCAAACTGGGATTGCAGAAAAAGCTGTACCTCGGAAACCTCGACGCCAAACGCGACTGGGGTTTCGCGGGCGATTACGTAGAAGCGATGTGGCTGATGTTGCAGCAGGATCAGCCTGACGATTACGTCGTGGCGACCGGCGAAACGCATTCGGTACGCGAGTTCCTCGCGGAAGTGTTCGGTCAGTTGGACCTCGATTGGACCCAGTACGTCGAGCAGGACCCGCGTTATTTCCGACCGGCTGAAGTGGATTTGTTGTTGGGCGATTCGACGCGAGCGCGCACGAAACTGGGCTGGGAACCAAAAATCACGTTCAAAGCGCTCGCTAAGATGATGACCGAAGCGGATCTCTTATTGGCCAAGCGTGAAAAAGTTCTGGAAGATGCGGGCTACGGTCATCACGCCGAAGAGCCGGACTAATCAATCCGTTCGCTACTTGATGACCCAATTGGCGTGCTCGCCCGTGGCCGTAAATTCCTCGGGTTTATCGCGGCCTTGAATCTTGGCGCGGAAGCGCATGTCCTGGAAACTGCTTTTCTCAAACGTCCCACCGCGTTCGATGATGGCGTAGTTGATTTCCTTGGCACCATCCAAGCGAAACAGGACCACTTGCGCCCCGCTTTGGTTCTCGATTTTTAGCGCGCATTCCGGAACGAGTTTACGCGGCGGATTGGCTTTACCGGGACGTTCATAACGCCACGGATTCTTCTTGAACGCAGCGTCGATCATCGCAAAAAATTCCGGATCATATTCAGCCAGTTTGGCGCGCGTATCAATGTCGCCATGCTGGTGATTGTTGTTGTCATTGGTGTCGAAATACGATTGCACGCCCTCGGCCCAAAACTCATTCCGGTTCTCGGACCCGTACGTCTGCTTCCAGAGTTTCTTTACGCGAATAGATTTTTGAAACATATCGGCGACAGATGTGTCGAATCCGGGATCAACGAAGTTGTAGCCCATCAAATGAATCACATGCGCGAATTCGTGGACGAGGATATTTTCGTTGGGATAGCGGTCACCGGTGAGATGGAGCAGATTGGCCTCGTCGCAACTGACGGCTGGACGTTCAAGCGTTGCGCCGAGTCCCCGAGCGCGAGCGTCCCAATAGGCTTTGGGTGTCAACGTGCTGTGCTCAGGAATATCGGTGGTCATTTCTGTTACGGCCATGACGGCGAGACGGATTTTATTCTTCACGATCTGGTCACGGACAGTGTCGAGACCTGCAAGCATCTGGTTGACAATCCGAGCAGCTTCGAGCATCGCCGCGTCTTGAACTTTTTCTGAACCGAGCACAGGAAAGCCGTTGGCATTGACGTATTTTTTATAGAACGGATCGAGTTTAAGTGTCTGGCGCAAATCGTTGGGGACAGCGGTAATTTTGAGGTCCGGTGGTGGCGGGGGAACACCTTCGAATGCGCGGGCGAGCATACACATGATGAAGCAGAGCGTGGTCAAGGCATTGAGAACTGCACGACTGTGAGTAGTGGTCATGATATGAAACATGAGTTAGGTCGCCATTCATAGTAATTGTACAATTCGTACAGCTCGAAGAAAAAATGGCGGCAATGGAAGCCAGCCCTGCTTCATTGCGTTAGGCCGCGCCCATTGCCCGTCTTCGCGCCGCGTAACGTTTCACTAATTCATCTGCCAGGACGCCAGCCAGAATCACAAAGCCGATGATGGCGAATTCCAATTGTGTTTTGATGCCGAGCACGTTGATGGCGTTGTACAGGACGCGCAGCACAGCCGTCCCGACGATCACGCCGAGGATCGAGCCTTCGCCTCCGCGCAGGCTGCATCCGCCCAACACGGCGGCGGCGATGGCGTAGAGTTCGTAGGAATTGCCCTGCGCGGATGGTTGCATGGAGTTGTAGTAAAACGCGAAGAGCACACCGCCAATTCCGGACATCAATCCGCACAACACGTACGCGAGAATCGTCATGCGGTCGGTGCGGATGCCGCTGTATTTCGCGGCGTCTTCATTGCTTCCCAGCGCGAGCAAGTGGCGACCGTAGACGGTGTAGTTCAGGAAAAATCCGGCGGCCAGCGCCAGGCCCACCATGATTAGAAATGGAATCGGCAGCGCAAATCCGCTGAGTCCCGGCACGAGGATTTTGCCTTTCGCCATCGCGTTCAAAATCGTGTGATCGTTTGAAAATCCGAGCGCTTGGTCCTCCGTGATCCACCGTGTCAGGCTGCGATAAATCAACATGCCGCAGAGCGTCACGATGAACGAAGGCAGGCGCATCCACGCGATCAAAATGCCGTGAATAAATCCCAGCGCTGCGGCGAGCAGCAGCACAAGGCACACGGCGGCGAATGCCGGTATGTGTGTGTCCTTAAGAATCATGGCAAGCAGACAGCCGGTCATCCCGACGACTGAACCGATCGACAAGTCAATGCCGCCGGTGATGATCACGAGCGCCGCACCAATGCCGATGATTGCGTAGAGTGCGGTCCAGTGAATGATGTTTTCGAGATTGTACGTCGAGACAAATTTCGGCTCAATGATCCACGACAGTGCGCAGACCACGACGAGTAAAATAGAAATGCCGAGCACTTTTTTCATGGTGAATCCGTCTACGTGAAACGTGTAATGAGTGGAGCCGCAACGGTCATTGAATCGGTTACTTCTTTTTCAGATGCGAGTCGAAAAACGCGAGCAGCGCGGCATCGGCTTTTTGGGCGTCGTCACCTTTGAAGCCGTGTCCGGCACCTTGAAGCGTGAGCAATTCAATTTCGACTTTATTCGCTTTCATTTTATCGACAAGCCAAGTCGCCTGTTCGTAAGCGACGAATTTATCGTCGGTGCCGTGAACGCAGAGCGTCGGGACTGATTTTTCGGAGACCCATGTCAGCGGGCTGCCGTTGACATGCTCCTTCATTTTGGTCGTCAAATCGCCGCCAAAGAAGAGCGGCAACACGACTTTTGCATCGACGCTCTTGTCGTACGATTTGGTGAGATCGCTCGGGCCATAAAAATTGACGACGCAGCTCACGTCGCTGGATTGGTCAAGGTTGCCCGCACCTTCGAATTCCTTGACGCCGTTGGTGACGCCGAGGAATTGAGCGAGGTGACCGCCGGCCGATCCGCCGGTCACGCCGATTCGCGCGGGGTCAATATGGTACTTTGCGGCGTTTGCGCGGAGCCAGCGGACGGCGGCTTTACAATCGTAGACTGCAGCCGGGAATTGGTATTTGGGCGCGAGGCGATAGGTCACGGTGATCGCGACGTAGCCTTGTTGGGCGAGCGAGATACAGAGCTTATCGTAGCCCTCGCGTTTGCCGGCTCGGAAGCCGCCGCCGTGAATGCAGACAATCGCCGGGAACGGGCCGTCACCGGTTTTCGGGCGGGCGAGATTGACTTGAAGATGCTGCTCGTCAGGATTCGAAAACTCAATGTCCTTTTCGAACACGACGGTGTCGGGAACAGCGAGATCGGCGGCACGAAGCGTCATGGTGATCAAGAACACAATGGTAAAGAGAGCGAAACGTCGCATCGGTGTTTTCCTTGGATGAGTGGTCTGGTTTTAGAGGTACACCGCAACGCGGACTTTCGCTGAAGAAGCGAAAGATTACAGACGTGAAACTCAGGACGGTCACAAACGATTCACGACGGTTACGGTGCGGGTTTAGGCGCTGCTTTTTTGGAGTCGGTGGCGTTCACTTTGGCCTTCGGATCAACCAGTGGTTTCACATCTTCGGGCTTCGGGCCGTTACCTCGGTTGGAGCCGGGAGGGCCACCGAACGAGCGCGTTTTCATCGGACCGCCGGGCTCCATTTCGCGCGTGTCCATATTCATGTTGAGCGTTTTTGGAATGATCATGACGTCGCCTCCGAGCGGCGTAGTCTGGTTGTAAACGAGTACGGTGTCCGATTTATTGTTCATCTCAAAGTAGGCCATTTGCTTCGTGTTATCCATTTTGAATGTGTCGCACAGAATGGTGCTCGCTCCGGTCTTGATTTCCACGCGTCCAAAACATTCCAGCGTTTTCATTTCTCCGCCTAATGCATTGCCTGGAACTGGCGGCGCGCCAGGTGGCGGGACGTCGAGTGTCACAAGGGCGTCATCAGCGTAAATCTTGGCGCCTTCTCCGGGCTCAAGGCCTTCCTTGATGAAGATAACATTGCGGGTCAATTTCAGTTTTCCAGTAGCACCGTCAAAGGAGAGTTCTGCATCGCATCGCATGTTCACTTTTCCACCACCATTCATATTCAACGAGCCCATGCCACCGCTGCTTGCACCGCCTGCAGTGGGTGTGGAGCCTGGCGCATTCGATGCAGGTGGCTTGGCAGGTGCTTTGGGCTTGGGTGTGGCCGGATCGCCCGGTTTTGGCGAGGCAGGTTTCGCTCCGGGCGTGCCCGGAGCGGCTGGCTTTACTCCTGGAGTTCCGGTTTTCGGGGCGGTTGGATCGGCGGGATTTTGCGAGTCGTCGGGTGAGGTGATAATAGCATTCGGCGCTCCTGTGGCTTTGAAGGTATCAAGTCGTTCATCGCGGACAAACCGGATCGCTTCAATAACGTCAACTTGCGTCGGATCGGCGGGATCTTTTTTGAGCCAAAGAGTGGCTTTCTTTCCCGTTGTCGGATCGCCAATTAATGTGAATCCATTCTTGAGAATTTCGCCTGTCTCGCTCTTCTGCATTTCAAAGCGCATCATTTCACCTTTACCGGTGCGATCTGGAGAGACGAGTTCAACCTTGCCCTTGGCTTCGATCAACTCGGTGTCGCCGGATTTCAGGTCTTTGACGATGACAATGTGTTCTCCGCGCAATACGGACTGGGTTTCGATGACTTCGATTTCAACGTTCTGGGTCAGAGTCATGACTTCCTTGTCCGCGACTTCGAGCGTCGGGACGGATTTGCGTTCTTCGCGCGTAAACGGTCCCAGCGATTTCACGACCATATCCCCGGACATCGCCATGGGGTTGTCGGCAGGCGGAGGTGCATTGGGATTGTTGGGATCGACTGGCGGCGGGACGGGTTTTGGTTTGGGCGGATTGGTCGGAGGTTTACCGATCCACGGAAACTTTGTCACCGGCGCTACCGAAACCCGGCGCAGATCTTCGTCGTTAATAACCGGCGGAATGGGTTGGCTGGTTCCGGTTGTCGCTGGCTTTGCAACCGGAGCGGGAATGGACTCGCCTGCGGTGATCCGTCCAAACAGCGAGAGGCCGGAGCACAACGCAAGAGCAAGAAGTGCCGTGTTGTAGAGCCTGGTGTGTGTTCGAATCATGGGTGACATGGTTGCTTTCTATCCGAGGGCCTGTGATTGGGCCGCGGTTCACTTGTCTCCACGACGGGAAGGGCTGTTCTCGCGCCCGCGTGGATAGGGTGCTTCTTTTTTGAAAGGAAGTATCAGTAACTGGCCGCCCGGCGTGAATGTGCCGGTGTCCTGATTTAACAAGAGGTATTTGCGCGCGCACATCACTTTGTCGGTATTGTCTTCTTCGTGGATATAAATACGAACATCGTCTTCCTCGTCGATCATTTCGAGGAATGATGTGTTTTTCTTGGCGTCGAATTTCAACTGGTCACAATGGATAACTTTTTCGTCCGTGGCGAGTTCTACAGTACCGTAGCATTCGAGCACTTTGAGACCACCGGAGAAGAAATCGCCGGAGTCCGGTGCCGGCGCACCGGGGGCACCCACAGGCTTCGAAGGGTCTTTCGGATCGGACTTTCCAACTGCAGGCTGTGTTTTTGCCGGAGGCGTTCTCGGTGTAGCCCCGGTTGATGGAAGCGGTACGACGGCTGCGTTTGGATTTTTTGGATCGACCGCAGGCTTCGGCGCGGCGGGCGCTTTAGGCGCAACCGGTTTTTTGGGATCAGTCGGCTTGTTTGGATCAGGAATGTTGGGATCTTCGGGCTGTGCGTCGTCCATCGTGATGCGCACGCGGTCGGTGGTGAGTGCAAGTCCAGTCTGGCGGATCAGTACGTTACCCACTGCGGTGACGATATGGGCTTGACCGTTTTGATGGAAAGGGCCATCGCACTGAATGAACGTGTCGCCGCCAGAACTGAAGTTGATACCGCTCATGACTCCATTGGCACCGGCCGCAGCGTCGGGTGGCTTAGGAGCGTCGGATGGTAGCGGAGGAGGTGTGGCGGATTTGACGACAGCCACAGCACCACCATACGCGGTGAAGTTATCGGTCAGTTTGTCGATAATGAATTTGTCAGCACGGACCGCATTTCCGCCGCCGCGAAATACGTCAGCTTTGATTCCGAGCTTGCGGTTGCCAAGGATGGTGATCGTATTATTTTTGCAAGGATCAGCGAAACGCCATAAGTCCCAAATGGAGCGCGGTTCGGTCACCCCGTCAATTTCGAGGCTGAAATCGTCGCTAAGATGCGGGAGTTCTGTGAGCAATCGCATCCAAAAAAAAGCTTTGGCTTTCGCGTGGTCTATGCCGACATCGGTACCCATATCGACAGTGACTTGATAGCCGCGCGCTTCGATGTCATCCATGAAAATATCAACATCGTTTTGAGCGAACAGGAATTCAACATCCTTCGTCAGCGCATCGCTATGAAGCCGGATGAATTCGCCATAAATTTTTAAATGACTGTCGGGTTGTTCGATGACGACATCTTTATTGAGCGTCAGAATTTCCTTGAGCAAATCCTTTTTGCCGGGAACGGGCACATGCTTCAATTCACGAGACAAAGGGCCCGACCACGAAATATACGTGTCGCCCCCCCCAAGCATACTGCCTGAATTGGCATTGGCTGCAGGGGCACCCGGTTTCGCGGCTGCAGCAGCAGCGTTGGGGTCAACCACGGGGTGGATGATCATTTTCTTGCGGCCGTCCGACGGCATGGTCAGCGTCTGCGTTTTGCGGCGGAAACAGAACTGCTGGGCGAACGCGGCACCGGACGTGGATTTGACATACGGAAGATTGCCATTTTCTTCAGACGCGTCGTCCTTTCCGACGAGAAACATATTGTCATTAGCACCGTCGAGGAACATGCGTTCGCATTGGATACTGAACGGTTCGGGCGGGGCGGGCGGCATGCCGGGTTCTGGCGGCAATGGCTCTTTGTAGCCGAACATTTTCACGCCGCCAATTGCTTCTGAATAGTCCGGGAAAGACGTCATGCTGGGCATGCTGTTCGCGGGATAGCGGATGCGTAAATGTCCGCATGACATATGCGTTGACATGTCCAAATCACCTGGAGCCGGCGGCTTGTCCTTGACGGGGGTTTTGACCAGATTAACGGTGTCAAGAAAGTCGAAGCGTTTACCCATGATCATCGGTTGAAGATCAAGATCGACGGCTGTACCGATTTCTTTGGGATCGACCACGACGGACAACGTTTTTGGAGGCACATAAGCCATGTCGAAAACAGCCGGACCGTTGCAGGTAACGACTGTTTTATAGGGTTCCGGTTCGGCAACGGGCTTCTTTTTAGTTGGCACCTTCTTTTCGTCTTTTTTGTCGCCATTCTTAGTGGGATCGACTTTAGTCGGATCGACAGGTGGGTTCTTCGTTGCAGGCGTTTTGCCTGCGCCGGGTTGCCGGGTTGTGTTGGGTTCTGGTGCAGCACCTTGGAACGGCATCAACGAGGTGATGGTTGATGCGGTCATTTCGGTGGAGATGTTGGTGTGAAAATAAGCTTTGCTGCGGGCCACCAAACTCGTGCCGACAGTTCGACCTTCTTCGTCGTAGACCGGCGTGAGTCTGTCGAATTTACCGCTTTCAAAGATCATGCCGCGCCCTCGAATACGGACGTCGGAATCAGGTCCGACGGGTTGAGGAATGAGGAAGGTTCCGCTGACTTCGGGGTCCGCTTCCGTGGAATCATTACTGCATGTGTACATCACAATTTCGGATGAACCCGTCGCGGCTTCATTCCAACTACGCCAGCGCAAAAACGGGCTGAACAATCGGGCCGTGCAGTGTGGCTCTTTTCCCACTTCAGGCTTCTGGAAAATCTCGATGCTTGAACCGCCCGACGCGTGTCCTTCATTGGTTTCAAGGTCGATTTCGCAGATAGGCGCAGTGATGACCATGCGTCCGCCGCTGGCCATGAGCATGGGACTGGCTGCGGGATCGGGTTCTTTCTTTTTCTTTTCGCCGGGTTTGAGCGGAGTTGTGGGAGCGGGCTTTACTTTTTTAGGCTTGGCCGGTTTCGCGCCGGGCGCATTCGGATCGCCCTGCGCAGCGGTTCCCAACGGGTCATCGCTGATGAAATAAATCATGCGCATGTTTTTCAACAGCAGCTTTTTACCGTCGCGTCGCGCTTCAGCAGCGGAGAGGATAACCGTTAGATTTTCGACAGTCTCGCCGGGATTGAAGCGTTCGTTGTAGAAATTGGTCGCAGAGATGAAATCGTCGGGGACGATGTTGAAATCGAAGATGCCGCCAGACCGACCGGGGTCTTTTTTGAGTGCGCGTTCCTTGGCGGCATTCCAGATTTTCTCGCCGGGCAGCGGAACGAATTGTGATCCAGGTGCGCGCGTGTCCAACGGTTGGTCGGGATGTTCCAAATCGATCACGATGACATCGGCTTGCGTCACATCTTTGGAATCGGTGGTCTCTGCTGCAACGCATGCCACCGCTGCGCAGGCCATTACGGCTGCGGTCAACAGGGTGCGAAGCATGGATGACATCGGTTGAGTGTTCGTGTTCATGCGCGTCCCAAATAAATGTCAACGGCCCGTTCCCAACTGCCATCGTTGCGGGCTTTCAATAAAAATTCGCAGATCGTTCGAGCCGCACCGCGTCCGCCTGGTTTCGACGACATGATGTGGCTGGCGTGTACAACTTCGGCGTGCGCGTCGGACGGACAACACGCGATACCCACGACATTCAAGACAGGTAAATCAATCAAATCGTCGCCCATGAACGCAACTTCGTGAGGCTTGAGATTCATCTCACTGATCCACTTTTCGAAGACCGGCAATTTTACTTTCGCGCCCTGCCGCACTCGCTCGTCGGGGATCTTCAATTCCTTCGCCCGGACATCCACAACATTGGATTTTCGACCGGTCAAAATTCCGGCTTGAATACCGCCGTTTTGCAACAGCGTGATCCCAGCACCATCGCGGACATTGAAGAACTTGGATTGCACTCCGTTGTCGTCGAGGATGATCGTGCCATCAGTCAGCACCCCGTCCACATCGAATACGACGAGCTTCAACGCGCGGATGGCGTCGAGCGTAGGAAAGCCGCGCCGGCCCGGTTGTATGTCCGCAGTGAAGGCAATCAAATCCAAATCAAACTCCAATTCCAAACCGTTTACACTAAATCCTGAATATCCAAAAGCCCGAGAACCAGCATATCGTTATCGACAACCGGCAGCGCATTAACGCGCATTTCATGCATTAATTGTTGAGCATCCACGACGAGTGCACCGCCCAACACAAACTTGCAGGGACTGGTCATGTGCGTGCCGATGGACTGCGTGATCGTGTTGGGATTCTGCAAGACCAAGCGTCCGAAATCACCGTGTGTGAAGATGCCGCGCAAATGGCCGCTTTTGTCCGCGATGACAGCGGCACCGTTACGCGGCGGGCGGGCCATCTGGGCGAGCGCTTCGCCCACGGTGACGTGTTCGTAGACCAGCACCATGCGTTCGCGATTGCGCATTGCATCGACGACTTGAAGTAGTCCGCGTCCGAGCGAACCAGCAGGGTGTAGCTTCGCGAAATCTTCGCGCGAAAAGCCGCGCGCTTTCAAAACGCTGAGCGCGAGCGCGTCGCCCATGGCAAGCATGGCGGTCGTGGACGCGCTGGGAGCCATACGCAGCGGGCAAGGCTCTTCGATTTTCCCAATCGCGAGCGTGACATCAGCGGCGCGTCCCAGCGAGGAATCATGCGACGCGGTGATCGCGACGATTTTGCATCCGATGCGTTTTAATGTGGGAAGAAGACGGAGGAGTTCTTCGGTCTCGCCTGAATTCGAGATGGCGAGTGCGACGTCTTGTTGCGTCGCCATACCGAGATCACCGTGGACGGCTTCGGCGGGGTGCATGAAGAGCGCCGGGGTGCCGGTGGAAGCAAATGTGGCGGCAATTTTTTGGCCGATCAATCCGGCTTTCCCCATGCCAGTCAACACGACGCGACCGGCGCTGCCGAGACTTAAAATGAGCCGCGCGGCTTCGAGAAATTCTGCTCCGATGCGCTGTTCGAGCGACGTGATAGCACTGGCCTCAGCACGCAGGACGGCGCGGGCATAGTCGGCATCGGGTACCAATGCTGAATAGGGTGGCGGTGAAGTGGCCATAACGCGGCTAAACGGAGTGCTCCTGAAGGTCGTGCCTAAAAGTAGTAGTGAGACGATTTTAGCCGATGAGTCTTCAAGAAACCAATAATAATAAAGGGCGGTGGAGGAAATACGGGCGTGTGTCAGGGTGGGATAAATGTGTTTGAATGTATGAATTTCCGCAGTGCAAGCGAGCCGCCTGCACTGCGGAAATTTTATGCGTTTGAATTACAGCAATAACTTGGCCGGGTGTTCTAGCAGGTCCTTGAGCGTCTGAAGGAATTTGGCGGCGACGGCACCATCGACGACGCGGTGATCGCAGCTCAACGAGATACCCATCGTCTTGCCTGCAACGACCTGGCCAGCGGCGTTGACGACCGGCTTGTTTTGAATCGCGCCGACGGCGAGGATCGCGGCTTCCGGCGGGTTGATGATGGCGAAGAAATGATCGACACCGAACATGCCGAGATTCGAGATCGTGAAGCCTGAGCCGCTCAATTCGGCGACGGTCAATTTCTTATCGCGCGCTTTTCCAGCGAGCTGTTTGACGCCACCGTTGATCTGCTTCAACGACAACCTATCGACGTTGCGCAGGACTGGCGTGTAGAGTCCGGCCTCGGTTGCAACGGCGACGGCGATGTTGATTTCGCCATGGCGGCGGATGCTCGTTTGATTGAACGCAGCGTTGACTTCAGGATGCTTGACCAACGCAGCGGCGGAGACTTTGATGACGAGATCGTTGAAGCTGATCTTGACGCCACCTTCTTCGACGGACGCATTCAATTCATCGCGGAACGCGACGGCGCGGTCCATCGAAACTTCGCTGTAGAGATAGAAGTGCGGAATGGTCTGCTTGCTTTGCAGCAGGCGCTTGGCGATGGTCTGGCGCAGGCCGCTGAGCGGAATGTCTTCGCCGACACCCGCAGCAATCGGAACCGGCGCGGCGAGCGCGGCGGGAGCCGTTGCGGGAACGTCGCGGACGACGATGCGACCGCCCGGACCACTGGGCTCGACTTGAGTGAGATCAATGCCGCGTTCTTTTGCGACTTTCTTGGCGAGCGGGCTGGCTTTGATGCGGCCACCGGTGGCAACGGCAACAGCGGCGGGTGCGGCTGCCACTGGAGCGGAGGCACTGGAAGCAGCAATGGCTGCCGGAGCTGCGGTTTTAGCCGGAGCGGCAGCGGCGGGCGCGGAGCCTTTTGCGAGGATAGCGGAGATATCTTCGCCTTCCTTGCCGATGACGCCAAGCAGGTCGCCGACTTTATTTTTTGAGCCTTCGCCGGCGATGATCTTCAGCAACACGCCACCGTCGAATGTTTCGAGCGGCATCGTGGCCTTGTCGGTCTCAACTTCGGCGAGCACATCGCCAGCGGAGACTTTATCGCCTTCTTTTTTCAACCAGCGGTTGATGGTACCCAGTTCCATCGTGGGCGACAGGCTTACCATGCGGACTTCAATGGCCATTGTGTGCGATCCTTTGAATTATCGATTCACGGTTTGACGCGTTGATGTTTCGGACGCAAGAGACCGCTTTTGCTTTTTCTTTATGAAGCTCTTACCAGACTTGTTTAACGATTTAGACGCAACAGCAGGCTCGGAAAAGGTATTGAAAAGTTCGGCGAATACTTCGTCACCATGCAATTCACCATTACTTATAAAGCGTTCAACGTCAACTGAACCATCGTCAAGAAAATCAACTTCCCAGCGTTGACCAGGCACCACGATGCGTACTGAAATAGCATCATCTCTGTAGCGGTCAAACGAATGAAATATTTTAGCATCCTTCAAGCGTTGAAGAAAATCGGTCAGCTTTTTATTCATCGATCAAACCTCGTTTCCTTAAGAAGTTTTTTGAAGACCTTGAATCCGGGCCGATTTTGTTGCGCACCAGATTCGAGTTCCTCCCATTTCACACTTCCAATTGATTCCCAACTTGGCGAACCGGGAGGCAACGGAGCCTTTTTAATCGAAGCCAATTTGAATCGAAGAATTTCCGTAACTGTTAATCCATCAAATCTCGAAGCCATTGGATACCGCCAGCATTTTAAATGAATTCATTCGTCAAGCGACATCAAATTCTTACTTGTACGTCACCTTCTTCACAGCCGCGATGATCTTGTCGATGCTCGGCAAACACGCCGCTTCGAGCTTCGGATTATACGGCATCGGAACATCCAGCGCGGCGACGCGGACGATGGGTGCATCCAAATCATCGAAGCAATACGTGTAGACGCTTTCGGCGATTTGTGCGCCGACGCCGCACCAGTGCCAGCCTTCTTCCACGACCACGCAGCGATTCGTCTTGGCAACACTCTTGGCGACGGTGTCGATGTCGAACGGGCGGAGCGTACGCGGGTCGATCAATTCGCAGCTGATGCCGAGTTCGGATTCGATGCGTTCAATCGCGGCGGCAGCGGTATGGCGGATGCGCGAGTGAGCGATGATCGTCACGTCCGAACCCTGCTTGACCACGTCGGCGACACCGAACGGAACGAGATGTTCACCGTCGGGTACTTCGAATTTTTTGCCGTAGAGTGCTTCGCTTTCGATGAAGATGATGGGGTCTTCGTCGCGGATGGCCGTCTTCAAGAGGCCCTTCGCGTCCGCACCGGTCGCAGGCATCGCGACTTTCAAGCCGGGGATGTGTGTGAAGAGCGCTTCGAAGGATTGCGAGTGCTGGGACGCGAGCTTGCCACCCGCACCACCAGCTCCGCGAATCACCATCGGGCATTTGAACTGACCGCCGGACATGTACAGCGTCTTGGCCGCGTTCGAAATGATCTGGTCGATGGCGCCGACGAGCGCGAAATTCCATGTCATCATTTCAACGATGGGCTTCAAGCCGTGCATGGCCGCACCCACGCCGATGCCGGTGAATCCGCATTCGGAGATCGGCGTGTCGATCACGCGCTTAGGGCCGTATTTTGCTAAAAGTCCTTTGGAAACTTTGTACGCGCCGTTGTACTCGGCGACTTCTTCGCCCATCAAAAAGACGCGTTCGTCGCGACCCATTTCTTCATCGATGGCCTGACGTAATGCTTCGCGATATTCAAGTATCTGCATTCTCATTCTTCCTAAAGTATCGAGCCTAAAAAAACTAGATTGAGACGATTCGACATCGCCATCGTCTGTGCTCAAAAAATGCCCAATCTGCCTTCCAATTCTGTGCCAGTAAGCGGTCCAACGCAGCCTTGAGTTCATCCGTCGGGTCGTCGTTACAGACCATGAAAACGGCGTAGCCGTTGTCGTCAGGGAAAACATCGTATCCGTTATTCGCTCTGGGGAATAGCAACTCGATGCGCCCAATTAAATCCAGACAATCCCGCTCACTTGCTTTCATTTTAAATCCTAAATTTCTACGCGCGGCAACAAATTATCAGCCCACGGATTGGCATGTACGTCGCGCTTCAATTCTTCCAAATCCGGCTCAGGCGCGGCGATCGAATGTTCGACGCTGTTGACCGCTTCCGTATTCGCCGCTTCGTCAATCGCCTCCAATTTTTCGTTGCTCACACCGCGTTCCAACAAGACGGCTTTGAGCATCAAAATGGGATCGTCTTTTTTCTTGGCTTCAACTTCGGCGGCGGTTCGATATTCGGCCGGATCGGACATCGAGTGTCCTCGGTAGCGGTACGTCTTGACTTCGATCAGTGTCGGGGTGTTGTCGAAGCGTGCGCGGTTGATTGCTTGGGAGAAACACTTGCGGACTTCGAGGACGTCCATGCCGTCGCATTCAACGCCAGGGAAGTTGTAGCCTTCGGCTCGTTTGAACAATTCTTTTGTGGCGCTGGAGCGCGTCACGGCGGTGCCCATGCCGTATTTGTTGTTTTCGAGGACGAAGATCACCGGCAAGCGCCAAAGTCCCGCAAGGTTCATCGCTTCGTGAATCGCGCCTTGCTGAGCGGCACCGTCGCCGTAGAAGCCGAGTGTGACCTTCTTTTCGTTCTTGTATTTTTGAGCGAACGCGACACCGGCTGCGACAGGGATGTGGCTGCCAACGATGCCGTTGCCGCCCATCATACCGAGTTCGTTGTCGAAGAAGTGCATCGAGCCGCCCTTGCCTTTGCTGCAGCCCGTCGATTTGGCGAAAAGTTCACCCATCAACGAGTTGGCGGTCATGCCCATCGCCATGGCGTGGCCGTGGTCGCGGTAGCCGGTCAGGACTTTGTCGCCCTTTTCAAGGCAACTGATCGCGCCGACGCAGACCGCTTCCTGCCCGATATACAAATGGCAGAACCCGCCGATCGCGCTTTTTTGATACTGCTGATAGGCCTGCTCTTCGAAGCGCCGAATGCGCATCATCTCTTTATAAAGGTGCAGCAGCAAATCGATGCTTTCAACGGAGTCGGTATGAACCGCAGGTACGACGACCTCGGTTTTCTTCGGCTTTAATGCGGAGATGGCGGTTGGCACGGATGTGGCTCCTTCTCTTGAAAAACGTTCAGTCGAATTGTTGAGCCGCGCACGTCAGTAAGCGGCATTGATTTTTGCCGCTTACTGACGTGCGCGGCTCCTTGCCAAAATAATCTGTTGACTTAGATTAACTTGCATTATCATTAAGAAAAGTATATCGTTTGAATGGGAACGATAATTAAAACTTATGGATAATTCAAACCTATGGACATCAACCCTTTGCGCTATTTCGCGGAGGTCGCGAATGTTAAAAATTTTACGCGAGCCGCTAAAAATTGTCATGTCGCCCAGCCCGCGCTCAGCCAGCAGATCAAACGTTTGGAGACCCTGCTGGGCTTAAAACTGCTCAATCGTCTGCCGCGCGGCGCTCAGTTGACAACGGAAGGCGAAATCCTCCTGCCGTTCGTTCAAAAAGTGCTGAACGCCATTCAGGAGACTGAAGACGTTGCGGCGGATTTACGCGGGTCGTCACGAGGCGCTGTACGCATTGTCAGTTTGCCTTCTGCGACGGTCTACGTTTTACCATCCCGCATCGCCGCTTTCAAACGCGATCATCCCAGAATCGACATTATTTTGGAAGAAAAAATCAGCACCGACATTCCTCAACAAGTCCTCGCCGGGCATTTTGATTTAGGCGTGACGCAGGCGATGTATCCGTATCCGGGCATGTCGCGCGTGTTGATTCATGAAGAGGAGTTGTTGCTGGCTGTTCCCGAAAGTCACGCGCTTTCGGCGCGCAGCGAAATCAAACTCAGTGATGCGGCGGAGGAGCAGTTTGTCGTCACGAAGAAGAACACGGAGTTCCGGTTTCTCGTCGAAGATTTGTGCCGCAAAGCAGGCTTTGAGATGCGCGCGGCGTTTGAGGCCGATCATTTCGATTCGCTTCAAGCGTTCGTCGCCGTGGGCTTGGGTGTCGCGCTGATTCCAGAGTCCGTGATTCTCAACACGCTGACACCGAAACCGCGCTACATCCGCATCGCTCAACCGGACGCAAAACGCCGTCTTTGGTTGCTGTGGCCGGACCGAGGCTTAAAGAATAAATCCGCTGAATTGATGGTGCCGTATTTGAAGAGTCGGCCGTATGAAAGCCGATAACGACAGATTAATGTTAACGGTTCAACGTTTAACATCACCGTACTTGCGATTGCTTTTCCCTCCCTCTGTAGGCATCGATATCTCACTAAGTTGCAACAGCAATTCCTGATCTGATTTCAGCCCCGAAGGGGCGGCAAAATGCAGCCCAGGCCGTCAGGCCTGGGTCCACGTTCACACGACAACCCTGAGCCCCAACGGGGCGGCATAAAATCACGCGCTCCGTGCGAAATATGCCGCTCCGCTAGCGGCTCTTTTTTATCCCGCACCGAAACCTAGGCCTCACGGCCTAGGCTACATTATCCCGCCTCTTCGAGGCTGAAAAACAATTAATCACCGCTGCAAAAAGTCAGACATGATTTGAACTTGAAACCCGAAACATGTTTTTTTAACCGCGTCGCGTTGTATTCTCTCTCTATGATCATTTCAGGAAGCGGAATTCCAATTTGGTTGCTCGTTCCGGGCGCATTAGCGGCACTGGGGCTTGTGGCGTATTGCTATTGGCGCGTTCTTAAAATCGACGACTACGGAACGTGGCTTCCGCGCACGTTGTTGGGGCTGCGCGCGGCGGCTGTGTTTATCGCGGTCATGATGGTCGTTAATCCGATTCTGAGGATCAACAGTTCTCCGCGCAACAGCCAACGCATTGCGGTGCTGGTGGACGCGTCGCGTTCAATGGCAGTGAAAGATTCCATCGGTGGCGAATCGCGTCTTGACAGTGCGCGGCGCGTGTTGAATGGCCAAGGCGTGTTGTCTCAACTCGAATCACTGGCCACGACTGAAGTCCAAATCTTTGACACAAATGCGCGGCCAGCTGAACTTGCGAAAGTCGCGGCGGTCGGAGAAGCGTCTGATCTTTTTTCAGCGTTGCAGTCCGTTCGTGAAGACAAACAGAAAGCACCATTAGCCGCTGTCGTGGTGTTGAGTGACGGGTGCGAAACGGGGCAGAAGAGTGCGGCGCAATTGCCTGCGGATGTGCCGGTTTATACCGTAGGACTCGGGTCGCTTCACGAAGCGTTGGTCCAATTTCCCGACGTGGCACTCGCTGAAGTGAAAGCGGATCGCGAAGCATTTGTACACACGCAGATCGAAGCAAAATTGGATCTACGCGAAACGAATCTCGCGGGCGAATTGGTGACTGTTCAAATCGTGCGCGGCAATCAAATTCTCGCCGAAGAAAGCATCACGCTGCAAAAGGACACGACGCATGCGTCATTGAAGTTCACGCCGACAGAACCGGGTTTGTACGACCTTGAAGCGCGCGTCCTGCCGCATGTGAAAGAGAAGATCACCGAGAACAACGGGCGCTTTTTTTCAGTACGTGTGTCGGGACAGAAGATTCGAATATTTTATTACGAAGGTACGCCGCGCTGGACCTACAAATACATGTTGCGCGAATTGAAGCGCGATCCTCAGTTGGCGTTGCAAGCGCTGCTGCGAACAAATGTCGACGCGCTGTATCAATCGTCGAGCGCGGCGGCCAGCGAAGGTGGCGGCGGACCGATTTTCCCATCCACGCGCGAGGCGTTGAAAGCGTACGATTGCGTGATCCTCGGTGACGTGCGCGGCAGCGATTTGACGCCCGCGCAAACCGACGCGCTGAAGCAGCACATCTCCGAAGACGGCAGCGGTTTGATTCTGCTCGCAGGGAAAGAATCGTTTTCCGCAGCGGGTTTGCCGATGCTCGGATTGGACGTGATGATGCCGGCGTCTCTGGCATCCACGAAGGAGATCACCGGCGCGTTCAACGTGTCACTGACTCAAGACGGAAATGTCCATCCCGCGTTTGGCGGCTTGCAGAAATTGCTGCCGATTTCGAGCGTGTACACACTGGGAGAACCGAAGCCGGGGGCTCAAGTATTGGCGCGCGCGGACGGCGACAAAGGCTCGTACAACATCGCGCTGGCCCAACGCTACGGCAATGGCCGCGTGTTTGTCTTCGCGACCGATTCCGATTGGAATTGGCCGATGAAATACAAAGCGAACGAAGGCGACATTTTATTCGGACGCTTCTGGGGCCAGGTCATTCGCTGGGCATCGAACCGGCAGCTTCCGAAAGAACAGCAGGCCGCCGTGACGCTCTCGACGGATAAGGATGTGTACAAAATTGGCGAGACGATTCACGTGTACGCATCGGGGACGGACATTGCCAATATAAAGGAAGTGACAGTCGCTGAACCATTGCCGCTCGCTACCGCAACGCTCGCGCCGGGTGCGCCGCCAGCACCGGTTCCGGAGTCTGCGAAACGCACGTTTGTTCCGAGCGGCGACCGGTTGGAAGCGCAATTCACTGCGGCGCGTTCGGGGATGCACCGGCTGGCGGCGGGAGGCGCGACGGGCGAATTTTTAGTGGAACGGCCAGCCGGGGAATTTGATCGACTGGCTTTGAATGACGCGTTGCTGCGTCAGTTGTCATCAGCAAGTGGCGGACATTATTTCGACGCGACGACCGCGCGAAATTTGCCGGAGACATTAAAGCTCTCAGGCAAAATCAAAACCGAAATACGCGAATACGTCTTCGACGATTCCTGGCTACCCTTGGTGCTGATCGTGATCGCGCTGGGAGTCGAGTGGACACTGCGCAAGCGGATGCAGGTGATTTAAATAGTAGTTTGCGATTGTTCTCCCTCTTTTCACCTCACTTTTCATTTCAGATTTCGTCATTCTCGACTACGATATGTGGAATCGACGGATGCGTGTATTGCATTGAAACATCCGGGCTAAACGGACCAGGACGCTCACACTCACATGCTATATCGAATTGAAGTTGGACCACGCGAAAACCTCCCCGACCTTCCCGGCAACGGAGTGCTGGCGGAATTGAAATTCCTCCACGCCACACTGCCCGACGCCGTCCGCACGGCGCGTCTGTATTGGGTCGATGCGGACATCGACGCGGCAGCTGTCTCAACGCTCGCGCATCATCTCCTCGCTGATCCCATCGTCGAACGCGTTGCGATCAACGCCCCTTTATATGCGGCGGACTCCGGCCAGCACTTCGAGGTCGTCCGTAAATCCGGCGTCATGGATCCGGTGTTGACCAGCATCGACAAGGCGCTGAAAGACAGTGGCGTTTCTGCCAAACACATCGCCACGGGTCGCAAATATGTGCTGATCTACGCACCCGCCGCGACGCCCGACGCCGCTGAGTTGCTGCGCGTAGGTCGCAAGATTCTCGCCAACGAATGCATTGAAGAGTTGCACATCAACACACCCGCGCCGGTCCACGCGCCGAGCGGTGAAGCGGTGTTTAAATTGGTTGAAGTGCCGCTGCTCGGGAAGAGCGATGCGGAGTTGATTGAAATCAGTAAGAAGGGCTGCCTGTCGCTCACGCTCGCAGAAATGAAATCGATCCAGGAGCATTACTCGCACCTCGGTCGCGAACCGAAGGACGTGGAACTCGAAACCGTCGCACAGACGTGGTCCGAACATTGCCGCCACAAAACCATGCGCGGATCAATTGATCTCGATGGTCCTAACGGCATCAAGCACTACGACAATCTATTGAAAGAAACAATCTTCCACGCCACCGAAGCCATCGGCCACCGCCGCTGTTTATCGGTCTTCAAAGACAACGCTGGTGTCATTGCATTCGACGACACATGGGCTCTGACATTCAAAGTCGAAACGCATAACCATCCCAGCGCGATCGAACCGTACGGCGGCGCAGGCACCGGAATCGGCGGCTGCATCCGCGACACGATGGGCACAGGTCTCGGCGCAAAACCGATTGCGAACACCGACGTGTTCTGTTTCGGCATGCCGGACGCGGACCACGAAACGCTTCCCGCCGGGACGTTGCATCCGCGCCGCGTGATGGCCGGAGTCGTCGCGGGTGTACGCGATTACGGCAACCGCATGGGCATTCCGACGGTCAACGGAGCCGTCCATTTTGATCCGCGCTACGTCGGCAATCCGCTCGTGTTCGCCGGGTCTGCCGGACTTATTCCGCGCGACAAAATCAACAAGCACGCGCGCACCGGCGATTTGATCGTGGTGCTCGGCGGGCGCACTGGTCGCGACGGTATTCACGGCGCGACGTTCAGCAGCATTGAACTCTCCGAAGATTCTGAAATGGTGTCGAGCGGCGCGGTGCAGATCGGCAACGCGATTGAACAGAAAAAAGTTCTCGACGCGATGATGAAAGCGCGCGACGAAGA
>JBAXUS010000170.1:0-13823 GCA_037129555.1 Planctomycetota bacterium
AAACGCTTGAGGAGAAGGAATGTCTTACTCAGGATGAATGCAAGTCCTTGAAGTTAATGCGAACCATTCTGAATAGAATTAATGCGAGAACGAGAAATTAGGGACGGGGTGCGCCACGCTAGCGCACTTTTCAGACGAGCTGGCCGTCCCGCCGAGTTGAGTGAGTGAACCGAACCATAAGCTCCTCCCATGACTCGCGCCCAACAGAGATGCGCGAGTCAACGATGTAACGTCGTGTTACGTATGCGTTCCTGTGTTGTCATTACTTCTTCTTCAACATCCGCACCCGATGCGCTTCACTATCACCAATGTAAAGCGCGCCGTCCGCATCCAGGAAAATTCCGTGCAGACGGGCCATTTTGCATTTCAATGGATCGCCTTCAGGGCCGTCACCTTTTTCGCCCGTGCCAGCGATCAATTCCAGGTTGCCTGTCTTCGCATCAATCATGCGGATCGTGTGGCTCTCGGTGTCAGCCAGATATGCATTGCCTTCGGCGTCAATCGCGATGCCTTTCGGGCCTTTCAATGCAGCCTTTTTCGCCGGGCCGCCGTTGCCCGTGAATCCGCTCGTGCCCGTCCCAGCCATGTGATGAATGATTCCGGCTTTCAAATCGAATTTGAAGACTTGGTTCCCTTCGCGCGTCGCCAACCACATGTTCCCGGCTGAATCAAAATCCAGCGAGCGCGGACCCTTCAATGTCGCTTTGCCAATCGCCGTTCCGTCAGGCGTTGGGCCGGGTTTGCCGGTGCCGCAGAACGTCGTGATGATGTTCGTCTGCATGTCAATTTTTCGAATCGCGTGGTTGCCGATGTCGCAGATATAGAGGCTGCCGTCCGGGCCGAATTGAATGCTGTGCGGCTGCTTGAGTTTCGCGAGATTCGCAGGCCCGCCATCGCCACTGTAGCCCGCCGCACCGCCGCCCGCGACCGTCGTGATGATGCCTGTTTTGCCATCGACACGGCGCACGGCATTGTTGCTCATATCCGCGATGTAATAATTCCCAGCCTTATCAAATCGGATTTCATGCGGCAGATTGAACGTCGCCTGAAGCGCAAGGCCGCCGTCGCCTGTGAACCCGCTCTTGCCCGTCCCAGCCATCGTCTGAATCGTGCCGTCCGGATTGATTTTGCGGATGTGTTGCCCCGTGTATTCACAGAACCACAACGCCCCATCCGGCCCGCGCACCAGCCCGAACGGGTTATTGATCGTTGCACTCACCGCCGGCCCGCCATCGCCGCTAAACCCCTGCACCCCGGTCCCCGCCACCGTCGAAACCACCCACTCGACCGCGCCCACACGAGCGCCCAACACAACAGCCAAAACCCACAGCAACCGGCGAAGAGACATCAGGTTCATAATGATTCATGTTCCTAAAACGGAGCGACTTAAAATCGAGTGACAGAAGGTTCTCTGTACCGATTACCCCGAGGCGTCGTGAGTGGCGTGAAAAATGAGGATTGGAAGTGAGGCGTGGAACGAGCGGAGAAATGGGTGCGTGCGCGAGTCAGTTGAATAGTTTCGTGTGCGTTCACGGAATTCATGCTCAAACTTTAAATAGGCGCTGTTCCTAATTGTACCATTCCTTGGCCTCCCGGTTTATTGGGCGCCTCTACTGGGCTGCTAGGGAAGGCCGCCCTACATCGTACTTTTTTCGCTTCCCGCCGTTTCGCCTTCTTGCTAAACTTTCGACATTATTCCACCACACCCGCGAGGATTTTTGATATGCCAGCGAACTCATCCGCTTCTGATTTTCCGCCGTTTTCCATTCATCGCCGCCGCTTTTTGAAGGGGGCTTCGGCTGCGGTTGCCGCTTCGTGTCTCAGCGCGTTTGCGAAGGACGAGAAGGTTCGGCGCGTGGGATTGATTGGGGCGGGGTGGTATGGGAAGAGCGATTTGTGCCGGCTGATTCAGGTTTCGCCGGTCGATGTCGTGTCGATCTGCGATCCGGACAAGAACATGTTGAACGGGGCGGCGGAGTTGATTGCTTCTCGGCAGAAATCGAAGAAGACGCCGCGCCTGTATTCTGACTACCGCGCGCTGCTGAAGGAGAAGGACCTCGACCTCGTTTTGATCGGATCGCCCGACCACTGGCACGCGTTGCAAATGACCGCCGCTGTCGAAGCGGGTGCGGATGTGTATTGCCAGAAGCCGATCAGCGTGGACATTGCGGAAGGCGAATCGATGCTGGCCGCAGCGCGCAAACACAAAAGGATCGTGCAGGTTGGGACGCAGCGCAAGAGCACGCCGCATTTGATTCAGGCCAAGAAGCAAGTCATCGACGCCGGGTTGCTCGGAAAAATCGGGCACGTCGATATGTGTTGCTACTTCCACATGCGGGCGAACGGCAATCCGCCCGAGCAAGCGGTGCCGGACTTTTTGGACTACGAGATGTGGAGCGGCCCCGCGCCGTTGCGACCCTATGATGGGCTGCCGCATCGGCGCTGGTGGCGGACGTTCATGGAGTACGGCAACGGGATCGTCGGCGACATGTGCGTGCACATGTTGGACACCGCGCGCTGGATGCTGGGACTGGGCTGGCCCAAGCGCGTCTCATCGAACGGCGGGATTTGGGTGCAGAAGGAGGGGAAGTCGAACATTACGGACACGCAGGTGGCGACGTTCGAATACGATAATTTTGATTGCAACTGGACGCACCGAACGTGGGGCACGCCGGCTGATCCGGACTACCCGTGGTCGGTGATTATCTACGGCGAAAAAGGGACGCTGAAGGCGAGTACGATGCGCGCGGATTTTATTCCGCTCGATGGTAAAGCCAAGCCGATCCATTTCGATTGCGTGTACGAGCGCGAACAATATCCCGAAGACGTGACGGAGAAGGACAACGAATTGAACGCGGCCCCGGCGACGCGATTGCACATGCTCGATTTTCTGAACGCGGTGGACAACCGAACGCTGCCGATCGCGGACATTGAGCAGGGACACATTTCAACTGCGAGCTGCATCCTGGCGAACATGGCAATGAAGCTGGGACGGCCGCTGACGTACGATCCGAAAACGCGACAAGTGAATGGGGATGCGGAAGCGAATGCGTTGTTGCGGAGACCGTATCGAAAGCCGTGGGAACGACCGGCGGATGCGGTGTGAGAACGCGAATAAAAAAGCGGCGACGTTGTTTGGACGTCGCCGTTTTTGAAAGCGTATTATTCCCCTGCGGCCGCGCTTGCCGGGAAGGTCCAGTTCTTCGCGTACTTCATATCGCGCATTTCGCCCAAGAGCGGAGCTGCCAGCATTGCTTCCTTCTTCTCATACAGCGGGCTCTTGTCGCAGGCGTCGCAAATAAAGCACGGCGTCTCTTCGCTGGGATTTGTATCGGCGCACGTCAGCGTCACGCGCTCTTGTTCGGCGCGTTTCAATTCGCGTTTCAAAAACGCTTCGCTGACGGTGTCATTGACGACGACCCACGGAAGAATCTCGGTGAGCTTTCGTTCGCGCAGTCCGATCCAATCCGGGTCCATTCCGAAGTGGGCGAACGACTCCATCCAGACGTCCATCTTGAGCTGTTCAGTCCACCCATCGAACCGCGCGCCGTTGCGCCAGGCGCGTTCAATCGCTTTGCCCAAACGCCGGTCGCCGCGCGAGAGAATTCCTTCGAGGTAGCTTGTCTCCGGATCGTGGACTTTCACTTTCACTGACTTGCATTTCGAACTGTCGCGGATGATCTTCTGACGCCGCTTCCACTCGTCGCGCGAGACCATCGGAGCCCACTGGAACGGAGTCCCGCATTTCGGCACGAAGCTCGACACGCTCGCCGACACCTTCGCGGACGGTCGGCCAATCTTCGTGCGCAGCATCGCGACCTGGTCACTCAAGCGCCCGATGGCTCGGAGATCGTCATCCGTCTCGCCCGGCAAGCCGCACATGAAATACAGCTTCACGTGGTCGTATCCGACTTTGAACGCCTGTAAACAGCCTTCGAGCAAATGATCGTCGCGGACCGGCTTGTTAATAATATTGCGCAACCGCTCGCTCGCGGCTTCCGGTGCAATCGTCAAACCGCCCTTGCGCACGCGCCCCATTTCTTTCGGCAACGTTGCGAGCACCGTACCAATGCGCAGACTCGGCAGCGACACGCCGATGCCGCGTTCTTCGAAATAATTGTTGAGCTGGTTCGCTAATTCTGTGATGCCGAAATAATCGCTCGACGAGAGACTCAGCAACCCGATGTCATTGTACCCTGTTTGCTCGAATCCTTCTTTCGCCAAGCGCATGATCGTCTCGGGCGAGCGCTGGCGCTGAGTGCGCGTGATCATCCCGGCCTGACAGAACCGGCAGCCGTTCACGCATCCGCGCATGATCTCAATCGCGAACCGCTCGTGCACCGTTTCGACGTAACTGACGATCTGCTTCGTCGGAAACGGAGCCTTGTCAAAATCCGCAACCATCCGGCGCTTAACCGGAAATGGCAGGCGCGCGCGCAACGGTACGACGTCCGCAATCGTGTTATCCGGAAAATATTCGAAGTGATAAAAACGTGGCACGTACACGCCCGGCACTTCCCGGCACAAGCGATACAACAGCGTGTCGCGGTCCAGCCCCAACGCTTTCAATTCAGTGATCTTGTTCGTGACTTCGACGGCAAGTTCTTCGCCTTCACCGATGCAAAACGCGTCGATGAAATCAGCGATGGGTTCCGGCGCAAACGCGGTATGTCCGCCCATGATCACAATCGGATCACTCATCGTCCGGTCTTCCGACTTCAGCGGAATTCCAGCGAGGTCCAGCATCGTTAAAATGTTCGTGAATCCACCTTCATACGCAACCGAAAACGCGAGCACGTCGTACTCCCGCACCGGCGTGAACGTCTCCAGCGTGTACAACGGAACGCGGTGCTCGCGCATCCGCTTTTCCATGTCCGGCCACGGCGTGAACACGCGTTCGCACAGCGTGTCGTCGCGCAGATTCCAACAATGATACAGCACCTTCATCCCCAGCGACGACATGCCCATCGCGTATGTGTCCGGCATTCCGAACGCGATCTTCGTCTTCACCGACGCGTGGTCTTTGACAATCTGATTGAGTTCGCCGCCCGTGTATTGCGCGGGCATGTCGACATGCGGCAGTAGATAATTACCGACGTAACGACGCAGCGAATCGTTTCGTAAGTGAAGGGCGTTCGGAGGCAGAGCGGACATAAGCGGATCTTTTCAAAAGAGGAAGACGGGCAACGGTGCCAGACAATCGACGCGGCATCATAACAGGGTAACGCGCGGATAAACCAACGTAGCGGAGCGTATTCAGACCTTGAACTTTTCGAGCGAATCGACTTTCGCCGCAGATACAAACAGCTTGTCTAGCTTTTTAATTTCATATACTTCACCGATGGACTCCGCCATGTGTGAAGGAATTTTTCCAAAACGAATCTTGAGCAATACGAGAATCTTCTTGCGAATGGCCCGTAACATTCCAATCTGCTCAAACGTAGTAACATGCCGCATAGCTCGTACCTCCTTCGATTTGCTCCACTTCAACTCGAACGGCTTGACCATATCTTGCGGTAAAACCACAAGCCAGTCAATCACATCCATCATCTCGCGGATGTCATCTTTTTTCCAGCCCCGCCGGAAAAGGCTTTTGAAAATGGCCAGCTTCCACTCCAACCGCGCCTCTGGATCGCGCCGCGTTTCTTGAACTTTCAAATGCGCGTAGACCAGCGCCGCGAATGGATTCGGATCCGTATTCAACGCGTCCAGTTTCGTTTGATAATCCAGAAGTTTGACGGTTGGAAATTGAAACCGACTGCGCGTCCCCAGCACGTCGTCCGTAAATTCGCTCGGTTGCCAGTCCTTGTTCTCGTCCACCAGAATTGCAAAACTGCCCGCGCGGCGTTGGTAGCGTTCGAAGATTCGATAACTATAAACGTACATCCGCTCCGCAAATTTCGCATCGCGTTGGGACTGGATTTCAATATGCACCAGCACCCACTGTTCGCGCCCGTTTTTGAGAAACACTTTGGCCAGCGCGTCAGCCCGGCGCATACCCGGTTTCGCGTTCTTTGAAATCGCGCGCAGTTCCGTCTCTAAAAACACCGGCTTGCGCGACCAATTGATCTGAACGTGTGCTTCTGGAAAAAAGAACAGCATGAACGCGTCGAACTTTTTGTGCAACGCTTCCTTCCACGGGTTGTCGAAGTCGATGACAGCTTTCTTTTTCACGACTTCAGGCCTCCGATATCACTGATCTCAATGCGTCGCCGCCAACGTCTTCGGTAATCCCCGCTTCAAAAAGTCCGTAAACTCGCCCACGTTTTCCGTGTATCCCTGCGGAAAGGTTTCCAGCACTTTTCCATCAGGAGCCACAATCGCATAAAACGGCAGCGTAGTCTGCTTGAACCGTGTCTCCTGATCCTTGGCATTCCTCTCGCTGCGCGCCCGTTCTACGGGAGTGCTGTCCACATCCGTATACAGTCGAATCACAACGTAGTTCTTCATGATCTCTTCAACTTCTTTGAGCTTAAACATGCTGTTCTCCATCTTCCGGCAGTTCGTGCATGTCACGCCTGTGAAATCAAAGAACACTGGCTTCCCGGCATTTTTTGCAGCGACAATCCCGGACTCCCAATCGTCGTTTACATCGGGCGGATACTCACGCGGCGGGATCGTCGAATCGGCGAACTCCCCCAGCGGTGCATTGACACCGGCAAGATCCGCAACGAGCAATCCCGCGATGACAAAAAACATCCCGGCAAACGCAAATCGCAACACGCTGCGCTTTTTCAATGGCGCATCATGCGGGAATTTGTACACGCCTAAAATGTACAACGCTGTTGCAACCGCGATCAGCAACCACAGCACCACGAAGACTTGATGCGTCAATATCCCCCAATGCCACACCAAATCCGCACTGCTCAAAAATTTCAACGCCGCCGCAATTTCAACAAAGCCCATCACCACCTTCACCGAGTTCAACCACCCGCCCGATTTCGGCAGCGACTTCAACGCCGTCGGAAACAAAGCCAGAAAGAAAAATGGAGCCGCAAACACCGTCGCGAATACCGACATCCCCAGCAGCGGCCACACCCAATCTCCATTCACCGCAGCCAGCATTACCGATCCCACAAACGGTCCCGTACACGAAAATGACGTCAGCGTGAACACCAAGCCCATCAACAATAATCCGAACACACTGTCGCCACCGTGCGCCGATTTGTTCAATTTATTGATCAATCCCGATGGCAGTTGCAACTCGTAAAATCCGAACAGGCTGAACGCCAGCGCCACGAAGATTCCGAAGATCGCCAGATTCATCCACGGATTCGTCGCCAGTTCCCGGATGTTTCTTCCGAACGCAAATTCCAGAAAAAACGCCAGCCCGACATACGTAAAAATAATTCCCGACGAGAAAATCAACGCGTCGCGAACTGCCCGCCCGTGCGACACATGATTGCGTTTGGTGAAGAAACTGACCGTGATCGGAATCATCGGAAAGACGCACGGCGTCAGCAACGAAATCGCGCCAGCCGCGGCAGCCGACAACAAAAACGCCAGCAACCCCTGCGTAAAATCCACGCCCGTTTTCTGCGTGTTCGTTGGAATAATCTCAGCCGCGCTCGACTTTGCTTCAATCGTTACATCCGATTCATACGACCGGATCACTTGCTTGCACAATTTATTACTGCACGCTTGTGATTTGATGTTGAGCTTGAGTTTTGCCGCACCGAGCGAAGCGCCAGCGCTTATGCGAACTGGAATTCGAAAGGTAACCTTCTCTTCGTAAATGCCAACAGTCGTGTGAAGTGTGCTGTCGAAATAATCCTTCGCAGGCCGGTCTGCCACACTCTCGCTATCGATTGAAAACAGTTCCTTCGGCTCGACGCTGAACACCGTTGCCGACGCATTCTTTAATTTCGGACCCAACTCCGCCGCAAACGTGTGCCACCCGTTCTTTAAGACACCTTCTACGGTCAGTACAATCTGCCCGCTGACGCCGCCCGTTACTTTCGCGTCTTGATTCGCGAGCGCCCAATCCAGCTCCCCGAATCCAGTGTGTTCGAATGTCTGCGTCTTCGGTGCTTCACTTACTTTTTTTTTTAGCGACACCGTCAGTGTCAATTCTTCTGTCGCCTGAGGCAAACAATTCGTTTCATTGCAGATCGTCGAAAGAACCTTCAGCGTCACCTTGATCGAATCGCCCTTCACCCCAGCATCAATTTTCAACGGCGCAGCAATCGTGAATTTTCCTTTGAACGCATCAATCGGATTGCCGAACGCCTTGGTCGATTCGTCGTCAACAAATGGCTGCGGATCATATGTCACGCCATCCACAACCAGCGTCGCCGACTCCTTCGGCTCCACCTTAATAACGGTCGATTGCGGCCCCATCCCCGGCTTGTACTTCTTCAACGTATACGTGTGCCAACCGTCCGGAACCTCGCCCGTCAAATGCACCAACACCGTGCCGCCAGGCTGACCGGCCACTTCCTGCTCATCCAACGTCCACGTCACACTGCGCGTGCTCTTTACCTTCTCTTCACCCGCCACTGCCGGTGTGGGTGAAAACGCAAGAAGCGAAACAGCGAGCGCCAGTAGCGCCGAAAAATACCGTGATTGAGGCTGCATAGTAGATGAGTCCTGTTACCAATACCAAAGCCATGTCGCAGTACGCCCACGGCTGTCAAAATGATGTCGTTGAGACGCCAGAGTATTCCTTTTTATCGATAAAAATCAAATCTTTCCGTAAAAAATATGGCCGAATTCCATTTCTCCCCGACGCAACGCGCCCGTGTTTCAGCATTGAGAATGACCCAAATTTGTCGAATTTCGCTCGCCCAAACCAATTCTTCTCAATCTTCTTCTTGCAAGCGCGAAAAAGTGCGTTACTACACTGCCATGGCAACGAACCCGTCCAACTCCGATACTCCCGGCGGCTCAGGCGGCAGTGGCGCTCCCAACCCCACGGCCAAGCCCCGCGCAACCATCGTCATGAAAAAGTCGGACGCCAAGCCCAGCGGCTCGGCACCGGCTCAGCCCGACGCCGCCAGCGCTCCCAAGCCTGCTGCCGTGCCCGGAAATTCGCAGCGCCTCGCACCCGCGCGCCCGAACACGCCCGGATTATCCGCGCGACGTCCGGCCATCCAAATTCAAGCCGACCGCGAAGCCCTCGGCCTCTCCGCAGCTCGCCCGTCTGACATGATCGCGGGCCTGGACGAAGTGGCCAAACGCGCCGAAGCCCTCGCTGCCCGTGAAGCCGCCAAACGCAAGTCTGGTGGAAAACTCAGCCTCAACGAAGCCCTGCACGTCGATGACACGGGACGCAAGTGGACGCGCTGGGTCCAACTCGGCATCGCCGCCGCTATTCTCGCCGCCTGCGTCGCCGGTGGATTGATGCTCTACGGAGCCAATCACAAGCCCACCGACAACCGCGTCGCCCTGGCCTCCACCAATGCTTTAATGCGCGACCTCGAAATCGCGGCCCAAAAAATGGACCGTTTCGCAGAAGGCGAATCCATCACGCCCCAGTCCGTTAAATCCAAAATATCGAAGTACGTCAAAGAGCAACTTGAAGCCCTCGAAAAGACCCTCGACCGCGATCGCGCCGCCGGTCGCCAGCCCGACAAAGGCTTAATCTCCAAACGCGAAGAATATAAAAAGCTCCTCACCTTTAACGACGGTTGGGGCAATCCGTTTGAACTCACCATCACCAGCAATGAACTCGGGATCCGCTCCACCTCAAAAGAAAAAGACGTCCCAGCAGAACCCGTGAAGGTCCCTCTCGGTGCAGCGTCCAAGTCCAAAACAGAAGACAAGGAAAAATAATTCACCTCTCACCCGCCATGCCCCAATTCGCCCGCACCTTTATGCTCGCCGCCCTCCTCTTCTTTCTTAGGGCGTCGAGCCTTCAGGCCATCGAAATTCCTTACCTCGGCAATCCACAAACCAAAACTCCGCCCGTCCAAGCCCACGTCTTGGACAATGACGCTGGCGTCCTGCTCAGCAAAGACAAACGCCCGCTCGCCGTCCTCCAACTGCGCCCAACCGATCCGAATCGAGCTGACACCGACATCATTCCATTCGCCGACGCGACCGCTCAACTTGAAGCCGCATCGCTCCAACTAGAACGCGTTCGCGAGCGCCGTTTCCCCATGCTCGGCAGCACCGTCAACGCCACCCTCAATGTCCTGATCCAAACACGCGCCGTCATGCAAGGCGTCCGCACACTCGTCACCTGCTCCGCCAGCAAACCCAAAGTCGACGCCACCCGAGCTCCCATAAAAGACGCCACGCCGCCCAAACTTCCGCCGCTCGAAATGGCCGTTCAAATCTATCCCGACGCCGACGGCAAACCTCTCAAACTAACCTATCTGGACGGCAACCCAGTGCCCGACGAAAAAGCCAATCCCAGCGAAATCCGCGCCCGGGCGATCACCTTCGAAAACGCAAAAAAGCAAAGCGTCACCCTCGAACGCTCTGGCCCCATTACATGGACCGTCCGCCAAACGCCCAACGGAATTTTCCTCACCGCGCGCCTCGCCAAAGATCCGCGCGATCCCGCCATCTACGGCTCCTTCCTCGTCTTTCTCGGAGCCACCCATGACGACGCTTCGCCCGAAGTCTCACTCATCCGCCTCGACAAAACCGTCACCCCAGCCCGCGACGCCATCGAAGGCTCGCTCCGCGTTTATGCCGCCGGTGCCAATCCATATTTGTCCCAGGACGTGACCGTCGTCGCCGAAGTCGCCATGCCGCCCCGCGTCGGCGGCCTCGTCACCACCCGCAACCTCCCCTGCTTCTTTTACGAATCCGCCCAGCCCACCGCCGAAGAAGGCGAATTCCGCTTCCGCTTCGCTCCACCCGTCGAAGGCCTTTACGGAGTCCGAGTCTTCGTCTCAACGCCCGGCAGTAAATGCAAAACAGAAGCCGCCACCTTCCGCGCCGGAGTCCCCGCCAGCTCCGGCATCGCCCGTGTCAAACCCGGCGAAAGCGTTCTACGTTTGGACGACGGCACACTCTTCGTCCCCGTCGGATTCGATATGACGCGCTTTGGCATGAAAGAAGGTAGCGACGTCTTCCGCGATAAATTCATCGAACTCGCCCGCCTCGGCTGCAACGCCGCCAGCATTTCGCTCTCAAAATTAATGCCGCTCGAAGGCCCCCAAGCCGGACGCGTCGACAACGATGTCGCCAACGAACTCGACGCCATTTTCCGCGCCGCCCAAGCCCGAAACATCCGTCTTATCTTCGCACTCGAATCCGGTCCCGAGATCGGCAAAGGCAACGCGACGCACCCCTACTTCCAAGAAATGGGCGGCAACCTCCTCGCCTCCCCCGAATACTTCCGCGACACCGCCGCTAAAAAATATTTCCTCGCCCGTATGAGTTACGCATCCGCGCGCTACGGAGCCTTCCGTTCGCTGCTCTCCTGGGAAATCATGCGCAACCTCGACGACGCTTGGCCACTCGCGTTGAAGAAAAATCCCAACGATAAATCCATGCCGCCCGCCGACATCGACCTCGCTCGCCGAGGTCGCCGCGACGTCGAAGAATGGCTCGCCCAAGTCGCGCAACAACTCCGCGGACTCGACCAGCACGGACACCCCATCTGCGTCTCAACCGCGCTCGATCCCAGCCTCATGTGGACCAGTTTGCAAAGCGTCGAAAACATCGATTGGACGCTCATCCGCGACCTCGGAAACGGAGCGCGGACACTCGACGAAAAATTCCCGGGCATCGAAACCAAAATCAGCCAGTGGGCCGAAGCCGGTCGCGGCCCCCAACGCGCGCGCCGTCCGTGGTCGCTCGCCTCGCTCGGAACCCCTCTCGATACCAACGGCCCGCTCTTCGCCGGGATGGCCAACGGCCTCGCCTCCACTCCGCTGCTCCCATGCGACCCGACCGCGCCCATTTCCGAAGTCGAACGTGGCTGGCTCAAAGGAGCCGCGATGTTCAGCGCCGCCCTCGCCGAAATTTCAGCCTACGATTCCAAAGACGAATTGCCGCCCGTGCTGCAAACCATCGGAGCCCCCGGGCCCAAAGCCCCGCTCCTCATCGCCCGATCCTGCCGCCGAGGAACCGCCGCCTGGATCCAATCCAAATCCCCCATCCCCGCCGGAGCCGAATTCAAACTCCCCGGTCTCAGCGAAGGCACCTACACCATCACCTGGCTCGACACCGCCACCGGCGACATCTTACTGAACCAACCTCACACCGCCCCGCCTCAGCAAGCCGGAAAATCCCTCGACCCTCTCAACCTCACCACCCCACAACTCCCCGGCGACGCCGCCCTCTTCATCGTCCGCGATCCGAAAAAATAGACCGATAACACTAATATCCGCATGTCATTACGGCGAGCGCAGCTAGCCGTCTATCCCCTCTCCCCTTGAGGGAGAGGGCCGACACAGGTACTCCTGTGCGGGGTGAGGGGTGAGGCGCGGATCAATCAATTTCGATTGAATTTCACGGTTCATTCACTCCCCCTTCTTTACTTCCACCATCCGAACCCAAAACTCATTCCCCACCGTCATCGACGCCCCCGAAATCACAATCATCGGCTCACGAATCTGCGCTGCATCGCTCCAAAAAATTACCACGTTTCCACCCTGTGCAACCGCATCATCCACCGCCCAACTCACAGCTTTCGCACGCGCTTTGGCCAACCGCTCGTCAGCGCGTTCCGCAAAGTCAATCTCAAGCGAACGAATCGAATACGCCTCTGATTCATACGTGTCATCACCCGCCACTTTTTTCAAAATAAATACCTCGCCGCCTGCTCTAACCCAAATCACCCGCCGCGCATCCATCGCAACCAACGCATCTGCAGGAATACGCAGCCCAATCTTCGCAGCCCCTACACGAATAACTTGATCAACGCTTTTCCCAGCCGAAGCCTGTTCATTCTTCAATCGATTCGCAACCAGCATCGCCGGTTGATTCGGCGCAACACCGATTTTATCCAACGTCATCATCCCACCCAAAACACTCCGCTCCAATCGCGCCTTACGCAAATCATCCAGATCATCAAATCGCGGAGCCAGCGTTCCATTCTGCGGCCCTCGCGCCGTGACGGTGACCTCTCGTCGAAACGCTTCGAGAAATACGAATTCCTCACGCACCACCGCCGCGCCATCCGCCGAACACCGCTCCATCACCACACGCGACACCATCACATCCTGCTGCTTGAATCCATTCGCCACCAATGCCGTCATCAACGCCAGCGCGACCAAAGGTAAAACCAGCGCCTCGATTTTGGATCGGCTTTTTCGAGCGAAAAATACCCCCATACAAAAAATCAACCCGCCCAACGCCGCCCATATCATTACCGAACTGCGCCGCGCCGCACTCGCCGCAGCCGGTACAAATCCTCCAAACAAATCCGGCTGCACACGCTGATCCGGCAACGCCGCGCGCCGACGTTGCAACTCAGGGCGATTGAACACCACCGCCTCATCCGCATCACCAACCTGCGATCCCGGGAACAGAAACACCACCTGCCCCAGCCCGTGTTTCATCCGAACATAAACCGGCCGAAAATTCTTCGTCGCCAGCACGTCCTCTTTCGTCAGCCCCGCGTGTTTCTCCCACCAATTAAATTCAGCCGGAACATCGCCCGTCACATCCAACGGCAGCAGACGTAATCGCAACGCTTCGACCACGGCCTCGCGCGACCGCAAAAACAATCGCCCGCCTCCTAGCAACCACCGCCGCAACGCTTCAAGCGATTCTGCCGAAGCCGTCTTGATCGACGCGTCGCCCAGCACCGCCCAATCCACACTCTCCCACATCCAGCCTTCCGCTGGCAACTCAGTCGGACTCAACCGCACTGCCTGATCCTGCGCCCACACCTCCGCCCCACCCCCACCGCAAAACCC
>JBAXUS010000171.1:0-13538 GCA_037129555.1 Planctomycetota bacterium
AGAGAAGGAAGAAGAGAAGAGGTACCAGCCATCCACTTCACTCCTTTTCTGTTCTTTGCGCCTTTGCGGAACTCTGCATCTTTGCGTGAAAAAGCCTTTTGAGTCTTCGCTCATATGTGATAAAAATCCCCCTTCAAATTCGTCAACCGCAAAAGGAGAACGTCATGTCCGATTACGCACCGAAGCCGGAAAATAAATTTACGTTCGGCTTGTGGACCACCGCAAACCAGGGCCGCGATCCGTTCGGCGAGCCGACCCGCCCGCCGTTGGACCCGATCAAAAATATCCGCAAGATGGCCGAAATCGGCGCGTACGGATTTAACTTCCACGACAACGATTTGATTCCGTTCACGGCCACGCCGGCGGAATTCAAGAAGACCGTTAACGCCGCCAAGAAAGCGATGAAGGACACCGGGATCGTCTGCTCGATGGCCACGACGAATCTCTTCTCGCTGCCCGTGTTTAAAGACGGCGCGTTCACCAGCAGCGACGCGAAAGTCCGCGCGTTTGCGATTCAAAAAACGATGCGTGCGATTGATCTCGGGGTTGATCTCGGCGCGAAGATCTATGTCTTCTGGGGCGGTCGTGAAGGCAGCGAAGTCGATGTCTCGAAGTGCCCGATGGATGCGATCAAGCGCAACCGCGAAGCGATGAATTTCCTGACGAGCTACGTCAAGGATCAGGGCTACGATTTGAAGTTCGCGCTCGAAGCCAAGCCCAACGAACCGCGCGGCGACATTTACAACGCGACGACCGGCAACATGCTCGCGTTCATCGAAACGCTCCAACACAAAGAAATGGTCGGCGTCAATCCGGAATACGCGCACGAAACGATGGCGGGATTGAACTTCACGCACCACGTCGCCCAGGCGATCGAATGCGGCAAGCTCTTCCACATCGACTTGAACGGCCAGAAGCCAGGCCGCTTCGATCAGGATTTGCGCTTCGGAAGCGAAGACTTGAAAGGCTCGTTCATGCTGGTGCGCTTGTTGGAAAACAGCGGCTACGCAGGCCCGCGCCACTTTGATGCACATGCCTACCGCACCGAAAACAGCGACGGCGTCTGGGACTTCGCGCGCGGCTGCATGCACACGTATAACGTGCTCAAGGCCAAAGTCGCTCAGTTGAACGCCGACAAAGAAGCGAACGACATCCTCAAGGAAGTCCACCGCCACGACAGCGCTATGCAGAAACTAGTCGGTTCGTTCTCGAAGGAAAGCGCGTCCAAGTTGCGCGAAGCGAAACTCGACGCCGACGCATTGGCGAAGAAGCCGCTGCCCTACGAACGCCTCGATCAGATCGTGATCGATATTCTGATGGGCGCTCGGTAAGAAGTAGAGCCGAATTTTATTCGGCTCGTTTGGGCGTGACGAAATGTGGAATCTGTCGACTCCGCCGGGGTTCGAAGCAATGCGCTCCGATATTCCGGTAACATTCTATTTTCGAAACCTGCCGCATTGGCGGCAGGTTGGAGCTACATATTTTGTAACGTTCCGTTTATTCGATTCACTTCCGCAAAGTAAACTTATCGAACTAAAATCGATGCGAGACGACTGGCTTCGCCATCATCCTCCACCGTATGAAAAAGCCTCATTGGATCTTTTGACAAGGAATTTGATTATCCGCGTAGAGAAGTGGCTCGACGCAGGTTATGGGAGTTGCGTTTTGGCCCGGCCAGAAGCCAAACGAGTTGTAGAGGATTCGCTCCACTTTTTTGACGGCGAGAAATACTTGCTGGGCAGCTACGTCATAATGCCAAACCATGTACATGTGATATTGAAGCCGTTGGTTGAACACATTTCATTGGAGCGTATTCTGCAGGGATTAAAGCGGCATACATCCCAGACGATTCTACGGGCCATGAAGTTGAACGGCTCATTTTGGCAAAAGGAAAGTTTTGATCGAATTATTAGGGATGAACTGCATCTCTACAAAGCCGTGCAGTATATTGGTAAGAATCCAAGTCGCGCTGGTTTAGATTCCGGACATTGCTTACGTTGGTTGCGTCCGGAATGGGAAGCGTGCGGCTTGCATTTTGATCAAGGAACTTTTTAGCTTAATGCCGAATTCAAAACGGTTTGAAAGTAGAATGAGCCGAATAAAATTCGGCTCTACTAATCGCAGCGAAACGGAACCACACGCATGAGTGAAGATGGTCAGAAAATTATTCGGTTGGGCATGTTGGGTCTCGGCACGGTCGGCGCCGGTGTCGCCAAGATTTTAAGCGAGAGTCGCCCGCCGCTGATTGATAAAACCGGGCTCGATATTCGCCTTCATAAAGTCGCCGTGCGCGATCTGAAAAAGGCGCGTGCGCTTGCACTGGATCCGAACATTTTTACGACCGATGCCATGTCCGTCGCGACTGATCCCGACGTCGATATTCTCGTCGAAGTCATCGGCGGAATCGAACCGGCGCGGACGCTTGTCACCGCTGCGTTGAAGGCTGGGAAGTCGGTCATCACGGCCAACAAAGCGCTGCTCGCAACGCATGGAAAAGAACTCTTCGAACTCGCGCTTGCGCACAAAACATCGATCGGTTTCGAAGCGTCGGTGTGTGGTGGCGTGCCGGTGGTGGACGCGATTCGCGATGGTCTCGTCGCCAACCGCATCGACAGCATCCACGCGATTTTGAACGGAACGACGAATTACATTCTGACTCGGATGATCCAGAACAACGCCGCGTACACGCAGGCGCTGTACGAAGCGCAGAGCAAGGGTTACGCCGAGGCGGATCCTTCGACGGACGTGAAGGGAATCGACGCCGGCCACAAGCTCACGATTCTCTCGAATCTAGCGTTCCATTCAATCTTTGATTTTGCCGAAGCGCATATCGAAGGCATCGACAACGTCAACATCGACGACGTGCGTTTTGCAGGCGAAATGGGATATTCGTTGAAGCTGCTCGGCATCGCCAAGCGCCGTATTCCCGGAGCAGATCCCGAAGAATTGCCGGGCGGTTTGGAACTGCGCGTTCATCCGACATTGATTCCGAACACGCACCCGCTGGCGAATGTTCGCGATGTGTTCAACGCAGTTCTCGTGCGCGGCGATGCGACGGGCGAAGTGATGCTGTATGGTCGCGGTGCTGGGATGATGCCGACGGCCAGCGCGATCATCGCCGATGTGGTCGACGCAGCTCGCGGCAGTGCGCGGCAGGCGTTCACGAAATTGCAATTCTTCCAGAACCCGCGCTCGGATCTGCCGGTCATTCCGATGAGCAAAACGCGCAGCCGTTATTACGTGCGCTTCCGCGTCGCCGACCGTCCCGGCGCGATGGGCAAGATCGCATCGCTGCTCGGCGAAATGGGCGTCTCGATCGCGTCTGTCATCCAAAAAGAACCGCACGAAAGTGGCGACGTTCCGATTGTGATGTTGACGCACACGACCATCGAAGAGCGCTTCCAAAAGGCGCTGACGGAAATCGAGAAACTGCCGTTTGTGCGGAAGCCGAGTTGCTTCTTCCGAGTCGAGGATTAAGGAGCGACATGAATCGTATCTCGCTCGCGTTCTTACTATGCATCGTCACGCTCTTGGGTTGCGGCGAGAAAGCATCGTCATCCAAAATCATCGACGTTTACTCCCCGCACGGTAAGTTTCTTCAAGGCGATATCAAGAAGCGATTCGAGGCCGCACATCCGGGATGGACGCTGCGGTTTCAGGATATGGGTGGCGGCGAAGTCTTTGCGAAGATCAAAGCCGAACGCGCTCAGCCTCGCGCGTGTGCGTGGTGGGGTGGGTCGGTTAGTGATTTTAAAAATGCTGAAGAGCAGGGCTTACTCGAAACGTATGTCCCGGCTTGGTCAGCGAGTTTGCCGGAGAATGCAAAGAGTCCGACGGGCGGATGGTCGGCTACGTTTTTGACTCCGGAAATCATTCTCTACAATCCCAACAAAATCAAAGCCGCTGATCTGCCGCGTGAATGGGACGATCTGCTTGATCAAAAATGGAAAGGCAAGATCGCAGTCCGCGACGCGCGCGCAAGTTCCGGGATGAAGCTGATTTTTGGCGCATTGATTCTGCGCGAAAACGAACGGCGCGGCAGCATCGACGCGGGTTTTGATTTCTTGAAAAAGCTCGACGCCAACACGGCCTTGCCATACGCCGCGAATCCCGACGCGCTTTATCGCCTGATCGAAAGCGATGGACCGTGCGTGCTCGCGCCGTGGAATTTGCCGGACGTGTTGAATCTGAAGAAGAACAAAGGCAAGCCGTTCGACTACGTGCTCCCAACGAACACGATGGTCAACATCGAGCCGATTGCGATCGTCAAAAATAGCCCGAATCCGGAAGGCGCGAAACTGTTCTACGATTTCGTCAACGATCCGGAGCAGTTGATTTTGATGGCTCACGAACGCGACCGCATCCCGGCACGAACCGATATTCCTGTCGAAAAACTTCCCGAATCGATGCGCAATTTGAAACTCGATCCGATGAAATTCGACGCGAAATCGTTCGACAAAAATATCGAGGAGTGGATGGTGCGCTGGGACGCGGACGTTAAAGGCAAGGGTGCGCGGTGAGCCAACGTTACAACGGTTTGATGGTGACGTTCAGTTCTGCAAACGGGCCGTTTTGTGCCGGGATGTGCGCTGAATTCAGAACGATAAAATCACTCAGCATTTTGGTTCCGACCGGCACTTTGGTGAGATCGATCACACATTGAGTGGCATCGAGCGATTTGATGTAGGGCCGCTCGGCACGCAAAGAATCGCCCATGGATTCCAACGCGGCTCGTGCGGCGAAGGAGCACGCGAGATCGATCTTGAAGAGCGTCGTCGGTGCGGTCACGTGGCACTCAAAACGAATGTCTACCGCGAGGACAAATTTCTTGCCTGAGATGATTCCTTTGTTGCCCTCAATTCCGATGTGAACATTGCTGAGATGTTTCTCAAGAATCGGCTTCAGGTGCGCGGCAACTTCGTCCGTGGTCAATGTCATCAGGGCCAAGTGAAGGGTTCCTTTAAAAAGTCGTTATGCTTGCGCGGGTGCGCCGGCGTGAGTTGTGACGTTTGTTTTCAGCGCACTTTCGTGAGGCTGAGATTGTTCATCGAATTCGTCGCTCAAGTCCGGCACTTTGATCATGCTTTCGGTTTTAATTTTTTCTTCAATGTCTTCAATCAGTCGGATGCTCTGCCGCGCTTTGCGGTCGAGAGTCACGGAGGCGTCAAGCGCCCGGACTTCAATGTCGTGTGCGAAATCAAACGCCCGCGCGCGCGCGACAAAATACAATCCCAACGCGATCAGTGTTATAACAAGAGAGAATGCGAAGCAATAGAGGCCAGCCTCAAGCCCGGGAAAGATTGCTTCCGATTCTTTGGCTACCGGAATCAGATTTAAGGAGCAGCCGAGCAGTCCGAGAATCGGAGAGATCGCGGCGATCCATCCCAGCACTCGGGAGCGGCGCAGCAAAACATACCGCGACAGGATCGCTTCATTTCGCACAGCGTTTTCGATTTGTCCGAGCGGAGCGCCGTGCCGCAGCAATGCAGCTTGTATCACACGCGCCAGCGACGATGGCTTTTCTTTGCACAACGCAATCCCGGCGTCAATGCCTTTGGTGTCTGCAACATGCACCACATCTTTGTCGAAATCGTTCGGAACATGTTTGCGCCGGGACAGAAATGAGAGCTGAATCGCGCCTTCAATTATGGCGAGAATCAACAGAGCCGTGAGTACCCACATCGTTGCCCCGCCGCGCTGAAGCGCCGCAAGAAAATCCGGGTAGTTCGATTGGAGATTCGTGGTCTGACCGACCGCCATTTCTTCTGCTAAGAGTGGATATGCGAATACTGAATATGCGATTCCTGCGCACATAAGAGCCCGCAGCGCGGAACGGAGATTAAATCCGTGCGGTAATGCGTCAGGCTGGCAGTAGGAGTGACGATGGAGCATCATGATTTTTAGTATATACACCTTTGAAGTTGTGAACAGATTTTATTCTTCTTCCATCCATGTTAAGGGCGAACGGCTTTCGGCTTAACCGCGAATAACGCGGATGGACGCGAATCTTCGCAAAAACGGTAAGGGCTTAAAGGTTTATTGGGGCAACGATGAAAGAGCCGCGCGCGCAAGCAAGCGGCTTGGGGGATTGACGCATGGGGTTGGCCGCTTGCTTGCGCGCGCGGCTCTTTGGGGGGGGAATATTTACTTTTTCTCAGTGTCTTGGGGTATATATAAATAGACATTGAAGCGTGTAGAAACGTTTAAATGAGGGTGCTGGACCATGGCTGATTTTGAATGCAAAAAACACCTGGGCGACGGGTGGATTGCGGAGTCGGGGAGTGAGGCTCAGGCCAAGCGGGATTGGCTGTTGGCCAACCGGCGCGATTTTGTCAAACGCGTGGGACTCACGGCGGCAGGGTTGACGTGTTCGGATTTTCTCGGCTATTTTGGGAAACATGGATTGGCGCGCGCCGATGAACCGAAGTTTGCTCACAAGGCTAAAGAGATTGCAGGCAAGACCGAGCCGCGTTTTTTGGTTTATTGGTTTCTTGAAGGCGGCTGGAACAGTTACGACATGTTCAGCCCGGTGGTGACGCCGAACAATATTTTTCCTGAGAATCGTATTCCTAAAAGCATCAGCGACGAGAAATACCGTGTCTTGAATTTCGGAAAAGAAGGCTACCAGATCAAGACGCACGGCAACATTCGCTATGGGTATCTGGCCGAAGAAGGCAAGGGCCTGTTCAAGGACATGGCCGTAATCAGTTCGATGGAGACGGGGTCCGGGCATTCGGCTGAGCGGTTGCGCTGCCATTTGGGGCACTACAATTACGGCATGACTGCGGACCGTGAAGACAATGAGCGCACGGTCATGCAGGCGTTCGCGGAAGTCTACGGCCAGCCGTATCCGCTGCCGAATTTGAGCTGGCATTATTGGCTGTCCGACGGCGAATTGAACGAAGTTCAGTACACCGGTCGCAAGGGCTATTACCACGCACTCGGGCCGGTTCATGCGCACACGATTTATGCCGGAACGCCGGACAATCTGCGGCAGTTTTTGATGCGGATGTATACGTCGTCGAATGATGTCGTCAACGCTCAGATTCAGAATTTCCTTAGTGGTGCGAATTCGATGGCGCTGAAAGAAGAGCACATTGAAGCGGTGAAGAGCTACTCGTCGGCGCGGACGATTTATGAAAATCTGTCGAACAAAGGCAAGTCGCTGGACAAGCCGATGCTGTCGAAATTGTTCACGGATTCGGCGTTGAAAGAGCGCTTCGGCGTGACGATGCCGGACGAATTGATCACGTACCGCAGCGTCAACGGAAACAAGGCGCGGACGAAGTTTTCTCCGAACACAAACGTCCAGGCGATGATGGCGTACGAGTTGATGCGCGCGGGATTGTCGTGCTCGTTCTTTATCGAAAGCCGCGACATCCGGCACTTTGATGCGCACAACAACCGTTCGAATCTGTGGGGCAAAGACGGCAAGCCGGTTGGGCAGAAAGATCAGACGACGCAGATGCACGAACATCTGTGGAAGCCGCTGCATGCGTTCGTTGACTTGCTGAAGAGCACGGAGTACGGCAACACGGGGAAGAGTCTGTTCGATCTGACGACGATCGTGTTGGCGTCTGAATTTGGTCGGACGATCAAGGGCGATGTCGAGGCGATCGAGAAGATGCCGATCCCGGAAGACGACAAGAAAAAGCAGATCGCCGGGCAGGATATTTCGCAGCACTGGCGCGTCACGAGCGGTGCGATTTTGGGCGGAAAAGTAAAAGGCGATCAACAGATCGGTGCGGTCGGGGACAAGACGCTGCTCGCGATCCCGATCATGCCCGACGGTTCGATGGATCCGGCGTACGATCCGAAATCGGGCGTGCTCTTGAAGGATCGGAAGAAGAGCGACAAGAGCTGGATTCCGGATCACGGCGACATCTACGCGACGGCGCTGTATCTGAGCGGGATTGATCCGAAGGGCAAGGGCAAGAATGAGCGCGGGCCGTTGACGTTTGTGAAGAAGGCGTAACGGCGCAGTTTAAGGTTCAACGCTTACCGTTGAGGTGTGCCTTCGCAATTGACTTGTTTTTCGCCAGCGAGGCGGCCCATTCCGGCGAACCAGTAACTGCGGAAAGGGAGCAGGAGAGCGGCGAAGAATAGGGCTCCGAGTGGCACTGCGATCCATACGGAGAGCCAGGCCAGCGGCGCGAAAAAGACCGCGATGATCGCCAGGAAAATCGCTGCGCGACCGAGACCGCAGTCGGTCATAATCACGTCCTTATTTTTGTAAATCATCACGAAGAGCATGATGACCGTGATCAGGCTGGAGACGAGAGTTGCGGCGGCGGCTCCGAACATTCCGTACTGCGGAATCAGCAGAAGATTTCCGACGATATTGACCGCCGCGCTGAGGGCGTAGATGCGCATGACCTTCGCTTGTTCGCCGAGAATTTCGAGGCATTGACCGAGAAGACTGTAGAACGCTGCGAGCAAAATAATGGGACTGAGGAAGCGGAAGATCGCGCCGGTGTCGGGGAATTTGTCACCGTACAGTGTAGCCATGAGCTGCGGGCCGATGGCGATTCCGCCGATAGAAATCGCTCCGAACAAAACAATGAATCCACGCAGCGTACCGTTGATCAGCCAGCCGATATGGCCGCGATCTTTTTCGGCTTTGGCTTTGATCAGCTTCGGGAAAAGCGCGTGGCAGACGCCGCCGTTCAGGACGTTCATGACCATGATAATGCGCACGGCTGAACCGTATGCGCCGACAGCTTTCATGCTGTAACTGGCCAGCATCACGCTGTCAAAATGGAGCGAGGCCATGCAGAAAAGTCCGGACATGGCGAACGGTGCACCGTTCTTGAGGATGTCCCACCAATCGCCGCGTTTGGAGCCGGCCAACACGGTCGGAACGCAGCCGGCAGTGCCGTAAATCGAAATGAGTGTCTCGACCAAATTCGCTGCGGCGAAGATGTAGATGACTTGGAATCCGTTGGTCATGCGCGATAAAAATACGAACACGAGGACGAGTTGGACGACGCGGCTGATGAGCGGCGTGATGACTTCGAGCGCGTATTTGCCTTGCGCGTGTGCGGGGCGTCGAAGGAGTTCGGAGATGTCATCGAAGAAAATGGCGAGCAGTGCGGCGCTGACCGCGAGGACATTCGGAGCGCCCCATTTACTGATGGCATCACCGCCGAGCGCGAGCGCGAGCGCGAGAATTCCGAGCGCGAATTTCAGAATGACGAGTTGCGTCATCAACAGCCGCCGACCGTGTTCGTCGCGCTCGTGCCAGCGCTGCAACAACGTCATTCCGGTGCTGACATCGATCAAGGGTATGAACAGACTGGCGAGGCTGAAGTAGTAGTAGAACTCCCCCATGCCCTGCTCGCCGAAATGCCGCGCCATGACGAGTACGATCGCGAGGCTCATCGCCTTGTCGATCACGCGGGCTCCCGAGACCAGAACGCTTTGCTTGAACATGCTCATAGGGCGACGTGGCTGGCTCCGCGAGGCTTGGCTGATTTCAACGGCATTTGTCATTTGGTATTTGTTATTTGTCATTTAACAGCAACATCGCGCGAAATCGGACGCTGTTTAAATGACACATGACACATGACAAATTATAAATGACACATGTCGTTAAACCTTCGACGACAGTTTAACAGTTACTTCGACAACACAATCTCATCCCACTTCTCACCCTTTGTCGTCACGGTGAAGCACGTGATTTTGTTGCCGTCGACATCCACGATGCACAGGAATTGGTCGGAAACGTTGCTGATTTTGTCGGGGCTGCCGTCGTTTTTGTGCAGCACGTATTTCTTCTCTTTGCTGCCTTTCGCGAACGAGGCGGGGTCACCGTAATAGTAGACGTCTTCGGGCAACGCCTCTTTCGTGCGAGCGCCCGGGTAAATCGAGGCTCCGCCACCGGCGCTGGTGAAGTACGGAATGCCGCTGCGAACGGTGCGGTAGTAGCCGTGGTCGTGGCCGGAGAACACGGCGGTGACGTGGTATTTTTGAAACAATGCGGTGACATCGGATTCTTTATTCGGAATTTCTTTTGGCGTCTTCAAACCAACAGTGAAGAAGGGAGCGTGGTTGAAGACAATGATGTGCTGTTTGGCTTCAGTTGCTTTTTTCAATTCGGCTTCGAGCCACTCGATGTGTTTGCCCGTCGGATACCGGAATGGCAGCGCGATGAAATAACAGTTGCGGCAGGTGAAGCTGTAGATTTCGTTTTCGAGGTTGTAGAACTTTTTGAAGTTCTCGATGCCGGAAATCTGGTTCTTGCGCAATTGCTCGCTGTCTTCGACCAGTGCGTCGCGTCCGGTGATGGCTCCGCCGGCTAATTCGTGGTTACCAATCGCCGGCCACCACGGACGCTTGCGCATTTCGGGGCCGGTTTGAGTCGTCAGCATTTCGTAATAGCCTGGCCCGACTTTTCCGCCACCGGTACTGACCATGTCGCCGGTCGTTAAAACGAAATCGGGTTTGAGGGTTCCATCGAGGTACGTCAATAACGCCGGAAGAGTCTTGGCGTGCTTCGCGTCGCCCAGCACGGCGAAGCGAAATGTGTCGGTCGTGAGGCGCTCGTTGACTTTGGCCATCAGCGGCTTCGGGTCAAACGGTGCGACACCGGGCGGCGGGACGGTGGATACATTCGTCACCACGTCCGGCTCTTTCTCGAGGGCAACGAGAACGGACATCGATGCGAAGCAGACAAAGAGAATCCATTTTGAAACGTTCATAGTTAAACCTTATAAAGGAGTGCCGCCGCTCCTGACAATTTACTCCGCGTTCTTCTGCTCAACTTTTTGGACGTTCAATTTTCGCGATGCGAGGAGGTCGTTGCCGGTCCAGAATTCGATCGAGTACACGCCGGGATTTGGGAAGCGGACTTGCTGCAATTGGAAGACGAGTTCGCCGACACTCGTCGGTCCGCCGAAATCGATCTGGCCGGGGAGATCGAAGACGGTGCTGTTGTCTTCCATGCCGATCATGCGCAGGCGGCACGGTACTCGCCCGCGCCCTTCGGTGATCGCGATGTACACGCTCATAGTCGGGTGTGTGCACGGGTATGTGTTGGAGAACAATCCGTTGAACGTGCCGATCAACGACAGTTTGTTCGTTCCCTGCTCGCGAATGACCGAGTCCGACAACAGAATCGCAAGTACGATGGGCTTCACCATGTTGAACCGCTCCGTTTAAAAAAGTCGTACTACTTGGTCCATTCCCCGCACTTCTTTGTCACCAGCTTGCGTTTCAAGCGGACGTACATTGGCAAGCCGTCGTCACCCATTTTGACTTTGACTTGGCCTTGAACCAACGGCGTCAAGTACTGGCGGAATTTCTTGGAGATGCCGGTGCCTTCTTCGTTCATGAAATCGCGTGGCAACAACGATTCGCCGTTCGCGACGTCGCTCAATTTGGCGAGGCCGGTAACGCATGTGTACGGCTTGTTGCTTTTGCGGACGAGGGTGACCATGTGGCCGGTGACGCCGGCTTTCGCGTGTTTGACTGCATCGCGTCCGGACATGTAGGCTTCGTCGACATCGGTCTGGCTGGCCCAGTGCATACCCGCGCGTTGCAGCGTTCCGGCTTTGTTGCGGCGCGCTTTAACGCCGATTTCTTTCTCGATGAAATTCGCGAGGAATTCGCCGACGCCGCCGAGCTGTTTGTGTCCGAACGCATCCGCTCCGAACGCGCCGCCGACTTCGGAAAGGTACTCGCCCTTTTCGTTCTTGCAGCCTTCGCAGACAACGATCACGGCGCGGCCGATGCGCTTGAGACACGCGCGGACGTGTTCCGCCATTTGGTTCAAGGAGTAGGAAATTTCTGGGATGTAAATCAAGTGCGGCGCGTCTTCGCCATCGCGCGCGGCCAAGCCACAGCCCGCCGCGATCCAACCCGCGTTGCGGCCCATGACTTCTTGAACGGTGACCGTGTCGGTCGTGTACAGCGCTTCGGTGTCTTTGCCGGCTTCCATGACTTGCGTCGCGTTGTACTTCACGACGCTGCCGTAGCCCGGGCAATGATCGGTGCAGGCCAAATCGTTATCGATCGTTTTCGGAATGCCCATCACGGACATGTCGTAGTTCGAGTCTTTCGCAAGGCGTGCGACTTTGTCAGCGGTGTCCATGCTGTCGTTGCCGCCGGCGTAGAAGAAATAGCGGATGTTGTGGGCTTTGAAGACGTCGACGATGCGCGAGTAATCGGCGTCGGTTTTCACCTTATACCGGCACGAACCGGCGGCGGCGGCGGGCGTGCGCGTCAAGCCTTTCAACGCCTTCGGGTCTTCCTTGCCGAAATCAAACAACTCCTCTTGCAACACGCCGAGAATTCCGTTCTTGGCTCCGAACAATTTGCCGAACGATTTCTTATGTTTCATGGCTTCCAGAACAGCGCCAGCCATCGACGAATTGATGACGGCGGTCGGACCACCCGACTGAGCGAAAACAGCATTTCCGGGAACAGACGTAGGCTTTGACATGGCTTCGATATTCCTCCGAACAAAAAGACCTTTGACGATGGATGAAAAAACAAATTAATCTGATATTGCTGAACGACAAATGTGTCAATTGTTACGCATGCGCGTGCTCTAGAACCGTTTCAGCTTGGTAACTCGAGCGCACAAACGGGCCGCACGCCGCTGCACGGAAACCAATCGACAGCGCGTATTCTTCGAAGCTTTTAAATGTATCGGGATGAACGTATTCCTGCACGGGCAAATGCGTCTTCGACGGCTGAAGATATTGGCCAATCGTCAGAATGTCACACCCGATGCTGCGCAGATCGGCGATCACGATACGGACCTCGTCCGTCGTCTCGCCCATACCGACCATCATGCCGCTCTTGGTCGTCACGTCCGGCGAAATTTCTTTAGCAAGACGCAGGACTTCAAGCGTCCGTCGGTAGTTGCCTTGCGGGCGGACTTCGCGGTGCAGCTTCTCGGTGGTTTCAATATTGTGATTGAAGACGGTCGGTTCCGCGCCGAGCACCGTTTCGAGGCAATCGCGCCGCGCGTGAAAATCGGGCGTCAACACTTCGATGACAAGCTCCGGACCGCAATACGAACGCAGCGTTCGGATAACTTTTGCAAAATGGTCGGCACCTTCGTCGTCAAGATCGTCGCGCGCAACGCTGGTGACAACGACGTGCTTCAAGCCGAGTTGCTTGGTGGCTTGGGCCACACGCGCGGGTTCGTCGGAGAGCGATTCAATCGCCTCGCCACGACCGGTGGTGACCGCGCAGAAGTTGCACGAGCGTGTGCAGCTTTCGCCGAGGATCATAAAGGTGGCAGCACCGCGCGACCAGCATTCGCCAAGGTTGGGACATTCGGCGGACTGGCAGACGGTGTTGAGTTTGAGGTCGTCAAGGATGCGATGGGTGCGCATGTCATACTGCGCAGGCCACGGTTTTTTCAGCCACGCGGGAAAGTCGCGGGCCCGGATACGGGATTCGTTCATAGTGGGAATAGTTTAAAGTATCGAGGCGCTCAAGTCAAACGAGCGGAGATGAATGCACTCACTCAGGGTGCATCACCGGACTTGCGCCGCTGTTCCCTCTCCCCTTGAGGGAGAGGGCGG